>DASRDE010000329.1:0-9561 GCA_035652755.1 Vulcanimicrobiaceae bacterium | reverse complement strand
TCGGCGTCCAATGCATCCTCATCGGCTATCTCGTGATCGAATCGACGTTTCTTCCGCGTACGATCGGCGTGCTGATGGTGCTCGCCGGTATCGCGCAGCTGCTCTTCTTTTCGACGCTGCTGCCGGCGGCATTCACCCATAGGTTCGCACCGATCGGGTATGCGGCGGACGGCGTCGGCGAGATTGCCATGGCGCTTTGGCTGCTGATTATGGGCGTCAATCCGTCACGGTGGCTTGCAGCAGCGGCACGCACGAGCGTCGCGGCGTAGGGATACGCCGCAACCGAATTCTAGCAGATGGGGACAATAGAAACGCGTTCGTAGCGCGGGCAAAGAAAATACGCTATGCTGGCAGTATGCGTACTCATGCGTTTCCAGAGCACGTAACGTTCCGGCGTGCCGCGAGCGGCGATCTTTGGACCGCCGCGGACTTTTGGCTTTTGATGTATGCGGAGATCGGGATATTCCGCGAAGCTGATTTCGAGCCCGGGTGGCGCGAGCGCTTCGTTCGCTATTTCGAGCAGCGCACGGTCGCGAATGAAACGCAGTATTTCGTCGCGTCGGACGGAGACCGCGTCGTCGGTACCGCGGGCGCACTGATCCGCGACGGCTACCCTTCCATTATTCATGGGGTGCGATTCGGCTATATTCTGGGCGTGTACGTCGAGCACGAATACCGCTCTCTCGGCATTGCAAAACGGCTGACGCAGGACGCGATCGCGTTCTTGCGCGCGGCCGGGGTGCGCAACATTCGGCTGCACGCCTCTAAAGCCGGGCGCCCCATCTATGAGAAACTCGGCTTTACGCCGACGAACGAAATGGAGTTGTGATCCGGCACCGGGAGTTGCCCGCCGTGTGGAGTGGCAGCGTGCGTTTTCCCCATCGATAACCCGGTGCCGTAGTTCTTTTGTACTCGCGTTCTCTGGGAAGCGTCTTGGAAATTTGCGCGGCGATTAAGGGCAGATGAGAATGCGCTTTTGCTCGGCAAACGTTCAGGTTTGGCTTCTATCTTCGAACCTATGGACACCGCAGTTGCACCGAACTATCGCCACTCGCTCGTTACGCGCGTCACGCACGGCACATTTGGGCTGGCGTTCGCCGGACTCGTGCTTACCGGAGTGCAGGTCTACCTGCATGCGCACTGGCTAAGCGATGCCGTGCTGCTGCACGAGATTTTCGCATGCGTGATGATCGTCAGCGGCGTGGTGTACGTCGCGTATGCGGCGCTTACCGGGAAACTGGGTGCCTTATTCTTCCGCAGCCGCGATGTGACCGGGCTTGTGCCGATGGCGTTCTATTACTTGAAGCTGCGCCCATCGCCACCGGAATTCGGCGAGTACAATCCGCTGCAAAAACTTGCGTACACGATCGTGCTGTTCATGCTGGCACCGCTGATCGTCGCAACCGGTTTGGCGATGTGGCCGCACTTCGGCCTGTTTCGCCCCCTCGCGCATCTGTTCGGCGGACGCAAAGCGGCCGGGCTGTGGCACCTTGGCCTTGCCTTAGAGCTCGTTTTCTTCTTCTTCGGGCATATGGTCATGGTTGCAACGACCGGGCTGCGCGCCAACCTGCGCGCCATCGTTACCGGCTACGCATCAGGGCCGCAGCCGAGTGCTTCAACATCGCTTCGAGCGGGCGCGTCCTTCGACTGCGCTAGGGCACGCGTTCGCGTGCCGTAGGCTCCGCTCAGGATGACACGATTTGTTCGACACGACTTGTTCGACACGCCAGTCCTTCGACTGCACTAGGGCACGCGTACGCGTGCCGTAGGCTCCGCTCAGGATGACACAACTTGTTCGACACAACTTGTTCGACACAACTCGTTCGACACGTGTTCTTGTCATGCCAGTCCTTCGACTGCGCGGGCCGCGCACGAGGTGCGCGGCGTGCCTCCGCTCAGGATGACACAAAGCGTTCGCGTGCCGTAGGCTCCGCTCAGGATGACACGAAAAAAAGGGCGCGCTATAGCGCGCCCTTTTGTTGCTAGAGTTTAAGTGTGAAGTAAAGGTTCTTCAAGCCGTCCGACTGTTGGAACATCGTCCACGCTTTGAGCGTCATCTGAACCAGATGCGAGAGCTGGTTGTGAGCCGGCGCTGAACGAGCTCCCGGAGCATTTGCGGGCGGAGCCGCTACCGCCGCGCGCAAAGCGGCAGGCGTTTCGCGTGAACCGGTACCGCTTGCGCGCGAGCCGGCGATCGTCGTGAACGGGCCCGTTTGACGGCGCATCGACTGCGGCGGTGACGTTTGCATCGGCGTGCACGTGGGATGCGGCGTCGGGGTCGGTTTGGGCGTGCACGTCGGATGCGGCGTCGGCGTCGGCTTCGGCGTGCACGTCGGGTGCGGCGTCGGAGTCGGCATCGGTGTCCACGTCGGCATCGGAGTCGGCGTCGGCGTGTGGTACGGCGTCGGCGTCGGAGTCGGAACAGGCGTCGGAGTCGGCGTGTGGTACGGCGTCGGCGTCGGGGTCGGAACCGGCGTCGGAGTCGGCGAGTGGACCGGCGTCGGCGTCGCAGTCGGCTTAGGCGTCGGCCCAGGCGCTCCGGTAATCGATGGTTTGGGCGCCGGCGTCGAGTGCGACCCGTGACCGCCAAACGAACACAGGCGGAAGTTTCCGATCTTCACCTGCGTAACGCATGCGATCAACAGTGCGCCGAGTTCAGGCCAATAGCGTGCAAGGAACTTCTTGTTTGGCCCTGGCGTAGGCGTGGGCGGCGGAGTCAGCTCGGGAGCGGGCGCAGCCGTCGGCGGCAGCGGCGCAGGTGCTTCCATCGGCGGTTTGCGCTTGAACCGCGCGGCAGCGACTTTTCTCGGCCGCTCGATCGTACGAACGACCGAAACGTTACCGCAAGCGTTCGGAATATAGATGTCGGTGCGGTGAATCCCGTGCGAGAACGTCAGATGCCAACCATGCTGATTGGGCGGAATCAGGACGTTGTGAATCGCGTGGTAAGGCGCAGGACCGCTGGTCATGGCGTCGAGCCGGCGCGGAATCGGGCCGTACTGCAAAACCGTCGGTTTCGTGAGCTCGGCGCTGAGCGCTTCGTATTCGCCTTGAGTGAGGGGAATCGTCTTGGCAGCGGCGAGCAAGCGGCTCCGGCGCGCACGCAAAAGCGCCGTCGACGGCAACGCCGAGCCGGCTACGGTATACCGGCCCAGATGCGAAATGACGACAGGATCGCTCGATTCCGCATTCGTCGGAAGTGCGACTATGATGAAAGCCAGCGTTGTTATAACGCCGAATGCGCGACGAAGAGCGCCCATTGGGAAGATCCCCACGTTTCTATTTTACCCTGATGCGCGCTTCGTTGGCGACCTTTTTCAGTAGGCCCTTTGGGAACTATCTTTTCTGATAGGTCCTAGCGTCAGGGGTTCAAATAGCGCAAAAACCAGTCAAGTGTCCGTTGCCAGGCGTCGTTTGCGGCGCTTTCGACGTAACGGGCGCGCGTGTCGTCGAAAAACGCATGGCCGGCTGCATCGTAGATTTTCAAGGCGTGCGGTGCCGAAAGGCTGTCGAAGAAAGCGCGCGCGTCTTGCGCTTTGATGGACGTATCGCGCGCACCGTAGCTGCCTAAAACGGCGGCGGAGATGGTTCCGCTCGGCGGCGGCTGCACCTCACCGTAAAAAACCGACGCTGCGGCAAAATCGGCCGTTCCGGCGATCTGCTCGAGCACGACGCGTCCGCCCATGCAAAAGCCGATGATCCCGGCCTTGGGGGTCTTATAGTGCGTCGTGAGAAATTCGCGCGCGGCCTTGATGTCGCCCGATTGCAAACCCTGTTCGAACATTTTGTTCGCGACCGGGAGAAACGGCTTGATGTCGGCGGCGCCGTCTCCGCTCGGAGGATTCAGACGATCGTAGAGAGCGGGCGCGACCGCATCATATCCGAGTTTGGCAAAGCGGCGAACGACGTCGCGCAGCTGCGCGTCGACTCCCCAGATCGCCTGAATGACGACGACACCGGGCATTACGTCTTTGCGATGACGCGGTGAGGCCGCGTAGGCGCCAATCTCTCCGCCGCGCGCGGGAGTCAGCCGCGGGCGCGAAACCGTAATATCGGGATCGTCTTCGGCGACGAACGGCGGGTGCGGTTTGCCGAGCGTCTGCGGCGACGGCGCGGCAGCTCCGATCAGTGCCGCACTGCTCAGCAGGGTAAAGCCACGGCGCGAGATCTCCGCGCTGGTCGAATTGACCGGATCGATGGCATCGCGTTTCATGGGCGGTGCTTCGCGGCGGGCAGCCGGCAGGCCCTCGACAAGTTTATTTCAACGCGCACCCGAACCGAGCGGCAATGGAATCGCGAACGCTGGGGATGCAAGGGCTCACCGTTTCGGCGCTGGGCCTGGGCTGCATGGGCATGAGCCAGGCATACGGCAGCGACGACGAACGGGACGACAACGAATCGATCGCTACGATTCATCGGGCCATCGAACTGGGCATCACGTTTTTCGACACTGCGGAAGCCTATGGGCCGTTTACCAATGAGGAACTGATGGCGCGGGCGCTTTCGGGCAAGCGCGACGGCGTCGTCATCGCGACCAAATTCGGCTTTACTTTCGGTCCGGAGGGGATCAACGGCGTGGACAGCCGGCCCGAGCACGTCCGCGAAGCCGCCGAAGGTTCGCTGCGGCGTCTAAAGACCGATCGCATCGATCTGCTCTACCAGCATCGCGTCGATCCGTCCGTGCCGATCGAAGAGACCGTGGGCGCGATGGCCGAGCTGGTTCATGAGGGCAAAGTCCGGTTTCTGGGTTTATCCGAAGCCGGCGAAAACACGATTCGCCGCGCGCACGCCGTTCATCCGATCTCGGCTTTGCAAAGCGAGTATTCGCTGTGGGAGCGAAATTTGGAACCGCGCATCGTTCCGCTGCTGCGTGAATTGGGGATCGGCCTGGTGCCGTTTGCACCGCTCGGTCGCGGATTTCTCACGGGCGCGGTCAAACGCGCCGAAGAGTATCCGCAAGACGATTTTCGACGCAACGACCCGCGCTATCAGGGAGCCAATTTCGACGCCAACATGCAAGCGGCATCCGCCGTGCGCGAGCTGGCGCAACGCAAAGGCGTCACGCCCGCGCAGATCGCCCTGGCGTGGCTGCTGCACAAGGGACCCGACGTCGTTCCCATTCCCGGCACCAAGCGTCGCCGCTATTTAGAAGACGACGCGGCGGCAGCGTCCGTCTCGCTGAGCGCGGAGGAGATGACGGCGCTGGATTCGGCCCTGGCGCCCGACAAGATCTCCGGTCCGCGCTACAGCGAGCGTCAAATGGCTATGGTCGATCGATAGTAAACGCGACGATCTCGTTGTTGTCGCGATGGCTCGTCCAGAAACGCGAGCCGTCGAAGGCTAGGCCGCGCGCATCGAACGGAATCGACGCGAGCGTGGTGATCTGGGGCGTTTCACCGTGCGCTTGGACCTTGGTAAATTCCAGATCTTCGAAGTCGGCATTCGCGGTCACCAAGTAGAAGGCGCCGTGCGCGAGCGTCATCCCGATCGGCACGCGCGGCAGCGGAATTTCGCGCGTTACGGCACCCTGCGCGTCGAGCGCGAGAATCTTTCGATACGAGGCTTGCGACAAGAACAGCACGTCGCCGTCGAACGCCAAGTGCGCTCCGGTGAGATCGGGACAGGCGATGCGATCGCTCTTGAATCCGTGGCCGGGAATGAAGCGGTAGATATAGCGATCGTTTTCCTTTTCGCCTAACCCGATGATGACGCGCAGTTCGTCGCCGACCATGCACATGCCGAACGGGCCGCCTGGGGCTTCGCCTTCGTCGCGAGCGGTCCACGCCGCAGCGTCGATCGCGTACATGCGGTGCGTTTCGCGGCTGGCCATCCACAAGGTCGGGCCGTCGAAAGCGAGCCCCAGCGGTTTGGGAGCGGGCGCGGGTAGGCGCAAAACTTCATTAATCGCTTGAATCGTTTCCATGCCCATCATGAACGCGCTAATCCGGCGCAGGGATGCGCGCGCGATCAGCGGTTCACCAGCCTGAGCCGCGGCGCGGCGGCGAGCAAAGTCCAATCGGCGAGCAGCGCGGGGACGGTGTACGGCAAGAGAGGCTTCACGGTACGGCTCCTCAGTGGGCGGCTGTGTCGACGACAGCGTACGCGGGCGGCGTCCAATCCGCGTCCAAGCCGGGCGGGATGACCGGCGCGGCCCGAGAGCAAAGGGCCGGACGTGATCTTTCAATGGCTGAGCAACCTGCCTGTGGCGGCAGGGGCGCCGCTGTTTATCGGCGCGGTCGTGGCGTTGGCCGTGGGGGGCGGAATCCTGTTCCACCGCCTGGTGCCGAACGATGCGCTGGTGGAACACAACGAGATCGCCGGGTTCGTGTTTGCAGTCGTCGGCGTGATCTACGCCGTTCTGCTCGCCTTTCTGGCCGTCGGCGTTTGGGAACACCTGCAAACCGCCGAAGCCAGGACGTACGAGGAAGCGGCGCGCCTGACCGTGGTGTATCGCAAATGCGATGCGTTTCCGGAAGCGCGCTCGATACGCGCGTCGCTGCGGGCCTACGTCGCGGAAATTCTCAATCGCGATTGGCCGATGATGCAGCACGGGCAGCTCGACGATCGCGTCGTCACGATGGGCGAGCAGATCGCCGCGCAGATTCGGCATCTTCCGGTGCGTACGCCGGCGGAGCAAAACGTACATTCGTCAATGATCGGCAGCATGGATGAAGCGCTGGTCGATCGCGATTCGCGCGAAGCGATCTCGAATACGGGGCTGGGCGGCTTTTTGTGGGCGATTTTAATTGCGGGCGCGATGCTGACGATCGTCTTTTCGTATCTGTTCGCCTATCGCAACGCGTGGTCGCTCATCGCGATCGTGGGATTGCTTTCGGCGATGGTGGGCTTGGTGCTCTATCTTGTGGCTGCCGTCGATTATCCGTTCCGGGGCGAGATCCGCGTGGGGCCGGAAGCGTTCGAACACGCGCTCGCGGTGTTTTCCGCAATCGGCCCCTGACGGCTGCGCTTTACGCGCGAATCACACGTTGCCGAGGATGTTCTTGGCGAAGCTCGGCTCGAAGTGCCGCAAAATTTGCGGATTACTCGAGATGAGCGAGACGACGCTTTCTTTGAGCGCTTGCGGATCGCCGCCGTGCTGGCCGACCAGGCCGAGCAGCTGCTGCGCGATATCGCCCTCGCCTTGCTGATTGGCGTTGCCGGCGGCCGTTTCGAGATGCTGTGTCAACTGTTCCTGATCCATGCTCGAGACATGGTCGCTTGCGGACTGAGAGACCGACGACTGATCGACGTCCCCGGTCGTTACGCGCTGGATAAGGCCTTCCACTTCGTTCATCATAACGGGTTGTTCGTACCCGAAGGGCGGGGCGCTAATCCGGGTATCGGGCCGGCGGCGGCACCAGCGAGGGGCGGCGAGGATTCAGGCTCTTTGCCGACGCACGTTCGTGCGCGTGAGCAAAGGCGCATCCCCGCGATTTTCGAGCGTGGACGACTATATCGCCGAGCAGCCCGCGCCCCAGCGCGCCGCACTTCGCCGCGTGCGGTCCGCGATACGCAAAGCCGTTCCCGAAGCGACCGAGACCATCAAGTACGACATGCCGACGTACGAGATGGGCCGCAAGCGTCTGCTGCATTTTGCCGCGTGGAAAGAGCACTACGCCTTGTACGTGGCAACGGGTCCGATTGCGGCAAAATTCAAAGACGAGCTTGCCGGATGCTCGATCGAAAAGGGCACGATTCGCTTTTCATTTAGCGATCCGGTTCCCGCCGGTTTGATCGGCCGCATCGCGCGCTTTCGCTCCGAACAAATACGCTAAGGTCTTTTGTCACAGTGCCGTTCGCGCGCTCGTTGCGTTTTGCGTGAAACTTTCGGCATACGCGCGCATGCTGCTCGGGGTTTCGGCGATTGCAGCCGGCATCGTCGGATTGGTCTGGCATGGCTCCGAAGCGTGGCAAAATCTCCACTTGACGGCGGTGCCGTTTGGGCCAATCGTCGCATGGATTCTCGCCTTCGCGCAAATAGCGGGCGGAATCGCGCTCGCCTTTACACCGGCCGTCCGCGCGGGCGCGATCGCCGTCGGCGCCATCTACCTGCTGTTCTCGCTGTCGTGCATCCCAGGCATGGTCGCCGCTCCGCGCGACCCGGGGAGCTACGTCGACATCTTCGAGCAGTTTTCGATCGTGTGCGGTGCGATGGCGGTGTGCGGTTCGCGCGGTTGGGCTCGGGTGCTGCTGGGCATTTGCGCGCTTTCATTTGCCTGGGCGCAGGTGGCGTTTTTCCAATACACGGCGAGCTTAGTGCCAACGTGGATTCCGCCGAGTCAAGCGTTTTGGACGACGCTCACGACGATTGCGTTCGCGCTCGCCGGCATCGCCGCCATCGCGAACCTTCGAGCGCGGCTTGCGCTGCGCCTGATGGCCCTGATGATGGCGCTGTTCGGGCTGCTGGTATGGGTGCCGCGCATCGCCGCCCACCCGCACGAAATGTCCTATTGGAACGAGATCGCGACCAATTATTTGATCACCGGGGCGACCTGGCTGGTCGCGGAGTTGGCCGCGGCCTGAAACAAGCGGGTCCGATTCGCGCTATTCATGGCATCCCGCCGAGAGAGGTGCCATGGAAAACGGATCGACCAACGGGCTGACGCTTCGCGCGGCGGCCGTCATCGCCGGCCTGGCCTATCTGCTGGACCCGGTTTCCTATGCCGAGTTCACGCTCTACCCAAAACTCGTCGTGAGCGGCAACGTCGAGCAGACCGTTGCGAACATCGCGGCGCACCACGGCACGTTCCTGATGATGCTCTTCTTCTATTTCATCAACTTCTGCGAAGATATCGTCGTGGCGTGGGCCCTCTATTATTTGCTCGCGCCGGTGAATCGCGCGGTTTCCGCGTTGGCGGCGCTTTTCCAACTCGTGTACGCCGGAATTGCGCTGGTGGGGCTGCTAAATTTAGCGACGATCTTCCACATGCTCACGATCCCGGAGTATGCGGCGACCTTGGGCACACGGCTGCTTCACGCCGACGTCAATCTTCTGCTGCACACGTTCCGCACGTATTATTCACTCGGGCTCATTTTGTTCGGGATTCACTTGATTTTGATCGGCGCGCTGATCGTGCGAGCCAAGTACATGCCGTGGTGGCTCGGCGTAGCGCTGGTGATCGACGGCGCCGGATGGATCGTGACCGAACTTCAGCCATACCTGTTCCCGAACGTCAACGTCGACTGGCTCTTCTACACGTTCCTCGGCGAATTGCTCCTGATGCTCTGGCTGCTCATCATGGGCTGGAGAATCAAGCAGCCGCAGCCGGCCCTGGCGGCGGCGCGGTAACGCATCCGCGCCGCCGATCGAGCGTGCTCCTGGGCCTACGTTACAGCCTGCGCTGCAAGTAGAACTGGATGTTGGTGCCGGGGTTGTACGGCACTTGGAAGGGGCCGTTTCCAAACGTCCCGAGGTAGTTGTCGCGAACGCCGTTCTGCCAGAACAGCGAGCCCGGGTACGCCGTTGCGAGCGTGCCGGTCTGCGGTCCGGAGATGCCGGTCGCGACGGGCTGATACTGCTGGTTGGGATACCAGAGTCCGTAGTGGTTGTTGAACAGGTTC
>DASRDE010000328.1:0-4798 GCA_035652755.1 Vulcanimicrobiaceae bacterium | reverse complement strand
GGAAACACGTGTATCCGCCCAGCGGAAACGCGCAGTATTCCTTCCAGTGCAGCGCGCCGCCGCGCATCCGCATTGCGGGCATGAGCAGCGCGCCCCCGGGCGTATGGATTCGCAGCGGCGCGGCTTCCATGTGCGGGTAGGCCTGCGCGAGCGCGAGCGCCCACGGCGGACGCGCGAAAAAGGTCGGCGCGGGATGCGCGCGATCGAAGTCTCGCCATTCGTCGATGCCGATGCGTTCGATCACGGTGCCTCCGCCACCAAGTTGGGCTTCATCTGACGCTCTACTGCATCGCTCCATGCCTGCACGATCGCGCGGGTGCACGTTCGCGCGTCGTAGCGCGAGGCGATCATCTCGGCCGCACCCGTCTGGGGCCGCAGCTCGCCGCGTTCGTGGAGATCGAAAAGCGCGCGAATCTCGCGTTCCATGTCGCTGTAACTGTGAATCTCGGTCGTGAACGGAAAATGCTGCGTCCAGAGTACGTGCCTTCCGTACGAGAGCGCTTCCAGCACCATCAGCGAGAGTCCGTCGCGCGGCGTATTTCTGATCAGCACGCTCGCGCGTTCGTACACGCTGTCCAAACTGTCCATCCAGCCCATGTTCTCCAAATCGACGCCGGGGATTGGTTCGATCTCGCCCCCGCCGACCACGATGTAACGGATCGGTTTGTCCGCAAGGCGCTTCATGAGCTGCCTGAACGATTGGCGTCCGTAGAAATCGGCGCGGGTGCGCGGAACGTACAGCATGACCGTAAACTGCGGTGGAAGCGGGCAAAGGACGCCGTTGCGCTGCCGCGGCGGCAACGGCGCGATTCGCGCCTGAAGGCCCTGCTCGCGCAGCTGCGCGGCGGTCCATTCGACCTCGGCCAAGTGCGAAACCAGCGGGGCGGTCAGCGCGGCGCGAATCGCCGGATGCTCGCCCAGCCAGGCGATATCAGATCCGACCCAATGTACGACGTGCGGTTTTTTCAGTACGCGCGAGGCCCAGTGCACCCACCGGTCCGTAATCGGACTGCCGATCGAATACCAAACGTCGGACCACGCGATGGTGTTGATGGCCGTCAGCACCTCCAGGCGCGAGCTCGTGCGCATGAGCCGCGGCTCCCATTCGGGCGCAAATCGCTTGACGCTCCGCGAGACGTCGGCGCAAAACAAGCCTAATCCCGAGATTGCTACGCGGCGCTTGCGCGTGCGCGGCCGGCTGCGCCACTCCATTACGGCCTCGTTCAAGCGCTGTTCGAAATCCACTGCGACCTTCTCGCGCGAGAAGCACCTGAGCACGAAATCGCGCCCGGCGGCGTTCAACTCGAGCTCGCCCCGAGCGTGCCGCGCGCGCAGGTCCTCGAGCGTGTCGATGACCTCTTGCGGCGATCGCGCGGTGTGCGCGTACGGAAACTCCTGATTCCACACGACGTGGCGCGCGCGCGCGAGTGCTTCGAGCACCAGCATCGACTTGCCGTCGTGGCGGGGCATCCGCAGCAGTACGGCGGCCGAATCGATGCGGGCCGGCATGTCCGAGACGTGGCCCAGGAACTGCACGTTGCCGGGCGCGGCGTCATCGCGATCTCCGGCCCCGACGACCGTGAACGGGACGTCCGGCAGCGATCGGGCCGCCTCGTATATTACGTCCGCTCCGTAAAACGCGCGCCGCGGCTGCGGAAGGTACGTGAGCACGGAGAACGTTGCCGGAAACGGAGCAACCGTCGGGTCCGGGCGCACCGCCGTGATCGGCAAGTATTCGGCGTGCACGCCCATCTCGCGCAACTCGTCGACGAGCCACGGGCCATCCGAAAGGTTGACGAACTCTTCCTGTTTGGTGACTTCCAGTTCGAACGGATCTTCGCGCGCCTTGATCACATCGCTGCCGGCCCAGATGATAAAGACGGGAATGCGGCGCCGGCGCGCCGCGTCGGTCAGCGCGCTATTGGGTGAGGGCCCGCCCAGCGAGATTAACGCGTCCGCGCCGTAGAGCGCCGCGAGCGCGCGCATCGTGCCCACGCGCGAACTATTAAATGAAGCCAGCCGCCACGTCTTGGAATGTTCGTTGATTAGGTTGGCGAGAAATTGTGCGTAGTAGTCGAAGCCGACGACTACTGCCCGGTTCATACCGGTCTCCCGGTGTCCCGGTCGAGCGCGCGAATGTCGCCGTCCGTGAGCGGGCCTTGGCGGATCCAGCGGATGACGCCGTCGGCGGAAACGTACACCGTCTCCGGAATGACCCGCGCTCCTAAAAGCGTGTGCGTGAGATTCTCCGCATCGATGTACAACGGAAAGCTCAGGGCGAACTGATCGCGGAAGTGCGCTACTTGTTCGGGCGATTCTTGCTGGTCGATGCCGATGACTTCGACGCCCCGCGCCCCAAGCGTCTTTGCCAGCGCGGCGAGGGAGGGTTCCTCGAGCCTGCAGACCGGACACCAGGTGGTAAAGACGTTGATGACCTGCGGCCGCCCCGAGGCGCGCAGGGTGACGGCATCCCCGGCGAGCGACCGCAGGCCGAAGGGCAACAGGCGGTCGCCTGCGTGCAGGACGGGCGGCCGGGCGAAATGATGGGATATTCGCAGGCCCGCGGCAAGCGCGAGCAGCGAAGCGGCGGCGATCCACACGCGCTTCCCCAAGGTCATGCCTTCGTTCTAACAAAAACCGGCTGCCGGGGCGCAGTCCCATGCGAGCAACGCGCGTTGGGCCTCCTGCACTAACCGGCGGCCCCGATGACGACCTTTTGCTCAACAAACCGGGACGATACCATCTTCGGGCAAAGCCCCCGCGCCGCTTACGATAGGCGAAAAGGCTGAAAGTGGTGAGATCCGTGTTTCGACAACCGAACCGCTTGCTCGGGGTCCCGGCAGCTGCGCTGCTCGCCGCGGCCTGGCTTGGCGCACCCGCGGGGGCGCAGAGCGGTACGACGATTCATCCCGGGGACCAGCTGAGCGTGCAAGTCTATGGGGACCAGACGCTCACGCAGAACGTGACGGTGCTCAACGACGGCACGATCGCTTACCCCCTTATCGGGCAAGTTCCGGTCGCCGGTGAGACCCCGGCGCAGGCCGCCGAGGCGCTGAAGGCGCGGCTGCTGCGCTTCGTCCGCCACCCCGTCGTCACCGTCGCGATCACGCAACTGGCGCAGCCGAACGTCATGGTCTTGGGCGACGTGAAGAACCCGGGCAAATATCAGCTGCCGTCGGATGCCAAGCTCTCCGACGCGATCGCCGCGGCCGGCGGTCTTTCCGACATCAACGGCGAGTATCCCAACGCGCGCATCGTCGACCGCGGCGGACGCACGACCAACGTGTCGCTGCAGCGCCTGCTGCGCGGCGGGGAGACACAGCTGGACGAACGGCTGGGCGAAGGCGAAGTGGTATACGTTCCCGGCCCCACGCAGTTCTACGTCAACGTGACGGGCGCCGTGGACCACCCCGGCGCGATCCAGGTCAACCAGGGCGACAGCTTGGCCGTTGCGATTGCTAAAGCGGGAAACAGCGCGAACTCGCAGGCCGATCTGAATCACGTGCGCCTGATGCGCACCGATGCCCAAGGCCGCCAAACCACCGAAGAGATCAACCTGTACCAAGCGCTCAAGGGCAACGATCCGACCGCCAACGTCGCGCTCGTTAAAGGCGACACGATCTACGTGCCGCAGTCGGCACCGCACCACAACGACTCGCTCGTAACCGGACTGCTGTACATTCTGTCGCGGTTCATCCCGTAAGACCGGAGGAAGAGACACCGTATGTTATCGCTGCCCCCGGGGCAATCATCGCCGACCGCGGTACCCGAAGCCACGCAGCAACTGCACGGCATCTGGCGCACGCTGCAGCGGCGCGCCCGGCCGATGATGGCTATCTTCTTGGGCTTCATCGCTTTGGTCATCGTGTTCTCGCTGCTGGTTCCGAAGAGCTACACGACCGAGATCAAGGTGATCGCGGGCAACTCGAGCGCGGTGCCCTCCTCCAACGCGGACAATGCAAATAGCCAGCTCCCCGTTCTCAATGCGCTGCTCGCCGCCAGCGGCGTGCAGAGCGCCGAAACGTACGTAGAACTCTTCCAAGAGACGCCCGTCGCGCAGCAGGTCGCCACGAACCTGGGCCTGCCGATGTCGCCGCACGCGCTGCTCCAGCACGTGGCGGTCAAACCGATTACGAACACGTCGATTATCGACCTTGCGGTGACGTGGTCGAACCCGCGCATGTCGGCGCAGATCGCCAATGAATTCGGAAAAGTCGTCGTCGACCGGCAGCGTCAGTTGGTTTCGGCCAACGCGCAGCAAGCGATCGACTTTCTCAAGACGCAGCTGCCGTCGGCGCAGCGCACGATGCACGACGCCCAGATGAAGCTCGCGGGCTTCGAGGCCAGCCACCACATCACGGACATTAGCGCCCAGACCCAGTCCGACATCAGCGCGCTGGCCACCCTCGACGCCAACATCGGAAAGACGCAGGCGGACGAACAGCAGCAGCACGCGCAGATCGCCTCGGTCTCCGCGCAGCTGGCGCACACGCCCGCCACGATCACCGGCGGCACGACCGTGGCCGCCAATCCCGTGCTGCAGAACCTCCAGACGCAGCTCTCTCAAGTAGAAGTGCAGCTGAAGACCGCGCAGCAGCAGTACACCGATCAGCATCCTCAAGTCATCGCGCTCAAACAGCAGGTCTCGCAGCTCCAGGCGGAGATCGCGCGCCAGCAGTCCACGGTGACGGCGAGCACGAACACGGTTCCGAATCCGCTCTATCAGCAACTGCAGCAGCAGGAGGCCCAATACCAGGCGCAGGCGGCGTCGGATGCAGCCGCGATCACCGCGCTGCAG
>DASRDE010000327.1:0-13209 GCA_035652755.1 Vulcanimicrobiaceae bacterium | reverse complement strand
CAGCGGTCCCCTCCCGTCGCTCATCACGGTGACGATGGCGGTCGGCGAGCCGCGGTACGCATCGCTCAAAGGCATCATGGGCGCCAAGAAAAAGACGATTACGGCGATGGCGCTTGCCGAGCTCGGTTTGGAGCGCGCGGTCGGAACCGACGGCGCAAAGACGCAAGTCCTGGAAATTTCGGCGCCCAAACCGCGCGAAAAAGCGCGCGTGGTGGAAGCGGCCGACGGCGCATCGGGCGCGCAGGCAATCTTCGAATTCCTGCGCGAGAGGAAACTGATCTGATGCAGCACGTCATCGTTTTTATCGAACAGCGCTCGGGACAAACGCGGAAGGTCACGTACGAATTGGCGACCGAGGCGCGCAAGATCGCCGACGCGCTCGGCGGCAAAGCGCATGCGGTCGTGCTGGGCGCAGGCGCGCCCGCAATCGCCGAACAGCTCAAGGGCTATCCGCTCGACGTCGTGCACGTGGCAGAGGATCCGGACGTCGACAAATATTTTCTCGACCCGATGGTCGATTACGTCGAGGCGGTAGCGCGCGAAACCGGGCCGGCGCTCATCCTGGTGCCGAACACTATGCTCGGCCGCGACGTCGCCGGACGCTTGACCGCACGCCTGGAGGCAGGCTTGCTTTCCGACGTGACCGATTTTCACTTCGAGAACGGCCGGGCGGTGGGCATTGCTCCCAAACTGCAAGGTTCGACGGTAACCGGGTGCACGTTCAAAGATTCGCAGTACGGCATCGCGACCGTGCGCCCGAACGCCTTTTCCGCGCAAGCCGGCGGCAGCGGCGCTCAAGTCGTTCCGCTGGCCAAGCCCTCCGGGAAGCAGTACGCCCTTACGATCGAAAACGACGTCGAGGAAGCGACGGGCGAGATGGGGCTGGAAGAGGCGCCCGTGGTCGTCAGCGGCGGCCGCGGATTGGGCGGGCCGGAGCCCTTCACGACCCTTTTGCGCCCGCTGGCCGACGCTCTGGGCGGGGCAGTCGGGGCATCGCGTGCCGCGGCCGACGCCGGCTGGGTGCCCTACAGCATGCAGATCGGCCAGACGGGCAAAATCGTCAGCCCGCAGCTCTACATTGCGGTCGGCATCTCGGGTGCCATCCAGCACAAAGTCGGCATGCAGACGTCCGGGACGATCGTTGCGATAAATCGCGACGGAGCAGTCCCCATCGCGGATTTTGCGGACCTGATGGTCGTCGGCGATCTCTTCCAGATCGTCCCCGAGCTGACCAACCTGGTTACGGGCGCAAAGGCGCACGCGTAATAAAAGAGGGGCTCCGCGCGTTACTTGCAGGGGCCCGAACCCATCGTATAAAGGACGAAGATTTTGAAACGCTTTCTCTTGGCCGGTTCATTCCTCGCTGCCGCGTGCGGGTGCCTTGCCTTTACTGCCGTGCCGGCAACCGCCGCGCGGCCCGCGCCGTCACCCACGGCTTCTCCGACGCCGCTGCCGATGCCGACCGCATCGCCCGAACCGCCGAGCGTCGCGATTCCGCGCCTCGAAGCGCGGCTCAAGGCCAACCCGAACGATCGCGATGCGATGCTGGCCCTGGCGCAAGAGTTTCTCGTGATCGGCCATCCGGAAGCTGCCGTCTCGCTGACGCAGCGTTTGCTGCAGCTCGGCACCAAGACGGCGCAGGTGTACTATCTGGACGCCTCCGCGCAAGGTTCGCTGAACAACGCGCAGGGCGCCATCGCCGATCTGGAAAGCGCGGCCAATTTGGAACCGACCAACTTGAGCGTGCTCTCGTCGCTGGCGAGCCTGTACGTGCGTGCAAACCGGTTTGCCGACGCGGAACGCGTGGCCAATCGCGCGGTCACGTTCAACAAGAGCGATCCCCAGGCGTACTCCGCCTTGGGTGTCGTGCTCGCGGCCGCGCAGAAGTGGGACGAGGCGCGCAAACAATTCGAGCAGGCCTACGCGCTCGATCCGAAGGACGTCTCGCCGCTCGTCCAGGAAGCGCAGACGTGGGTCGCTCAAAACACCATTCCGAACGCGTTGACCGTGATCGACCGCGCGCTCGCCGTCGATCCGAAAAACGTGCAGGTGCTGCTGTTCCGCGCGGATTTGTTCGCCAAACGCAACGATCTGACGTCGGCCGCCTCGGCGTACGACGATGCCGCGGCCGCAGCCACGAGCGACGCCGACAAGGCTTCGGTGATGGTGCGTAAGGCGTTGATGTACTCGGCTGCGCGCCAGCAAGCGCAGGCGCAGGCGACGTTCGACGGCGCGATCCGTCAGTTTCCCGCCGTCTCATCGCTGCACGTCGCATACGGTGAGTACTTCATGGGCCAGCGCGACCAGCGGCGCGCCGAGCAGCAATTCCAGGCCGCACTGCAGGCCGACCGCAGCGACGTCAGCGCGCTGTACGACCTTGCGCAGCTGAAAGAAGCGCAGGGACGCATCAGCGATGCCGTGAGCTATCTCAAGCAGCTCAGCGACGTCGCGCCCAGCGCGCAGACCTTCGGTTTGCTCGGCCAGGGGTACATCCAGCTGCACGATTATGCCAAGGCCAAAGACGCCTGCTCGCATTCGTTCCAGATGGATCGCACGCCGGATTCCCTGGCGTGCATCGCCGGCTCGGACTTCAGCCTGAAGAACTACAAGGAGGCGGCGCAGATCTTCGGGATCATCGATTCGCAGGCGCGCGTTTATATGGATCGCAATCCCCAAATGCTCTACATGATGGGGTATTCGTACGCGCAGAACAACGACAAGACCAAGGCGCTCGACGCCTACAAGCGGCTGCTCAAAATGCTCAAACCGGGTACGTCGCAGTACAAGCAGATTCAAACCCAGATTGCCAGCTTGAACAGCAAACCTCAAACGAAGAAGAGCAAGTCTTCAAAATCGTCCTGAGCCAAGCGCCGCGGGCGGCATGCTGATCGTCTACGATGAACGCTGCGCGGAGCATCTGCGCAGCGTTCATCATCCGGAATCGCCCGAGCGCGTCGAAGCCGTCGCTGCTCATCTAAAACGGCGCGGTGATTTACGCGATGCGCTGCCGGCGCGCGACGCAACCGATGCCGAGATCGAACTCGTGCATAGCGAAGGCTACGTGAATCTGGTAGAGCGCGAGGTTGCGTCGCTGGGTGCCTCCGCCTGCTATCTTTCGACGGGCGATACCATCGTCGACGGCGCGTCCCTCGACGCCGCGCGGCGCGCTGCAGGCGCCGCAATCGCCGGTGCGCAGGCCGCTTACGAAGGCAACGGTGCGGCGTTTGCGATCGTGCGTCCGCCGGGCCATCATGCGGAGTCGACGCGCGGAATGGGATTCTGCGTCTTCAACAACGCCGCGATCGCAGCGCGTACGCTCCAAGCGCAGACCGGTGCGCGCACATTAATCGTCGATTTCGATTACCACCACGGAAACGGCACGCAAGCCGTCGCGGGTGACGGACTTTCCTACGTATCGACGCACGGCTATCCCGCGTATCCCGGTACCGGCGGTCCGGACGAGAACTACGCGCTTCCGAATGAGGACGCGATCGTGAACGTGCCGCTCCCGCCGCACGGATTCGGTACCGAACCCTTCGTCGCGCTTTGGAAACGGCTGCTTCCGCAGATAGCTGCGCGCGTGAAGCCGGACATGCTGATTGTGAGCGCGGGATTCGATTACGTGCAGGGAGATCCGGTCGGCGATTTAGGCATCGCCGTTTCCGCAGCCGCCGATCTCGCAGCGATCGTCAACGCTACGGCGCAAAGCCTTTGCGATGGACGCGTGCTGTACGTGCTCGAAGGCGGCTATGACACAGGCGCCCTCGCCGCTTCCGTTGCGCACGTGATCGACGCCCATCGCGCATCCTCGCCGGTGCCGGACGCCGACGCGGCGGCGATCCCGCAAACGCAGCAAGCGCTCTTGCGCCGAATCCTTACCTGATCTCGAACGCCAAGCCGCAGCCCTGATACCCGACGCACCCGCGCAGACCGCCTTCTAGGGTCGTTCCGAAGATGTCTCCGCCCGCATCGAGCGTTACCGGCGCAAGCGGTACGCGGCCACCGGTTTTATCGAAGCTCCAAAGGACTCGCTCGCTAAACGAATTACCGGATCGCACAAGTTCGTAGATCGCTCCCGCGTTGTGCGCTCCGCCGCCCTGCGTATCGCCGTAAAGATTACCCGCCGTGTCGGACGTGACGCCGGCATACGGATTGGCCGCGTCCGAGCCGCCTTTGAATGCGTAGAGCGTTTTCAATTTCCAGGGCGGCGAGCTTTGCGCGACGAGTTCATAGACGGTGCCGTGACCGGAGCCGCCGCCGCCTGTCGTGGAGTAGAGGTTTCCGGCCTTATCCAGAATGGGTGCGCCGGTCGGCGCATCACTGAGGTTCGCGAAAGCGTACAACGTCGTTTCGTTCCATCCGCCGTTGCCGTTGGGCACGAGCTCGAAAACGATGGAAGGAGAGATTGACGCGTCCGAAATCCCGAACAGCTTCCCGCTCGAGTCCATGACGATGCCGCCCGTGACGTAGCTGGCCGCGGTCTTGCCCACGTCGTAGATCGTTTGTTCCGTCCACGCGCCGTTCGCACGTTTCAGCTCGTAGACGCCTTCGGTGAGGCCGCCGCCGTTGTGGTACAGATTCGCAATTCCATACAAGTTGCCGCGGGCGTCTGCGATCAAGCTGCCGAACGGCAACGCGATTGTCGTACCGAAGGTATAGAGGACGCGTTCGGTCCACGTCGATCCCATACGGGAGAGCTCGAAGGCTACTCCCGAGCCTTTGGAGCCTCCGCTCGTCGTCACGCCGAACACGTGGCCTCGTTTGTCGATTACCAGCGGAGTCAGCGCGGGTTGCGATCCGTCCGTGCCGGTAAATGCGTGCAGCGTCGTTTCGGTCCAGCCGCCGTTGCCGTTCGGTGAGAGCTCGTAGACGATGCCGTTTCCATTGCCGCCGCATCTGCTCGTGCCAAAATAGTTTCCGTTTCCGTCCGGTGTGAGCGGTGACGGAGTGGTTTGATTGAAATTCGGACACGTAAACCGGTAGAGTACGGTCTCCGATAGTAACGGCGCATATGCGTACCGGCCCGATGTCTGCTCGCCCAATCCGGGCACGAAGTTCCCCGAGCGGGAGCAAGCGGCGAAAAGAACCGCGGCAATACACAGGGATGCCAACCACGATCTCATGGCAAGTGCCCTTTCCGCTCCTCGAGGCCATCTTCTCACGCCATGCAGCACGGCGCAAGAGGCGCGGACTAGCGCGCTACGGTGCGACCGACGACGCGATGTGCAGCAGTTCTTCGCGCGAGAGCTCGCCCACCAGTTCGAAGTGCAGGTTTGCCGCGGCCCATGCCACGAGCGTCGTCGAACCGTCCTGCAGCAGTTTGGCGTCGTGCGAACCGACCTTCGCGCCGTGCACGACGTAGTGCGACGCATCGATTTGTGCGCCGCGCGCGTTTTGGAACAGCGATACGCTGCGCAGGCCGTCGGAGTACAGCAGATGCAGCGTGCGCACGCCCTTGATGTCGCTCACGTCTCCGGCAATCGGCAAAAAGCCCTCGGGCAGATACTGCGGTCCGCGTGCCTGAAACCCGGCCGTGCGCACGACCGCGCGGAGATCGTTCGACGGCAAGCCGTGGAAAGAGCCCTGCAGCACTTGGTAGCCGGCGCTCGGAACGCTGAAGAGCGCGGCGGGAAACGTCCGCTCGTACGAGATCTGCTCGAAGCGCATCTGTTCGGCGACGGCGCCTGAAGGCGAGTAGCGCAGCTTCTCGAGCACGAGTTTGGTCTGAGCGTCCAGCGAGATGCGCATCGTAGCCTGGCCGGTGTATTTGTTCACGAGGAGCACGGTGAGCGCGCTGCGTCCCGCCACGTTTTCATCGGGACCCATCTCGGGCCGATAGTTGTGCATCAGCAGGCCGAAGTTATCGTCGACGGCGACTTGGTCGTCCAGCGCGTCGTCCTTGGTGAAGATAATCCGGTGGTTATGTTGATCGATGTCGTAGCTGGTGTCGCCGTGGCTGACGATGGAGTCGCCGAAGAGCGACTCCGGCGCCAAGTACCAGCGGCGCGTCATATCGGGCGCGCGGTGATCGATGCGAAAGAGTACCGCTTCGGCGTGATTCGTGCCGAAGTCGGTACTTTGCACCTGCCCCGTATACGAGTAAGTCGAATACGCCGCCACGGCCTGACGCAGCAACTGGGCCGGGTCGTTGGCGGACGCCGCGCCGGTCAGCGCGACGGCGAGCAAAAGCGAGCAGAACGTGCGCGCGCTAGTGCGTGACATCCGCCGTGTATTCGACGGGCGGAACCGCGATGGCAGTCTGCTGGTTGTCGGCCGGCGACGCGTTCATTAGGTCCGCCGGCGAAACGCTGCGGTCGTTGAAAGGCACGGTGCCGTTGAGCGCGGCGTGATCTTGCAGGTAATAGCCGGCTTCAATCGCCGGAACGCCTTGCGGTCCGACATACGACGTGCCGAAATATGCGGCGAGCGCGATGACGGCGGCAACGGGAACGGCGACGGCTGGACGAACCCACGACGTTACGCGATTCCAAAGCGACGGCTGCGCGCTGCGGATGCGACGCCAAATCTCGGCCTTGACTGCGCCCGGCAACTCGCGTTCCTCTTCGCGCGCGTGCGTGCGAAGCATTTCGGTCATCGACAGTTCGGCGTCGTATTCGGCGCGGCAAGCCGCGCACGACTCCATGTGCTCGTACACCGCCGCATCCTGCTGCGGGGCGAGCTCTCCATGCATGTAGTCGATCAGTTCTTCGTTTGTTAGATGCATCATCGTCGTTGTTGTTTCTGTATCAATCGTCGTAGCAACGCGCGGGCGCGATGGAGGCGCGATCGAACCGTTCCGATCGAGCACCCCATAATTTCCGCTATTTCCTGGTAACTGTACTCCTCGATATCCGCAAGGACGATCACCTGCCGCTGATCTGGAGAGAGCTGCTCGAGCGAGCGGGCGAGCCCCTCGCTCAGCTGGCCTTCGACGTAGTCCTCGATGGGCGTGACCGCCAAGGGCCGGCTCCCCCCGAAATCTTGGGGGGCGTTGTCCTCCGGTATCTCGTCTAAGTAACGTCCTTTTTTACGCCGGAGTTCGTCCCGGTGAAGATTCGTTACAATCCGGTAGACCCAGGACAGGAAGGAAGTGCCCGGCTGAAAGCTCCGCCAGGCGCGATAGACCCGGATGAATGCCTCTTGGGTCAGATCGCGGGCGTCGGCTTCGTTTCTGGTCAGGCGGTACGCGAAGTTGTAGGTTGCCTTGCCGTACTGCTCGATTGCTCGCTCGAGAAACGCCGCTTGTTCGGGAGTCGGCGGTTCGATCGGCTTTCGGGGCACTCCCATCGAGGTCTGCCAATTCACGCCCGCGCCCCATTGTCATGCTGCCCGCCGGCGGCAGGGGAGGCCCCTCTAGTACGGTTTTACTGACGCGAACGGGACCGCAGGCCGTCGCGGGCAGGGCCAAAGCTCCGGTACGATCTCCGCATGACGAGCGCCGCGCCGCCACGGAGGGAATGTGCGCACCATCTGCTCTACCGCGTCGGCGCCCACACGCTGGCTGTCGATGTCTACGACGAGGACGCCGCGGAGATCTTCGAGTCGACGTTCGACCTGCTGCGGTGCGAGCCGTCGGGGCGGGGCGCCAATTGCAGTGCCGCGGTCCGCAGCCTTTGGGACGGCAGACTGCACGCGCGCTTCGGACGGCATGCTCTTCCGCTCAACGCCGCGGCGCGGACGCCGCGCCTTCGCGTCGTCTACGAGGCGGCGCGGGAAATCGTCGCCCGATGCGCTTCAGGCCAGGACGGCTCCCTAGCGCTCTACGGCGCGCTGATCGGTACCGTCCGCGGCGCCGTCCTGCTCCTTGGCCCTGCGGGAATCGGGAAGAGCGTGCTAGCGCTGCATGCCGCACTTGCCGGCGCGGACTTTCTGGGAGACGAAACGGCGCTGCTCGGCTTGCGCACCGGAAACGTAGCCGCGGTTCCGCGCCGGCCCTCGCTGCGCGAGAGCGCTCTGGAGTTCTTGCCCGCCGCGCTTCGTGACCGCGTCTCGCCGGTAGCTCGCGCGATTCAAACCGAGCGCGGGCGCTTTTGGTATGCGTTGGACGAAACTGCCGTGGGTGTGCGCCCGTGCGGCATACCGCACGCGCTTCGCGCCATTTGCCTCCTCAACGGGCGCTCGCAGACGTTCGAGATGCGGCCCGTTCCGGTGCGGGATGCCCTGCCGGCCATCGTGCAGCGCACGTATTCGCGGCCGCGCGAGCTCGCGCAGCTGGGCGCGGTACGCAAAGCCATCGCTCACGTTCCCTGTTTCGGCGTGGTGCTGGGCGCCCCGGATGAATCGGCGCGCGCGCTCCTGGAAGGAATCGACCGATGCGCGTAATCCGGGCCGAGCAATTGATGCGCTCCCCCGGAGACGGCTACGGCGTCTTCGAAGTGCATTGCGTCCACAGCTCGACATTCGAAGTCGCCGGCGTCACCGTCGAACTGCGCACCGACATTCCCGAAGTTGCGCGCCTTCACCGGCTGCGCTACGCCCATCATGCCGCTGCCGGTCCGCCGGACTTTCGTTATTACGTGGCGACGGTACGCGGCGGATACGCGTTTTGGTGCTCGCACGCGCCGTCGTGGCGATGGACGCGCGGCGCGCTGCCGGCCGACGCGGTGGCATTTTTGGCCGATGCGGTCATCCTCGGCGCGCTCGTGCGCTACGACGCCGCCCTGTGTTCGGTTCAAGCCGCCGCCATCGAGCACGAAGGCGTTGCGGCCATTCTCGCGGGACCGTCGGCGACCGGAAAGACTGAAACGCTGCTTGCCTGCGCGCGCCGCGGCATGCGGCTGTATTCGGACGAACGCACCCTCCTGCGAAACTCGGTCGTTTATCCGTTCTTGTGCCGCTCTTCGGTACGCGCCGCGGGCGCGCGATTGATGCTGGCCGATACCGGCGTTCCCGAGCGTGAATCGCTGCCGGCGCTCCCCGAGCTTTCGCTGCGCATGTGCTTTGGCCCAGAGGCCATTGCGGCGCCGCGTCCGCTGCGCGCGTTGTTCCTTATCGCAGGCGCAGGAAGCTGCGCAGCCTTGGAACTCGTCGACACAGCCGGCGTGCTGCCCGCCATCGCTCGCGGATTCGATTCGCGCGGCGACATGGTCGACCGCGTTTCGCGCGCTATATCGTTGCTCGGTAACGTGCGGTGTTACCGGTTGACGCTCGGCGAGCCCGACGAAACGTCGGCGGCCATTGCCTATGCACTCACGCGCATGGGCTCGGAGTGAAAACGCGCGACCTGCTCGTTTTCGTGGTTCTGTGCGACGTCTTCATGGCGGCGGCAGGCATACCGCTCGAGCGCGTGACGCTGCGGGCGATCGCACATCCGACCGACCGCCACACGTTGGTGATGCTGCTGGCGGCCAACATCGCACTGTTCGTCATTTGCGTAGGCGGATTCTTGGCCACGACGATTGCCGGTTCGCGGGGCTTGCACTACGCCGTTACGCGTTTCGCCAAATCTTTCGCGCGATCAAGGTCAACGCGGTGATGGAGACGACCGCGATCAGCAAGAACACGACGGTTTCCAGCAAGACGATTCCGGCGAACTGACTGCCGCCGCACATCGCTGCGGCCGACGCGACGAGCGCGAGCTCGATGCGGCCCAAGGCGCTCGACGACATGCCGGCCAAGTGCTCCGCTTGAGCGGCGAGCGCGGCCGGGTCAAAAGCCGCCGTTTGAACGATGTCGGCGACTTTGCCGTCGGGCGAGGTCAAAAAAACCTTGTCGTTGTGATCGAACCGCGCCTCGCTCACGCGCAGTGAAGAGATGCCGAACGCGTTCAACAGATGCGCGACGTCGTGCCCTTGGCCCGTAACGATGGACCACGCCGCTGCGTTGGCGCCGAACTGCTTGGCGTACGCGTGCAGAATCGCGGGCGAGTCGTACACGGGATCGAGCGTGATCTCCACCAGATGAAAGCGCGACGGATCCAGCCGCTGCTGCAGCGCGGAAAATTTGGCGCTAATGGCCGGACATTCGTCGCGATCCGGACAGCGCGTGAAGACGAAACTGAGGATCGTCACTTTGCCGCGGAAGGCCGATCGCAGGTCGAGGAGCCGGCCGTTTTGATCGACGAGGGAGGCTTGCGGCAGATAGGAGCCATAGTCGATCGCATTGACGGTACCGGGGTCGGGCAGACCCGCTACGAATCGCGCGGCGACGTGCGTATCCCGCAGCACCCATGTCGCTTGCGACGGATCCAGGAACGCGTCTAGGCCGGTACCGGGCGGCAAACGGAGTGCGGGCGTAACGCGCACCGCGCGCGTTTGGGCCGCAAACGTACCGGTCACCGCGTCGAAACGGACGATCGAGGTACCGTGCGGGCCGCTGCCGAGTGCAACGCCGTGCACCGGCACCAGCGCGAGCACCAAGGAGAAGAGGAGATGCATCCGCCCTCACTCTAGAACAAGGCGCCGATGGCCGCAACCGATATCGTCACGTTCGCGCTCCGGCTGCTGCTCGGGACGTTGTTCGTGGCGGCGGGCGTGCTCAAGGCCGGCCATTTCAACGACCTCGCCGCCGCGATCGCCGGCTTCCGGGTGCTTCCGGAGGCGATCGTCGGTCCGCTTGCCGTGCTGCTGCCGTTCTTTGAAATCGGCTTGGGCGCGTATCTGGTCGCCGGACTCTTCACGCGAGGTGCGGCAATTGTCGCATCCGTGCAGCTGCTAATCTACGCGGCGGTTATTGCCTCGGCGGTCGTACGGCACATTCCGGCCAACTGCGGCTGCTTCGGTCCGCAGGATAACGCTCCGGCGGACTGGCCGCACGTCGCCGCCGACGCGGCACTGGCCGCAGTCTGCGCCGCGCTCGCATGGCGCGCACCGGGGCCGTTTTCCGTCGATGAGCGAATGGGGAGAAGATGAACAACCGCCGGATCGCGCTTGGGATCACGATCGCTGTCGTTTTAATAGCGGCGGCCGCCGCCGTCTATTACGCCCGCAGCGGCGGCGTCAGCCGGCAAGCGTCGCTAGCACCCGTGCAGGCACCGCTGCGCATCGGCGACCCGGCGCCCGAGTTCTCGGCCGCCACCGACAACGGCTACGTGGACCTCAAGACCGCCAAGTCGCCGGTGTTCTTGGAAGTGTTCGCGACGTGGTGCCCGCATTGCCAGCGCGAAACCGCGATCATCGATCGGCTCTACCAGCAATACGGCAGCAAAGTCCAATTCGTCGGCGTTTCCGGCAGCAACCAAAACATGACCGGCAACGGCCCGTCCAGCCAGCAGGACGTTCTGGCTTTCGTGCAAGCGTTCCACGTCCAGTATCCGGTCGCGTACGATCCGACGCTGGACGTCGCGCATCGCTATTTGCAAGGCGGCTTTCCGACGATCGTGATCATCGGCAAGGACAAGAAGATTGCATATATGACGAGCGGCGAAGTATCTTACGCGGAGCTCGACAGCGCGCTTCGCTCCACGTTGAAGAGCTAATGAAGCTGGTGCTTCGGTAGCTCCCGTTTGACACTTGTGTCATCCTGAGCGGAGGCAAGCCGCGCACCCTTGTGCGCGCCTTGCGCAGTCGAAGGACGGCGCGCTATTCGTCCGGAGGAATGAGATAGGTCGGCGGCGGGACGACGGGCTGGCCTACTTCGAGCACGATGCGCTGGTGCGCGCGCAATGGGATGTCGCGCAGCGTTCCGCTGTACGGTTGCGAGTTGACGAATGCGCTGACGTTGCCTTTAAACGGACCGACTTGATCGCGAGCCAGCGGCTGACCCCAGATGTCGAAAAACTCGCCCAGCGTGTAGGGACCGCCGCTCGGTGAGCTGACGGCGCCCGCTTCGATGTGAATGATGCCGCTGGCGTCGTGCGTGTGCAGCCAATATAGGCACGTGCCGTTCGGACTGGCGGGATCGAGCGCAAAGCCGATAAATGCGGGGATCTGCAACGGCGAGCCGTTGACCATAATGGCCAGGTGCGTGTGGAAATGGACTTGCGCGGCTTCGCTGGTTTCGCATGGAATGCCGTCGATCGTTTGGCCGTGTCCGCCCGTTTTGCTGTCGGCCAAAATGCCTTTTTGCGGGTTCGGCGTCGCCAAGCCGAAGATCGGTTTGCCGACGGCTTTTCCGGGGACGAGCGGCTGGGGCTTCGTCGTCGGCTGCGGCCCGGGCGTCGGCGTCGAGTAATCGAACGCGATCGCCTTCGTACGCGCTTGGGTGGCGAAGTAATTCGAAATGCCGAATCCGGCGAGCACGAAAACGAGTACCGCAGCAAAGCCGATGTAGATCGGCATCATCGGATCGCGTTTTGCAGGCGGGGGCGTCGCGCCGCCTCGTGACGATCTTCGGCGCTCTGCTCGGCTTGGCTGACTCATGGCGCGGTTACTTTATTGAAGCGGAGAGCGAAGCCTGCGCGCGTGCGTCGTCGGCCGGATCGAGCCGCCGGTCCGGTATGAGATAGCCGCGGACGTAATCTTGGACCGCGTCCGCGAGCGGCGTGATTGGCGCCGCATAGCCGCTGGCCCGCAGCCGGTCGATCGTCGCGCAAGTGCAATATTGATACTTGTCTCGCAGAGACGGCGGCATGTCGATGAACTCGATCCGTTCGGGGACGTCCATCGCTCGAAAGATCGGCCGAACCAGATCGAGCCAAGTATGCGGCATTCCGGAGCCGACGTTGTACAGACCGAAGGCGCCGGCCTCGGCCAGGTGAAGCGTCATCGCAACGGCGTCTTTGACGTACAGAAAATCCCGCTGCTGCTCTCCGTCCCGGTACTCGCAGCGGTGGCTTTTGAAGAGCCGAATCGATCCGCTTTCGCGGATCTGCCCGTACGCTTTATCGACCAGACTGCGCATCTCACCCTTGTGGTGTTCGTTAGGACCGAAGATGTTGAAGTATTTAATGCCGGTGATGCGATCGAGAAGGCCTTCGTCCCGCGCGTAGAGATCGAAGCGGTGCTTGGAGTACGCGTACATGTTGAGCGGACGAAGTTCGTCCAAGTCGCCGTCGTCGCGCAGGTCGCGTTCGCGCGCCCCGTACGTCGCAGCGGAGGACGCGTACACAAACCGGACGTTACTTGCAACGGCCCACCGCGCAAGCTGTTTGGTGTACTCGTAGTTGTTCTGCATGAGGAAGGAGGCATCGGTTTCCGTCGTGCTCGAGCAGGCGCCCAAATGCAGCACCGTAGAGATGCCCGCCGGCGTATTGGACCGGCCGCAGAGGCGGGCCAGGAAATCGTCGGCATCCTCGTAGTCGCGGAATCGCAGCGGAACCAGGTTCTTCCA
>DASRDE010000326.1:0-3000 GCA_035652755.1 Vulcanimicrobiaceae bacterium | reverse complement strand
AACCCAGAATCAAACTCCACCACACTTGCCAGGCCATGCCGACGGCAAGGAGGACGGCCTCGAGTACGCGATCCAGGAAGCTCACTTGGCCGAAATCTTGACCTGAGCGAAGGCCGATCGACCGAATTGTTCGGGCGCGTTCACCAAGTACGCGTGGGCGCCGGGCCACAAAAACGTTCCGGGCGTGACCGATCGGGCCAGGTAATGGAAGGCATAGACTCCCGGTTCCAGATGCTGCGCGAACGCGACGATCTTGTCGGCGTAAATGCGCTGGTAATCGATCTGCCAGTCGGCGGCCAGCGGCTGATAGTACGCCGCGGTCGTTTGGAACGACGTGTCGAGCGCCTCGAAGCCTGCCGGCAACGGATCCTGCACGATCACGCGATCGACCGAGTGATCCGCAATCACGCGCACCTCGACGTCGTACACGTTGCCGGCGGGGACGTCAAACGGAGCGGATTGCGCGGCTAAATCCATGGATGCGAGCACGTCGCGGGCGTTCGCCGCGCGCACGCTGCGTTCCACGCGCAGACCAGCGAGGCGGCCGGGCGCTTGCGGACCGGCATCATATGTATAGTTGAGCAAGTAGGAGAGCGTCCCGCTTCCCGATTTGGTGACGCGTATGGTGTGCGCACCGGCGGACAACTGCGGCAACCGGAGCGTTTGAACGGGAGCACCGGCGCCGCTGACGCGCCCGCCGGCGGCGCGCTTTCCATCCACCGCGATCTCGAACGTGAAGTCGGGATGATTGCTTTGCGCTGAGGAATACTCAACCGCTGCGAGCAGTGCCGCCGCGGTATCGGCCGGCGACGGCCAACCGCAACGGCATTGCTGCGCAATGAGCGCCTGCATCGCCCGGTTGACGTCGTCCGGCGGCGACGAACGCGCGAGCAGCAGCCGAACGTACGCGGCTTGCCCCTCGACATCGGAGCTCTCCCACGCGCGTGAGGGCTGCAGTTGCGCGTAGCGGCCACTCAGCGAGACTTCGTTCCTCAACTCGAGCGCGAGCTGCCGCGCCTGTTGCGAAAATCCGGGCGTTTGCTGCAAATACAGCGCAAGCTGCACGCGCTGAGCCGCCGTCAACCGCACGCGCATCTCATACAGGCTTTGAAGAAAATCCGTGCGCCTGTCGCCCAGGGCCGCCAATGCCGACAGCGCTTGCAGCCGCAGCGCTGCCTTGCACTGCGCATCCTTGCACCATGCGGCAGCTCCCGCGGGGTCGGCCAAGGTACGAACGACATACGCTTTCGCGCGAGCGACGTTTTGCGCTGCAACGTCGAGGTTCGCCGCGCGGGCCTGCGCGAAGGCGTTCAGCGCCTGCACGCTGCCGAACGCATCGGAAGCGCGCTCTTCGGGCCAGAATGAGAAGCCGCCGTCGATCCGCTGGAGGGCGCGCAGCTTGCCGACGGCATCCTGTGCGGCGGTACGCGGATTCACCGCTGAAATCTGCGCGTGCAGCGCCTGCTGCAGTCGAAGCAGCGACGCGGCGATGCTCAGGCGCGATGCTTCATCCGTCAGCAGTCCTGTGTCTTCGGCAGTCAGTGCATTGCGCGCCGGCCCCTGCACTTGCGAGAGCACCGAGCCCGACACGTCGACCGTCGCGGAGCCGCGCTCGTTCCCGACCGTCAGCGGAATGCTTGCCGCGCCCTGCGTACTGCCGGCATCGATGACGGATTCGGCGGCGGCTTCGCTGCGCACGTCCAGCGGCACGCTGAACGCGTCGGCCGGCCCCGACGCGATCTCCGTGCGAACCGTAAGACTCGCGGTACCCGCGCGATCCGCGATCATGTCGAAACGCCATGCGTTCATTCCCTGCGCGGCATCGCGCGAGGCTTGAATCGTCGTTCCGTCTCCGATTGCAAAGCGCACTGCGCCGCGCAGATCGGCCTGCGTCCGTGCCGTTACGGCCGAACTCCCGCCGTTTGCCAGCAGCAGACCGCCCGCAAAGCGGTCGCCGGGGCGCGCGAACTGCGGCAGCAGCGGATCCGTGACGAGGGGTTTGGACGAAATGAACGTCGCGTCGGCGGTTGCGAATTTCGGCCGAACGTCGGCCGTTGCCGCGACGGCCAAGATGCGCCAGGTCGTAAGGTTATCGGGAACCTTGAACGAGACGCGCGCGTCGCCGCGCGCATCGGTTTGCACCGCACCGTTGAAATACGCGAACGGAACGAATTGCGTGCGGACGCGCGTGCTCGCCGCCCCTTCGAGAAAACCGCCTCCGTAGCCCCAGCCTTTTTCGGTGGTGTTCGACGGCTGAGTCAGCGTGACGTTGGGCCGGTTGTCGGCAAAGCGCGTGGCGATCGGCTGCGCCGCGTACACGATCTTGGTCAGATCGGGAAACCGGTAGCCGCTGAGCTGAAGAATCGCGTCGTCCACGACTGCCACAGTAACCTGTGCCGGAACGGGACGGTTCGACGCATCCGCGACGTGCAGCGTCATCGTTTGCTGCTGCGCGGGCTGCGCCTTTGCCAAGCGCGGCGTAACGAGCAGTTTGACGCTCGTGCCGTCCAGCGACAGCGTCAGGGGAACAAGGCCAATCCTCACCAAAGCGTCCACGCGCTGCACACCGCGCCCGAGCTTGGGCCCGCGCCGCACCAGCACGCCTTCGACTGCCGCGTTCGGGAACATCGCCTGCGTCAACGGAATGCGCACTTTGGGCGCGGCGCCGTTCAAATGCAGCACCGTTTTCCAAAGGACGCGGTCGCGCACGACCGACAAGTAGAGATCGGCTTGCCGATACGGCGACGCGGCTGCGACGATCGCGGTTTGACCTTCCTTGTACGCGGGCTTGTCGAGCTTGAGCTGCAGCTGCGCCGCGTTTTGGCTGCCCCAGGACGCATTGCCCGGTCCGGTGACCCACACTTGCATATCCGTCGCCGTTGCATCGCTCGGCGCGCCGTTAAAATTCGCGCGGATGCGGTACGGTCCGGAGTCCGCGGGCGTGAACGTGAACGCAGCGGCGTCGGTACCCGTAACGACGTCGGTTTGCGCGACGGTTTG
>DASRDE010000325.1:0-13928 GCA_035652755.1 Vulcanimicrobiaceae bacterium | reverse complement strand
GGGCCGCGCGGTAGCTGATCGCATGGAATTCCTGCAGTTGGTCACCACGCCGTTTGTCAGCGGATTGCTCCTGACGGTCGGGCTGTTGGGCCTGCTCCTCGAGATGCAGACGCTGCACGGCATTGCGGGCATTATCGCCATCGCGGCCCTGGGGCTGTTCTTTGCCTCGCACATCGTTTTAGGCGCCAGCGTTTTCGCCGTCGTCCTGGCCGTTATAGGCCTGGCCGGGATTCTCTACGAGCTCCACGTCGTGCCCGGGCACGGCATTCCCGGCGTGCTCGGCGGGATCGCGCTTCTGGCCTCGGTACTGCTGGCCTTCGGGCCGCTCGGCCAGGTGGCATTTTTCGTTGCCCTCCAAACACTCGCGAGCGCCATCGTCGCGACGGTGGTCCTGTTTTACCTTGCGACCCGTGCCCTTCCCGAAAACGCGTGGCTCAAGAAGTTGACGTTCGCGGGCGTTCAGGGTGCCGAGTACGTCACGAGTACGGACCGGACCGCGCTGCTCGGCAAGATCGGCACGGCCAGCTCCTACCTGCGCCCCGCGGGGGTGGCCTCGATCGACGGCGTTCGAGTAGACGTGCTCACCCAAGGCGAATTCATCCCCGAGGGCACACCGGTGCGGGTCACGCGCGTCGAAGGCGCGCGGATTTTCGTTGAGCCGCTTGCGCTCCCGAACTACAAGGAGTAACGGTTTTGACTACCAGCTTTGCGGCCTTGGCGATGGTGTCTTTCTTCGTTTTTATCATCGTCTTCTTCGTATTCATGTACTACATCCCGGTGGGAATGTGGTTCCGCACGATCGCAGCGGGCGTTCCGCTTTCGATCGGCGCCCTCGTGCGCATGCGGATCATCGGCATTCCGCCCAGCGTGATCGTCACGAACCTGGTGCGCTCGCGCAAAGCGGGCCTGTCCCTGACGGTGGATCAAATGCAGTCGCATTATTTGGCCGGCGGTAACGTCGAAAACGTCGTGCTGGCGATGATCGCCGCGCAGCGCGCGCAGATCCCGCTCGAATGGCAGCGCGCCGCCGCGATCGATCTCGCGGGCCGCAACGTCCTCGAAGCGCTCCAGACGTCCGTCAATCCGAAGGTCATCGAGACGCCCATCTTCCAGGGCGTCGCGCAGAACGGCATTCAGCTCAACGTCAAGGCGCGGATTACGGTGCGCAGCAACCTCGATCGCTACGTGGGCGGTGCCGGCGAACCGACGATCATCGCGCGCGTCGGCGAAGGCGTCGTCTCCGCGGTCGGCGCGGCCGTCGATCACAAGGAAGTGCTCGAGTATCCCGATCGCATCAGTAAAACGGTCTTGGCCAAGGGCCTGGATGCCGGGACCGCGTTCGAGATCGTTTCGATCGACATCGCGGACGTCGACGTCGGCAAGAACATCGGCGCCGAACTCCAGATGTCGCAGGCCGAAGCCGATCGCCGGATCGCGCAAGCAAAAGCGTCGGAACGGCAGTATGCCGCAATGGCCGCCGAGCAGGAGCAGAAGGCCGAGACGCAAGCCATGCGCGCAAAGGTCGTCGAAGCGGAAGCCGCCGTTCCACAAGCAATCGCGGAGGCATTCCGCAGCGGCAACCTCGGCGTCATGGACTACTACAAGATGAAGAACATCCAGGCCGATTCCGACATGCGCGGATCGATCTCGACCAGCGTCTCGTCGGCTACGGACAACGGAGTCCCGACTCCGCCCATTCCCAAGCAGTAGCGTGGAAGGGTTGGAAGGCGTGATTGCGGCGATTGAAGCCGCGCGCGCCACGCAGCAAGCGCAAATCCGGGCCCGGCAAGCGGCGCCCCCGCCGCCGCACACTGCCGGCGCCCCCGCTCCGTCGCCGCCCAAACCAGCCGTGAACGTTCAGCCTCCGCCGCCAGGGCCACCGGCGGCGCAGGCACCGGCGCCTCAATCAGCGGCACCGCCGCGGGGTGCCGGGCTCTTGCAGGCCATGTTCGAAGATGGGAACAGTCTTCTCAAGGCCGTCGCGGCAGCCGAAATCCTCGGACCGCCGGCCGCTCTGCGGGAGCGTCATCTCTGGAATCACTCGCCGAACGAACCGTCGATCTGAGCGCGCTGGACGATCGTCTTCGTCTTTTCGGAAAGTTCGATCAGAATCTCTCGGCTCTGGAAACGGCATTCGGCATATCCCTGCGCGTTGAAAACGACCGGCTCGTGCTGCACGGCGAACTGCCTGCGGTGGACCGCGCGCGTGCCGTCGCCCAGCGCATGCTCGAAGCCGCACTGCACGGCGCGCAGATGACGCCCGACGACGTCGCTCTTGCGCGCGCCGACGTGCTGCGCGGCGGCAATCACTCCGCCGTCCCCGAGACGCTGTATCGCACGTCGCGGGGCCGCGAGATTCGGCCCAAGACGCGCGGCCAGCGCGATTTCGTGCAATCGATCGAAGCCAACACGCTGACCTTCGGCATCGGCCCGGCCGGCACGGGGAAAACGTTTCTGGCCGTCGTCATGGCGGTTCGCGCGCTGCGCGCGCGCGAGATCTCGCGCGTAATCCTTTCGCGTCCGGCGGTCGAAGCGGGCGAGAAGCTCGGCTTCTTGCCGGGCGATCTGCGCGAAAAAGTCGATCCGTATTTGCGGCCGTTATACGACGCCTTGGGCGAATTGCTCGACGACGGCCTGGTCGAACGGTATATGGAACGCGGTACCATCGAGGTCGCGCCGCTGGCGTACATGCGCGGGCGCACGCTCTCCGAGGCGTTCGTGATCCTGGACGAAGCGCAGAACACGACGCGCGAACAATTGAAGATGTTTCTGACCCGTCTGGGATCGGGTTCGAAGATGATCGTGAACGGCGACGTCACGCAGATCGACCTGCTGCACGGCGCCACGAGCGGTTTGCTCGAAGTGCCGCGGCGCTTCGGCGGCATCCCCGAGATCGGCATCGTGGAGCTGGACGAAACCGACGTCGTTCGCCATCCGCTCGTCGGCAGAATCGTCCGCGCGTATGCAACCGACATCGACGCGACGTGATTCACTTCCTGAATCGCACCCGAGGCAGCGGCCTTAACGCCGCGCGCCTCAAGCGCGTCGCGCGGACGCTCCTGCGCGAAGCCGGGCAGCCGGACTCGGCGCTTTCGCTCACGCTCGTGGGCGACGACGCGATCCGCAAATTGAATCGCGAGCATCGCGGGAAGGACAAGGCCACCGACGTCCTGTCCTTTCCGCTGCACGACGCCTCCGTGCCCGCCCCGAACGGGTTGCCCGAGCGCCTTTTGGGCGACGTCGTCATCAGCGTTGAGACCGCGCGGCGTCAAGCCGCGGAATACGGCGCACCGCTGGAGAACGAGATCCACCGCTTGCTCATCCACGGATTACTGCACGTGCTCGGGCACGATCACGAAGAACGCGCACAGCGCGCTGCGATGGAGGCCGAGGAACGGCGCCTCGCCGCTGCCATCGGCATGCCCTGGCCTTACGACGAATGAGCGCGCCGATGCACCAGCCGCGCCCGGACCCGCCGCCCTACGCGCGTATCTCCGAGGCAAAGTTCTGGAGCTCGTTCCATTACGCGTTCTCGGGCATTATGTACGCAGTTCGAACGCAGCCCAACATGCGCGTTCATTTGACCGTCGCATTGGGGGTGCTGCTCGCCACGCTGTTCTTGCGGCTCGAGCGCATCTACCTGATCGCGATCGTGATGACGATCGTGATCGTGCTCGCGCTGGAGTTGGTGAATACGGCGATTGAAGCGGTAGTCGATCTGCTGACGATCGCGCACCATCCCCTCGCAAAAACGGCCAAGGACGCTGCCGCCGGCGCGGTCCTGATCGCGACCGCGGGCGCCGTGGTCGTGGGCTATCTGGCCTTCTACCAAGGCATCCAGCAAGGCGGAACGCGCGTCTACGAAGCGGTCGCCCAAGTGCCCGCCAACGTCGTGCTGGTGATCCTCGCCGTCAGCGCGATTCTGACGATCTTCGCGAAGGTCTGGGTAGGCCGGGGTTCGCCCCTGCAAGGGGGCGCCGTCTCAGGCCACACCGCGCTCGCGTTCGCGGCCTCGACCGGCCTCGCGCTGCTCTTCCAGCGTCCGCTGGTCGCCGTGCTGGCCTACTTCGTGGCGCTTCTGGTCGGCCAGAGCCGCGTCGAAGCGCGCATCCACAGCGTCTTCGAGGTCGCCTGGGGGGCCGTGCTCGGCACGCTCGTCGCCCTGGCGGTCTACGTGCTGGTGCGTCCTCACCTTGTGCTATAATCGCGCTTGCAATTGGAACCGCTAAGTAGCCAGCCGATCGCCGGCCACGCCATCCCCTGGTACGAGATCGCCGCGCTGGTGGTACTGGTGCTAATGGCGGCATTCTTCGCGGCCTCCGAAGCAGCACTGGTCGGGGTCTCGCGCCTTCGCGCCCGCGCGATGCTGGAAAAGGGCATGAAGCGCGCCCGCGCCGTGCTCCGCGTCACCGAAGACCGCAACCGCTTCCTCACCTCGATCCTGATCGGCAACACGATCGTACTGCTGATCGCCGACTCGCTCGCCACGTACATCTTCATCCGGGCCGGCATTCCGCGAGGGGCAGTGATCGCGACGATCGTCATGACGTTCTTCCTGCTGCTCTTCGGCGAGATTCTGCCCAAGTCGCTTGCCGTGGCGGACAACGAACGGTGGGCGCTTCGTCTGGCGCCCGCGATGGAGCGCGTGGCGTGGCTGCTCACGCCGATGGTCTATTTCTTCCAATTCTTGAGCAACGCGGTGCTGCGCCCGTTCGGCCTGCGCCACGCGCATAATATCTTCATCACCGAAGAAGATATCCGCACGATCGTGAACGTCGGCGCGGAGCAAAAGGTGCTCGAGGAGCAAGAGCGCGAGATGATCCACTCGATCATCGAATTCGGGGACACGATCGTCCGCGAAGTGATGACCCCGCGCCCGAACATTATTGCAGTCTCCATCAGCGACTCTCCGCGCCGCGCACTGGACATGGTCATCGCGGAAGGCTACTCCAAGCTGCCCGTCTACGAAGAGTCCAAGGACGACATCGTGGGCGTCGTGCACGATCGCGAGTTGCTGATCGCCCTGGCGAACGGCTCGATCAGTTCCACGCCGCTTCGGCAGCTGATGCGCCCCATCTCGCACGTTCCCGAGAACAAGAAGATTGCCGAACTGCTGCGCGAGATGCAGCGCGACAAGTTTTCGATGGCGATCGTCGTTGACGAGTACGGCGGTACCGCGGGCCTGGTCACGATGGAGGATCTCCTCGAAGAGATCGTCGGCGAGATCCGCGACGAGCACGACGAGGGCGAAGAAGAGCCGCTGCGCCTCATCAACGAGCGCGAAGCGGTCGTCGACGCGGGCGTCAACATCGAGGACGTCAACGCCAAGCTCGGCACGGAGCTTCCGCACGAAGAATTCGAAACGATTGGCGGCTACACCGTCGGCCTCTTCGGCCGTCTTCCGCAAGAAGGTGAGGAGATTGCCGCCGACGATCACACGCGCCTGAAGGTTGAACGCATGCGCGGCCGCCGAATCATGACGGTCAGGGTTTTGGGCACGAACGGACGCGCGCTTCGCCGTCCGGAGGCCGAAGCCGTCCAAGAAGATGCATTCTGAAGAACTCCAAGCGTTGCTCGGCCGTGCAAGGGAGATGCGCGGACGCGCATACGCACCGTACTCTCGCTTTGCCGTGGGTGCGGCGATCCTGTGCGCCGACGGTACGGTTTTTGAAGGCGTAAACGTCGAAAACGCGAGCTTCGGCCTTTCGATGTGCGCAGAGCGCAGCGCGCTCTTTTCCGCCGTCAGCGCAGGCCACCGCCGCTTCCGAGCGGTCGCGGTGGCGGGTCCGCCGCAGACGAACACCGTCCCGTGCGGCGCGTGCCGTCAAGCGCTCTGCGAGTTCAATCCGGCGCTGGAGCTCGTGTATACGACGGTCGACGGCACAGCCGAAACGACGCTCGACCGCCTCCTGCCCGACGCATTTTCGGCGAACGCTCTTGACGCGCAGCTATAAAACGTCGGCCGTCGTACTTCGGGGACGCAACTACGGCGAAGCCGACCGCATCTATACGCTCTTCAGTACGGCGCGAGGGAAGATGGACGCCATCGCCAAGGGCGTTCGGCGCACGAAAAGCCATCTGGCCGGACGCTTGGAGTTTGCCAGCCGCGTCGCGCTGGGGATGCATCGCGGCCGCTCGCTCGACGTCGTCGTGAGTGCGGATTTAGAGGATGCGCAGTGGCCGGACCTCGTGCGTCCCGACCGTTTCGCGGCGGCGAATATCGTGCTCGAGCTCATCGACGGATTCTGCGAGCCGGATTTGCCGCTGCCCGACGTGTATGCGCTGCTTACCGGCGCGCTTTCGGCCATTTCGCGAAGTGAGGCGCCGATGGAGCTGCTGCCGCGCTTTCAACTGCGGCTGCTGGAAGCGCTGGGCCTGGCGCCGCCGCTCGAAACGTGCGTGCGCTGCGGCAAGTCCATTGCGTCCAGCGGCGCTTGGCTGGATCCGGAACAGGGAGGATTTGCGTGCGATGCGTGCCGCGTCGCGTGGCGTGAGGTGCTCGTGCTTAGCGCGGAAGATATGCGCAACGTCCGCGCCCTCGCCGCGCCGGCTTCGGGAAAAGTGAAGGCGGCCGTGCACGCACAAAAGACTTCCGCCGCCGCGATCGAGATCTTGGTGAATCATCATCTGGGGCGCCGCACGAAGGCGGCAAGCCAAGCGCCCGAACTGCTCGGCGGCCTGCAGTGATTGTCGCGCTCGACGTCGGCAGCAAACGCATCGGCGTGGCGGTCGCGGACCCGACGCTGACGTATGCGTTGCCCGCGACGGTGATCGAGCGCACGAATCTGCGCGCCGATCTCGAACGAATCGCGGAGATCGCCCGGGAGTATGGTGCCGAGGAGATCGTGGTCGGCGATCCCGTGCGCTTGAGCGGCGAGCGGGGGCCGGCCGCCGAAAAGATCGATCGCTTCGTCGAACAGCTGGCGCGCGTATTCGAAGGCAGCATTGCGCGCGTAGACGAGCGTCTCACCACGGCGCAAGCTACAAAAGCTCTGGTCAGTGCCGACGTGAGCCGCGCTAAGCGGAAAACCGTCGTCGATAAAATGGCGGCAGCGTTGATCTTAGAGACCTATCTGGCGCGCCGGCGGGCAGGTCGAGACGCTTGAGGCGCGCGCTCGCCTGGACTTCGCTGCTGCTGTTGTGTGCGGTTCTGGCCGCAGGCGCGTGGTTTGCCTATGCGGTCTTCCTCGATCGCTCCAGGCCCTCGCGCACGGCGCAAGTGATCGTGCCGCGCGGTTCGACCTTCCACGAAATCGCAGACCAGCTCGCCTCCGCCGGCGTGATCGAAAATGCGGCGGCCTTCCGGCTGTACGGGAAGTTCCGGCATGCGGACACCGATGCCCACGCGGGTGCTTTTGCATTCGCGCCGCACCAAAGCGCCGCCGAAGTTCTGCAGCAATTGCAGAGCGGCGGCGCGCAGATCGCTCGCTGGGTTTCGATTCCCGAAGGTTTCACGGCCAGGCAAATCGCTCAGCGCCTTCAAGAGACCGGTTTGGGAAGCGCGCAAGCGTACGGCGACGCATTTATGCGCGATTCGATCGTGCTCTTCGGCACCCGTACGCGCGGCTTAGAGGGGTACCTCTTTCCGAGCACCTACCTCATCCCGACCGACGCCGCGCCGTCGACGGTCGAAGCAATAATGACGGGCGAGTTTCGCAAGCACTTGCCGCGCGACGCCGCACGCAAAGCGCGCTCACTGGGCTTGACGGTGCCCCAGGTCGTTACGCTCGCCTCCCTGGTAGAGCGCGAGGCCAAGGCCGACGACGAGCGCGCGCTGATGGCGGGGGTGTATTACAACCGGCTTCGCATCGGGATGCCGCTGGAAGTCGACGCGTCGATCGAGTACGCGTTCCCGGAACACCACTCGGTCATCACCTATGCCGACCTTCGGACGAATTCGCCGTACAACACGTACCTGCACCAGGGCCTGCCGCCCACGCCCATAGCGAATCCGGGCGCCCCCTCGCTGCTGGCAGCCTTTAATCCCCGCCCCTCGAATTTCTTGTACTACGTCTACAAAGGGAACGGCCACCACGCGTTCGCAACCACTATGGCCCAGCAAGAGGCCAATATCGCGAAATACCTCAAGTAGGAGTGCCTATGTCCACCAACGGCGGCAGCGGGAAATCACCAGGCCTGGAATTGCGCGACGTCCTGATCATTCAAACGACCGACGAACGCGAACTGGAGTTCGAGGTGGTCGGCCTGGTCGAAGATGAGGAGAACAACGCGTACGCCGTCCTTTATTGCGAAAAAGAGGACGAGTTCGTCGTTACCGATGCGCAAGGCAACCTGCTCGACGACGACGACCTCGCGCAAGAGATATTGGACGACTTCTTCGTGCTTGCCGAAGAATCGAGCGGCGAAGAGAGAGCGGAATAGATTCGCGTCCTATTCTTGACCGCGGACGTCGGCGTCGGCCATACGTCGGCGGCAAAGGCGCTGCGTAATGCTTTAGCGCTGTCGACCCCCGATCTCGAGTCCACGATCGTCGATTCGTACAAATTTTCGGCCGCGATGTTTTCGCGAGTGGTCTCCAACGGTTACCTGGGCCTGGTCAAGACCATCCCGCAGATGTACCGCTTCATCTACGCGCGCGCCGAAAAGGCCACCGACGTCGGTCCCTTTCGCGCTTGGGTGCATCAATTCACGGCCTCGAACATCCGCCCGTTTCTCACTCAGTACGCGCCGGACGTCGTCGTCTGTACGCACGCCTTCCCATGCGGCGTGATGGCCGAGTACAAGCATGAGTTCGCGGATGCGCCGCCCGTTTTCGGCGTGGTGACGGATTTTGCGGTGCATGCATTTTGGATACATGCGAACGTCGACGGCTACGCCGTCGCAACCGATCAGATGCGCCAGCAGCTCATCGCCAGAGGAGTCGATCCCCAGCGCATCGTCGCGTCGGGAATTCCGATTTCGCCCGAGTTCGGGGAAACGTCGCGCGGTCGCGACCAACTGGCGCGGCGCTTAGAACTCCCGCCCGATCGCCGGATCGTGCTGGTGATGGGTGGCGGCTTGGGCATCGCTCCGCTCGAGACGATCATGCGCGCGCTGGCGCAGGTCGACGATTCGCTGTGCGCGGTTGTCATCGTGGGGCGCAGCCGGCGCGCAGAAGCCCGGGCGCTGGAGTGTGCGGCCCGCATGCAGTACCCGGTCCGCGTGCTGCGCTTTGTAGATAACGTCCACGACTACATGCACGCAGCCGATCTGCTCGTCACCAAGCCCGGGGGATTGACGTCGTCGGAGGCCTTGGCCGCAGGTGTTCCGCTGCTGCTTTTTAAACCGCTGCCCGGTCAAGAAGAGCGAAATACCCGCTTCCTGGTATCGGGCGGAGCCGCGGTGCGCGCCAAGAAGAGCGAGGATCTCGCCCAGCGCGTTCAGATGCTCTTGCGTGACGTGCAGAAGCGGGAACGCATGCGGGTCGCAATGGCAGCGTTGGCCAAACCGAATGCAGCGGCGGACGCGGCCGCAGCGATCCGCCGGGTCGCAGGTGCAAGAGGGGAGAGAATCGCGTGAAGATGGCATCGCATTGGACGTACGCAACGTGGTTCACGCTGCTGCGGATCTATGCCGGGCTTTTTTGGCTCGTGCACGGGATTCCCAAGTTTCTTCACCCCGAGCGATTCATGCCGCCGAACGGATTCATGCTCAAGATGGTTCAGGATGCGGCAAGTTCCCTAACCGGTCCATATCATGACTTCTTAGTCGGCGTCGTCATTCCGAACGCCGGCCTCTTTGCGGAGCTCGTGCGTCTGGGTGAAGTGCTCACGGGCGCAGCACTCCTCTTGGGTTTCTTCACGCGCTTCGCGGGGTTTGTCGGCTGCTTCTTGACGTTGAACTACATGGCTGCCCAGGGCGAACTGACGCACCTTGAAACGATCGGGACGCTGGACGGCGCCGCCTTCGTGCTGTCGTTTATGATGCTCGCCGTGCCGGCCGGACGCGTCGCAGGCATCGACGCGCTGTTCGCGCGTCCGCGCGTGCGGGAGCCGGCAGCGCCGCGCGTTACGCCCGAATTCGTCGACGAGCCGCCGCCGCACTCACCGCCGCCGTCGACTTAGCTTCGGCAAGACGGCGCGCGCTAGGTTCGAGCCGCCGGCCTGTGGTATAGTGGTCCGCGACCCGAGCTCGGCCCGGCTTTGGAGAGGTGGGTGAGTGGCTGAAACCAGTCGTTTGCTAAATGACCGACGGTCAAAAACCGTCCGAGGGTTCGAATCCCTCCCTCTCCGATGCTTGGATTTCGACAGGGAAAAAGAAAACCGCGAAGTACCCTTCGCGGCTGTGCGGTCGTAGCTCAATTGGATAGAGCAACAGGCTACGAACTTGTAGGCTGGGGGTTCGAGTCCCTCCGACCGCGATTTGCGTAGCCACGCGTGCCGAGCGCGTGGCTTTTCGCAGCCTTGATGGCGCCTCCCGGGTTTGGTACAGTAGAGCGTCGAACGGTTGAGGCTCGGTAGCTCAGCGGTAGAGCGGGGGACTCATAAGCCCTAGGCCGTAGGTTCGAATCCTACCCGAGTCACGTTTACCGGGCGCGGCCGCCGACACGGGCGGCCGTTCCCGCGTTCAGAGGTACACTCACAGTATGTCGACCATCCCGTGCGATTTCTGCCCTCATCCGGCCGATCGCAATCAAATGGAAGAGATCGAGATCTCGCACTACGTGCCCGACAGTTCGGGCGACGACCTCGCGTACGCGCGCACGTATTTCTTCGGGCATCCGGACTGCGTGCGCAAGTTCTATCGCGGCCTCGTCGATCACAAGCTCGATCTGTTCAAGCACATTCCGACGCCGGGGAATCCATCAGAAAACCAGCGGTAATCGCTGGTGCGCGCGCTCGTAGCTCAGCTGGATAGAGCACTACCCTCCGAAGGTAGGGGTCGGACGTTCGAATCGTCTCGAGCGCGAATCGTCAGAGAGGGTCGTCGTGAGGCCGCGCATTCGCGGACGCACGGCGGCCCCTACATTTGAAATGGAAAGCACCGACGAAGACTTCATGCGCCGCGCGATCGCGCTTGCGCAGCAGGCTGAAGATGCCGGCGACGTTCCGATCGGAGCGGTTTTGGTCAGCGGCGACGTTGTCGTCGAAGCGAAGAACGAGAAGGAAGCGCGCCCCGATGCAACCGCGCACGCCGAAATGCTCGCGCTCGCACAGGCGGCCCGCCTCCTGCGGTCGTGGCGGCTTTCCGACGCAACGATCTACGTGACGAAGGAGCCGTGCGTGATGTGCGCGGGTGCGATGGTCGCGGCGCGGATCCGGCGCGTGGTGTACGGTTGCCCGGACCCCAAGGGGGGCGCGGCCGGCAGCGTGCTCGACGTGGTGAGGCATCCGGCGCTCAATCACCGCATCGAAGTGACCGCGGGCGTCCTCGAAGCGGAAACCGCCGCGCAGTTGCAAGGGTTCTTCCGGAAACGGCGCTAATCTGCACCGGTCATTTTGCCGCCTGGAGAGGTGGTCGAGTGGTTGAAGGCACCCGCCTCGAAAGCGGGCAGACGTGATGAGCGTCTCGAGAGTTCGAATCTCTCCCTCTCCGCCATGACGAAAGCGACGGGCTCAGCGCCCGCCGTTTTCTTTTTCGGCGAGGGTCTCACTGCTGCGCTAGACGCGGGTCGGGCGGGGTCTGAGGGAAGCCGAAGTCGTCGAACGTCGCGTCGACCGTAAAATGGATTCGCCCGATATGTAAGGGCCCGTATTCGGTCTCTTCGTAAAATGCGTGGTTCACGACCCAGTGGTCTTGCACCATGACGTAATCGACGACGAATTTCCGATCGTTGAGCCCGGTGAAGACGACGCGCGACGGGAGATGGGTCTGGTTGTCGATGACGAGTTCCGAGAAGAACAAGTTCCCGCGGTAGTCGCGCAAAAGGGTTTGCAGCGGTCGCAAGAGGATGTGCGTCTTGCCGTTCGGGTCGTCGCTCGAATCGGGCGCGTACTGCGCGTAGTAATACTTGAGGTTGGTTACGACGACGTCGGCGCCGCTGTTCGCTTCGTTCCCGGCGGTGAAGCGCAGCGGCCGGACGTCGGTCACGTAGGAGTCGAGCGCATTGTGCGGTCCGCCGGTCCCGACCAGCCGAAAGTACGAGAGCGCGTCGAACGTCGGCAAGATCGGGAACGCGTGGCCGATCCGCGTAGCGCCCTTGGGCAAGTCCTGCATGATCGCCAAGTCGTCGCGGGTCCGCGCCTCGACCGCGCGCATCACGTCGGTGCGCCGGTTCAACGACTTCACCTCGACGTGCGCGGTGGTACGATAGGTGATCCACGGCGGAGCCTGTTCGTAGACGGCTGCAGCGGCGTTGGCGGCTTGCTGAAACGCGACGTCGGGCGTGATCACGTCCGGAGCGTTCGCCTCGCCGCCGGGCCATACTTCCCGACCGCCGGCAACACAGGCGGAGGCAAGCGATCGCCGAAAACGGTGCGATATGGACGAAGCATTTGTCGTGCGCGGTCAGATCGCGCTGTCGTGTAAAGGGAGCCACGTCATCGTGCACGCGGGGGAGAAGAAAGCCGCGGCGATCGGGGTCCCGATGTGTATCGCGGTCGTCGATGCAGGCGGAAACCTGCTCGCCTTCACGCGCATGGACGGCGCCCGCCCGGCATCGATCCCGATCTCGATCACCAAGGCCCGCTCGGCGGCGATGCGCCGACGCCCGACGGCGGACGAGCTCGGGGACGATCCGGCGCACGCGCTGCGGATCGCGCATGCGAGCGGTTCGCTCGTCACCGCGATGAAGGGCGGTTTGCCGATCGTGATCGACGGTCAGGTCGTCGGCGGAGTAGGGGTCAGCAATGGGACCGGCGAGCAAGATCTCGAGGTGGCTCAGGCGGGTATCGACGCGCTCCTGAACGGCTGACTCCCCGCCGGCTCGTCTCGGTGCAACTCGGGATGTACCGGTGTGGTATCATAGCCTGTGCCTCGGCGAGGGTCGGCCCCGCGCAACGCAATACCGTGAACCCCGCCAGGACCGGAAGGTAGCAACGGTAAGCGGCTCATTCCGTGTGCCGCGGGTCCCCCGGCCCTCGTCCTGGCATGGGAGACGGACGATCGGTCACAGCCTCTCTAGGAGGAGCTCGCCGCTCGGCGCGACAAGCGGGCGTCCTCGTTCCACCTCGGCGTCGAGCCCCTGGTCGCTTGCGCCGTCCCCGAACGGCTCTCCGCACCAGGCTCTCGCCTCGCTTCAGTAAGGCGTCGCCATGCCCTGTTCGGTTATCGGTATCCTGCACCAGCTCATCATGATCTACGTGGTGATCATGCTGGTCTATGCCGTCGTTTCTTGGATCCCGAGCATCCGCGGACGCTGGACCGATTACGTCGCGATGTTGGTGGAACCGGTCCTCATCCCCGTGCGGCGGGTGATCCCGCCCCTGGGCGGCCTCGACCTCTCGTTCTTGGTCGTCATCGTACTCCTGCAGGTGATCGACTCGGCGCTCGTGCGGACGGTCTGCTCCTAGCTACAGTCTTTTCGGCGCCCTGAAGCGAAGCCAATCTCGTGGCCATTCAGCCCCAATCCGAGCTCGCTGAGCTGCATATCGCGTCGCGCATCCGGAACTTCTGCATCATCGCGCACATCGACCACGGGAAGACAACCCTTTCCGACCGTCTCCTCGAAGTGACCAAGACGGTCACGCAACGCGAGATGGAAGCGCAGCTGCTCGATGCGATGGACCTCGAGCGCGAGCGCGGGATCACGATCAAGATGCATCCGGTCACGCTCTCCTATCAGGCGAAAGACGGGGAGACGTACCGGCTCAACTTCATCGATACGCCGGGACACGTCGACTTCTCGTCGGAGGTTTCGCGCTCGCTCGGCGCCTGCGAAGGCGCATTGCTCGTCATCGATGCGGCCCAGGGTATCGAGGCTCAGACGCTGGCGAATTATCACCTCGCGATCGAAGCGGGGCTGACGGTCATCCCCGTCATCAACAAGA
>DASRDE010000324.1:0-2793 GCA_035652755.1 Vulcanimicrobiaceae bacterium | reverse complement strand
GAGGCGGCGAAGTACATCGCAGACTTAGAAACGCGGCACGTCTTCGGCGCGCCGATCGTGACGAAGATCGCGGCACTGCCCGCCTTCTATCCCGCGGAAGCCTATCATCAGGACTTTGTCGCGCACAATCCGTGGAACCCGTACGTCGTCATCAACGACAAGCCGAAGCTGGTCAAGTTGAAGATGATGTACGGCAAGTTGATGAGGTAGCACGCCAGTCCTTCGACTGCGCTAGGGCACGCGTTGCGTGCCTTACGCTCCGCTCAGGATGACACAATTCGTCCTTCGACTGCCCTAGGGCACGCGTTGCGTGCCTTAGGCTCCGCTCAGGATGACAAGGCAGCCTAACAGTGCCTGCTTAAGCGACGATCGTGACGGTGCGGGGCGATGCGCGGCCGACGATCTCGCCGCGTTCGGTTTTTACCACTACGTAAGCGATGTCGGGGCCCGTCGGGCACATCTTGGCTGCCCACGTGCTGCGGGCGGCGGCAAGCACTTCCTGTTTTTGCGCGTTGGGCATCATGCGCCACGCGACGTCGTCCATCGTCAGCAGCAATTCTTTGTGCTCGCAGTTCATCGCGCCGACGCGAACGGCGCGGACGATACCGCTGCGTTCGTATTGAATCTCCAGACCTTCGACGCCGCGCTCGGGCCGAATGACGTTAATGGTCCCCTGTTCGACGCGCGCGATGGGCTGCGGGCGCGGTAATTGCTGAACCGGCGGCTGGTGCTTTGCGCTGCGTTTGGCTAAGAATGCGGCGTAGATCACGACCCCCGCAGCGAGCGAGAGTGCGAGCCAAGCCAGGACGATAGCTGCTGTGGACACACCTCAAGCGTACCCCGCTGCCCGCGGCCGCGGCTAAGGGCCTGTGGCCCATCTGCGGTAGTCCATCGGCAGGGGCCCGGGATTGGCGGCGGCGGCGGCCACCGTTTCGGCTAGGAATACCGACTGAAATTCGACGATGTCTTTAACGTCCGGGAAGCTCGGATGCCGGCGCTGCTCGCTCAGCACAAAGAGGCGATCGGAGCGAAGCACGATGCCAAGCGACGTACAGGCGGCCAGTGCCTCCCGCACGCGCCGCGCCGGATCGGCGCGGAGTTCGGGATCGACGAATACGCCGCCCGGAAGCGACTGCAGCCGGCCGATGACCGCGGCGATTGCCTCTTCCTGCGTAAACGGCGCATCGCGCTGTGCCAGAAACGCGGCGAGCAGCGCCGACGTCGTAATCGGGCGCGCCGCGCGCAACTCTTCGACCGCGCGCTTCCGATCGCGCATCTCCACCACGCGGTAGAGCTGCGAAAGACGCCCGGGCGCAAACGGATCGTAACTAATCGCCGCGATGAAGATCGAGCGCGCATGCGGTTCGAGCCGCTCCCAGATGCCGCGGAAGGGCAGCATATGCCCGTCGCGCGAGTATTCGCCTTCGGGCGTGATATAAAACGTCGCACCGCGTCGGACCGCCGTTTCGATCGCTTGCAGATCGCGGTCGACGCCGGCGCGCATGGAATCGAACGCTTCGCGCTTGTGCGGCATCTTTAGATCCGAGAGCCGCACGTACGTTTCCCGCGCGGTCTTGAACAGCTCGGCTTTGAATAAGTCGCGCGTGGTTAAGCCGGCTAATCCGTGGCGCGCGACGACGTCCTCCTTGAAGATCTCGTCTAGCCGCAGCACGCCGTGGCGGCGCTGCGCTTCGAAGGCCCAGCGCGCGATGCATCGCGACTGCAGCTCGTTCTCGAGCGGCATGAGGCCCATGCCCTCGAGCAGCCACCCCAGGTTCACGTTGTAAAGCAGGCGCCACAAACGCGGCAGACGCACCGCCATCCAGCCGGGTTCGTACATCATGCGCGCGCACGCCATCAGCACCGGCGAGCGTGGACCGCCGCTGAGAATGAAGAATGCCACGGGCGCCATTAAATCCAGTTCGATTTGATGGTTGGAAATGATCAGCGACGGTCCGCGGCCGGGACGCAAACGTCCCCACCGGCGAATGCGGTTTGCCGTGCGCACGACGGTCCCGACGAGGATTGCCGAGATCAGGCGCTCGGGCACGGCCCACCACGGAATGAACGGCTTGTTTCCGACGGCGAGCACCGTGAGCGATCCGAGCGCGAAGAAGCCGGCCGCGGCAAAGAATAGCGCGCGATATCCCGCCAGCGAATGACCGTAGCGCGCGAGCAGCCAGCCGCCGGCGAGCGGCGCCAGCACCTGCGGAAAGTTTTGCGCGATTCCCCAGATGCCCAGATCGCGCGCGACGTCCCGCAGCTTGGGCACCGAATCGATCGCCAGCGCCCACCCGGTCGACATAATGCCGCCGAAGCCGATGCCGAACAGGAACGCGAAGCCCAGCATCCAGTGCTCTTCGGGCACGATCGCGAAACCGGCCGCGGCGATCGTCATCGGAATGCCGCACAGCGCCACGACGACCTTGCGCGGCACGCGATCCGAGACGATGCCGAGCACCAACCCGGAAACGATCGCGCCCACGAGCGACGCAAACGCGACGAACCCCGTGCCCGCCGGCGCGTTGCGGACGTGCAGCACGTCGTTGAAAAAGAACAGCACGAACGTCATCAGCAGCGAAAGGCCGAACGCCAAACAGGCGCGCGCGGCGAAGACGACGGTGAAATCGTGCCAGTCGTTCACGTGCGCATGCTCTTCTTCACCATCGGGTGCGGCGCGTTCGCGCACGCCGAAGAGGGTAAGCGCGCCGAACGCCATGGCGGCCGCGATGCCGATGAACGTGCTCTGCGGCGGCGTTCCGGCGGCGACACCGATGCCCAGCACCGTGCCCA
>DASRDE010000323.1:0-8547 GCA_035652755.1 Vulcanimicrobiaceae bacterium | reverse complement strand
TTGCGGCGATCGCTCGCAACGGCGGCCCCGCGGGTTTTGTTTCCTACGATCCGCAGGGCCTTGCATTTTCTTGGCTTTGCGGTGCGGCTCGGCAGCCCGGAACCGGCGTTTTCGGTCCTTTCGGCGTCGCCCCGGAGTATCGAGGCTCTGCGCTTGGCCCGGCGCTGCTCGTCGAAGCGCTCGCGGCGCTGCGCGAGGCAGGATATGCTCGCGCGCTCATACCGGCCGTCGGAAGCGAGAAGCTCGTCCGCTACTACGAGCACCACGCGGGAGCTCGCATCGCAGAACGCTTCGACGCGGCGCATTGGAACGCCAAACCCTACCGCACCGTCGTGCTCGCCTCCGGTAACGGCAGCAACTTCCAAGCAGTGATCGACGCGGCGCAACACGGCGAACTTCCGCTCGATCTCGCGCTCTTGCTCAGCAATAACTCGTCCGCGTACGCACTGCAGCGAGCCCATGGCGCGGGCATCGCTCATACCGCGCTCACGTGGGATCGCGCCGCCGAATCGCGCGCGCATTACGATCGTGCGCTGCTCGACGCGGTTTCGCGCGAAGAACCCGAGCTGGTGCTGCTGCTCGGCTGGATGCACGTCCTGGACGACGCGTTCGTCAAGGCGTTTCCGGAGACGATCAACATCCATCCCGCCTTCTTGCCGCTGGACCAGAGCCGGGACGACGTCGTCTTCCCGGACGGGACGGTGACCCCGGCCTTCCGGGGCGCCCGCGCCGTCCGCGACGCCCTGCGCGCAGGCGCATCCTGGGTGGGAGCGTCATGCCATCGCGTGACGCTTGCGGCCGACCGGGGACCCGTGCTGACCCGGACGCCGATGCGGGTGGCCGAAGGCGAGGATGAACCCGCGGTCATGGCGCGCCTCCACCCGCGCGAGCACGCGATTCTGACGGAGGCGATTCGGCGCTGGGTGTACGAGCGGTGACTATTGCGGACACAAGTCCCTAGGCTAGTCCCCTACTCGGCCGTTCTCGCCCGGCGAACCCGGACGGTACGCTAAGCTGTGTTTGTCCGCATAACGATTGGTGTAGCCGCCCTAGCCTGTCTTCTGAGCGCCTGCGGCGGAGGAGGCGGCGGAGCGACCCCGCCCGGTCCCGGCGGCGGCGGAGGCCCGACGCCCACACCTTCGAGCTCGGGAAGCCCCGGCTCGACCCCGACGCCGCACCCCAGCGGCAGCCCAATGTCGACGCCGACCCCGCATGCGACGAACACGCCGTCGTCCACGCCGACGCCTAACACGATCCTTCCGAACAGCACCGGTGCCGTCGACCCCATTCAGATCATCGATCTGAAGATGACGCCGCAAGACATTCAAAGTGAAGCGCCCTACGAAGACTTGGTCTGGGGCGCGTTCGATCCGTCGGACTGGCTCAGATACGGCCGGCCGAACTTGATCCTTTCGCGGTACTTCATGCCGTTCAATGACGACGGTGTTGCGTCGCAGCACAATCTCGCGTGGTTCCAGCAGAATCATCCGGATTGGATCATGTACGCTTGCGATTCCACCGGAAATCCGATGCCGAACAACCAGATGTGGGTCGCGCGCGACGACGGATTCCCCGACATTCCGCTGGATATCAGCAACCCGCTCGTCATTCAATATCAGATGTCGGTCGAGATTCCGTACCTCAAGGCGAACGGCTATAACGCCCTGGCCGCCGACAATATCACGTTCGCAAATTATCTGGGCGGGCCGAACTCGCTGCTCGGGCAGAACGATCCGGGCCAGAACTACGGATCGGACGGCTGGTACGGCTGCGGCACGTTCGATGCCCAGGGCACGTTCCATCGGCGCTATGCCGGGCCGAACGGAAATCCCGCGGGCGGTGCAGGCTATGCCGATCCGAATTTCATCGCGGATCTGGTCAACTGGGTGCAAACCGTGGAGCCTATCCTGCACGCCAACGGCATCAAGCTGCTCGTAAACCATCCGATCGGCACGCCGGGCGATCCCAACGAACAGGCGATCATCACGCATACGGACGCGCTCGCTTACGAAGCCAGCTTCACCAACTTCGATCGTTTCCACGCGAATTTTGACGCAATCATCAAGTACATGCAGTACGCGCAGTCGAACCACGTGGCGTACATGGACGTCAACTACTTCTGCGAGAACAACGGAGGTCCGTGTGAAACGGATTTAACGCCGGCGCAGAAAGAGTTCGCGATCGGATCCTACGAACTCGGCAACGAAGGCGGCGCGGGGCTCTTCATGTCACCGTCGGGCGGTCAAAAATACTCGTATTATCCCGAGTACGCGCAAGTGAAGCTCGGCACGCCGTGCGGCGAGTACTTCCTGCCTGCCGGAACGTCGCTGACGTATGCGCGCCAGTTCTCGAACGGCTACGTCGTCGTGAACAATAACGTGCTCGGCGGCCCGACCGAAAACGTGACGCTGCCCAACCATGCGTACACGGATATGGAAGGAAGGCCGGTAACCAATCCGCTCCCGGTCGCGCCCCTGGACGGCTACGTTTTGAGCACGTCCGGGAACGGTTGTCAGTGATGCGAGAGACCGCCGGCTAGTGCAAATGGACGGTACGCCTGCTGACGGTGATGGACGCAGGTCACGGACGGAAGTCCTAAAGTAACGCGCTGGTCGGCCGTTCTCGCGCGATGCTTGCGCGCGATACGCTATCCGGTGTTTGCTCGCAAAGCGCTCCTTTTTTCAATTGCCGCCGGTCTTTTGACCGCGTGCGGCGGCGCGGGTGGAAACCCGCCCGCCTCCAACCCCGGCGGAACGCTCCAGGCCGCCGGATCGCGCCTGCCCGCGCCGCAGGCCACCTACACGCCCGCGACGACGATCCTTCCCGACAGTACCGGCCGGGTCGACCCGATGCAGATCATCGATCTGAAGATGTCGCAGCAAGACATCGACAACGAGGCACCTTACGAAGACCTCGTTTGGGGCGCGTTCTTTCCGCAGTATTGGAACCAGGCACCCGGCAAGAACCCGAACATGATCCTGTCGCGGTACTTTATGCCGTTCAATGACGACAGCGTGGCGTCGGGACACAATCTGACGTGGTGGCAGCAGAACCACCCGGATTGGATCATGTACGCCTGCGACTCGTCGGGCAATCCGCTGCCGAACGGTCAGCAGTGGGTAGCGCGCGACGACGGCTTCCCCGATGTTCCGCTCGACATTCATAACCCGGCCGTCATTCAGTATCAGATGTCGGTCGAGATTCCGTATCTGAAGGCCAACGGCTATAACGCACTGGCCGCCGACAACATCACATTCGGCAACTACCTGGGCGGCCCGAACTCGCTGCTCGGGCAGAACGACCCCGGACAGAATTACGGTTCGGACGGCTGGTACGGCTGCGGTATCTTCGACCAAAACAACAACTTCGTCCGCCGCTACTCCGGTCCGAACGGAAATCCCGCGAACGGCGCAGGCTATGCAGACCCCAACTTCATCGCGGATTTGGTCAATTGGGTCGAACAGGTCGAACCCATTCTGCACCAAAACGGGATGAAGCTGCTCGTGAACCATCCGATCGGAATTCCGGGCGACCCCAACGAGCAGGCGATCGTCACGCACGTCGACGCGCTCACGTACGAAGCCAGCTTCACCAACTTCGATCGCTTTCGCGCGAACGTCCCCGAGATTATCCAGTACATGCAGTACGCGCAGACCAATCACGTCGCGTACATGGACGTCGACTACTTCTGCAAGAACGACGGTTCGCCGTGCGAGAAGTTCTTGACCAAATCGCAAAAAGAGTTCGGCATCGCGACCTACGAGCTCGGCAACGAGGGCGGCGCCGCGCTGTTCATGTCGCCGTCGGGCGGTCAGAAATACTCCTACTATCCGGCGTACAAACTGAACATTGGTACGCCGTGCGGGGAGTATACCGAACCGCTGGGGTATCAGGCGCTCACCTATGCGCGGCAGTTCTCACACGGCTACGTCGTCGTGAACAACAACTACACCGGCGGTCCGACCGAAACCGTGACGCTTCCCAGCCACCAGTACACGGACTTGACCGGGCGAACGGTCACCAATCCGCTGCCCGTCGCGCCGCTCGACGCCTACGTGTTGAAGACGACGGAGAACGGGTGCCAGTGATCGCGCTGCGCGAGCCACGGCGCGATCAGCGAAGCGAGCAGTTCGGGTTCGGCTAAAAACGCGTCGTGGCCGTGATCCGAGTGCAGCTCGACGTAACCGGAATCGTAACCGGCGCGAGCAAAGCGGTCGGCCGCGGCCAGTACGTCCGAGGGTAAAAAGAGCCAATCCGAACTAATGCCGACGAAGAGCAGGCGCGGCCCGTGGGCCGCGTCTGTTTTTTTGATCCGATCGCGCACGTCGAACGAGTCCATGACCTGCGTGAGCACGGCGTAGCTGCGCGGATCCATGCGCGCTTGCAGACGCTCGGCCTGATGCTCCAGGTAGCCCTCGACGTCGAAACGGAAGCGCTGCTTGCGATCGGCGCGGCGGTCGTGACGCCGCCGCAGCAGCGCGTCGCTCTTGTACGAAAGCATGGCAATTTTGCGCGCCAGGCGCAAGCCGCCGGCCGGTTCGAGCGCGATGGCCTCGCGCTGCAGCGCGTTGAGCGCGACGCCCATTGCCGAGTGATGGTCGTGCGCGCCCACGATAATTGCAGCGCGCACGCGCTGCGGCTCGTCCAATGCCCACTGGAGGGCCTGCATGCCTCCCAGCGACGCGCCGATCGCGAGAGCGATCTGGCCGATGCCCAACGCGTCGAGCGCTCTTCGTTGCGCGGCGACGACGTCGCGCACCGTAATATACGGAAACGGATCGACGTCGGCGGGACCCGTCGAGCCGTAACAACTGCCCAGCGCGTTGATTCCGACGATAAAATGACGCGCAGGGTCTATCGTGCGCCCTTCACCCACCAAGCCGGCCCACCATTCGGAAGGACGGCTGTTTCCGGTGAGCGCGTGCGGAATGAAGACCGCGGGATTGCGCGGATCGCCCAGCGTCGTGACGAATTGACGAACCGAGCTCAAGCATCCGCCTTCGGAGAGCTCGAGCGTGCCGATCTCGACAGTGTGTTCGTTCAACATCCGACCGCGCGGCGGGTCTGCACGCGGACCAAATGCGCGCCGAAGACCGGATAGCCGGCAAAGAGCGGCAGTTCTTGGAAGAACGGTTCGACGGGTTCGGCTGCGAACGCCGGTACACTCCGCCGTTCCGCATGACGTTCGGCGATCGCGCGAAGCGCCGCGATGACATCGCCGACGACCGCCGCGGCTGCCGCGTCCCGGCCCGCGCCCGGCCCGCTGAAAAGCAGCGTTCCCGAAGATGCGCCGACGACTCGCACGACGTTTTCGACGCCTTTGCAGCGCGCGAATGGATGGTTGAACGGAACGAGCACGGGCCCGACTTGCGCGCGAATTCCGCGGGCAGTCCGCTCGGCATGCGCGATCAATTTCAATTCGTAGCCGTGCTGGCGAGCACGCCGCACGGCCGCGGACGTCGTACCCCTGATGCCGCTGCGCGGTATGTGCGGTGACGTCACGGCTTGCCCAAACGCGTGCTGTATTAGAATCGCCAGTTTGTGTGCCGCATCGATTCCGTCGACGTCGCTCCGCGGGTCCGCTTCCGCATAGCCGGCTTGCTGCGCTTGAAATAGGGCCTCGCCGAAGGTGCGGCCTTCGCGCATCGTGTCGAGGATGAAGTTGCACGTGCCGTTGAGCACGCCGCCGATCTCGAGTACTTCGTCGCCGGCCAGGGCGTGGTCGAGCGTGGTCACGATGGGAACCGCGCTTGCGACCGAGGCCTCGTAACGCAGCGTCACGCCTTTGGCGGCAGCCAATGCGCGCAGGCGCGGGCCCTGCGTGGCCACGGCGTCTTTATTCGCCGTCACCACGTGCTTGCGGGCTTCGAGCGCGCGTTCGATGCACTCGAGCGCGATTTCGGTCCCGCCCATGCATTCGATGACCAGATCCGTTCGCGGGTCGTCGACCAGCGCGACCGGATCGCGGGTGCGATCGGCCACGCCGAGCAGTTCGTACCGGGTGCCGCCTCGGCGCTCGATGTGAGCGCGGCGCTGCTGGAGTAAGGCGGCGACTCCGCCGCCGACGGTCCCGCGCCCGAGCAGCGCGATACCAACGGTCGATTCCATCCTCGGGCCTCCTTTTGCGATGGGAAAGCGAGGAAAAAGATAGCGGCAACAATAGCACGGCCGGAGCCCAGGGTCAAGCGCAATCGGCTCAAGGCTGGACACGGTGCGCGGCGAACGGGTATGCCCTCTGGCGTTCTGAGGGGGCCGTGCGATGACGCGTTCGTCTATTGCCGTTGCGCTAATCTGTTGCTCGCTGCTTGCGGGCTGCGGCGGAAGGGGCGCGGCGCCCGCCGTGACCGGAGCCGGGCTCTCGGGCCGAGCCGCGTCCGAACCGGGCGCGCGAACCGATACGAACGGCAACGATTGGCCGGAGTTTCGGCGCAACGACCAGCGTACCGGCGAGAACCCGTACCAGACGGCCATCACCGCGCAGAACGTCGGGACGCTGGCGCCCAAGTGGACCAAGTCGACTCCGGGCGTCTTCGCGAGCGCCGTCGTCGTCAACGGGATCATCTACCAAGGCGACCTGGCGGGAAATTTGAACGCGTGGAAGATCGCCGACGGCACGCAGGTGTGGACGTTCAAAGGCAACGGCCCCTTCATCAGCACGCCGTACTACGACACGTCGACCAACACGCTGTATGTAGGCGATAAAGGCGGGACGAACGGTTCGTCGCCCTCGCAGCTGCTCGCGATCGACGCGGCGACCGGTAAAGCCAAGTGGGCGTATAATGCGCCCAACGGTTCGGAGATCGAAAGCTCGCCGCTGCTGTACAAAGGCGTCGTCTACGTGGGCAACGGCGACAAGGACGAAAATAAGAACGAGTGCGATCCCAACAAGCAGTTCGTGGGCGTTTCTGCCGCCACCGGTAAGCTCGTTTCTTCGCTGAACCTTGCGCCCAAGGGGCTGACCGGCGCGGACGTTTGGGCCTCGCCCATGCTCGATCCGTCGAACAATCTGTACGTTGCGACCGGCAACGAATGTGCCACGATCATCAAACCGTTTCCATACGCCGACGCGATCCTGCACGTGAATCCGTCAAAGCCGGTCATGCACGTCGATTGGGCGGTGCAGTCGGTCGTCGGTCCCGGGAACGACGTCGATTTCGGGGCGACGCCGCTTTACGTCAATAACACGATCGTGGACACCGGAAAAGACGGGTACACGTACGCGATCGATCCGTCCGGCAAGTTGCTGTGGCATACGAATACCGGCGCGGCCGTCGGCTCGTCGGCAACCGACGGCGTGCGGCTCTTCATTCCGACCGAGCAAATTCCGCCGCAGTGCAGCAAAGGGCAGCTCTGCGGCCAGTTCGAGGCGGTGAACCTCTCGGACGGCTCGGTCGCGTGGTCGCTTCCCGTGTACGAGGGCAGCGGGCAATGGTCGGAAATCACGTCGCCCGTAGTATCGAACGGCGTGGTGTACGCCGCATTCAATAATACTATTTGGGGTTTGGACCCCGCGACCGGAAAGACGCTCTGGTCGTACCCGGTGAACGCGACCGTGTATGCCGGAATTGCCGTCGTCAACGGCGGAGTGCTCGTCGGCGATTTTGGAACCGGCACGTACTACGACTTTACGCCGAACGGAAAATAAACGGCAGGTTCGGGTCCGCCGATAGTCTCAGCGGATCCGCAAGCGCAAGGTCGCGCTGATAATAGGCCGCCGCCGCGATCATCGCGGCGTTGTCGGTGCAATATTTCGGCGGCGGAATGAATGCCGGCACGCCCGCGTTCCGTGCCCAGTCGGAAAGCGCTGCCTGCAAAGCCGAGTTCGCCGCCACGCCGCCCGAGAGCACGACGCCCGTGTATGCGCCGCGTTCGAAGGCTTGCTCGACGCGATCCATGAGCACGTCGACCACGGCTTGCTGAAAAGACGCCGCGACGTCTTCCTTGGACGCCGCCGCACCGTCCGGCGATTCGATGAAGTACCGCACGGCGGTTTTTAAGCCGGAGAACGACATGTCCAGCGAATCGGCGCTCTTGTGGCGCGGAAAGTCGTACGCCGCGGGATCGCCGCCGCGCGCGAGCTTGTCGAGCGCCGGCCCTCCCGGAAAACCCAGCCCAAGCAAGCGCGCAGTCTTGTCGTACGCCTCACCGGCCGCGTCGTCTTTCGTGCGGCCTACGATGCGCATCGACGAGGGCGACTCCACTTCCACGAGTTGCGAGTGGCCGCCCGAGACGAGCAGCACGAGAAACGGATACTGCGGCACGTCGTCGCGATCCAGAAATGCCGCGAAGATATGCCCGTGCAGGTGGTTGATGCCGTACAACGGTTTGCGAAGCGAAAAGGCCAAGCCCTTCGCGGCGGCAACGCCGACGACCAGGCTGCCGATCAGTCCAGGGCCGCGCGTAACAGCGATCCCGTCGACGTCTTCGAGCGCCACGCCCGCGCGCCCGGCCGCGTCTTCAACCGCAGCAGAGAGCAGCGCGACGTGCTGACGGCTGGCGATCTCCGGCACGATGCCCCCGTACTTGGCGTGAAACGCGTCTTGGTTG
>DASRDE010000322.1:0-2570 GCA_035652755.1 Vulcanimicrobiaceae bacterium | reverse complement strand
GGAAATTTACATCCTGTAAATTTCCTGCTGCTCTGCTTTTTGGAGAGAACGAAGTTTTGAAGAAGACATCCTGTCTTGCTCCAAAAAGTCAGAGCCTTCCGAAAAGGGATGCAGTCCGGTTTCGGCGGGTCAGTTTTGACGATAGAAGAGGCCAGTCACGTAGACGCCTGGATGTATTGCCCGTTGATGCAAATGAAATATTGAAGAAGATGTGCGGTCGTGCTCCGAAAGGTGTGTCTGGGGGCCGGGCATGAGTCATACCATGGGCGTTGACGGCAGCTATCCGCTGCTCTTCGTCATCTGGCTGCTGCCGCTGGCGGGAGCGATCGCGAACTGGGCCTTCGGGCCGCAGCTGCAGCGCAGGGCTGCGTGGCTGGGAGCGGGCGTGCTCGCTGCGTCGTTCGTTGCGACGCTCGCGGCGTGGGGCAGCGCGACGCAGATGGCCGGATCGCAGCTCGGGGCGCATCAGCATCTGTTCGCGTGGCTGCGAGGGTTCGATTTCGGACTGCTGCTCGATCCGCTCTCGTTCGTCTGGGTGCTGATTATCACCGGCGTCGGCTTCTTAATCCACTTGTACTCGGTGGGGTATATGTGGAGCGATACTGCGGTCGCCAGATTCTTCGCCTACATGAACTTCTTCGTGTTCGCGATGCTCACGCTCGTGCTCTCGGACAACTTCGCCGGGCTGCTCGTCGGTTGGGGCTTGGTAGGACTAGCCTCGTATTTTCTGATCGGCTTTTGGTTCTTCAAACCGTCCGCCGTGGCCGCGGCCCGCAAGGCCTTCGTCATCAACGTCGTGGGCGACGTCGGCATTATGTTCGCGATCTTCATCATCTTTGCGCGGATAGGGTCCGTTTCGTTCGGGGATGTTTTTGCCAATCCGCATGCGCTCGATCCGTGGCTGTTCTGGACATGCGTATTTTTGTTCATCGGCGCCGCCGCCAAGTCGGCGCAACTGCCGCTGCATACGTGGCTTCCGGATGCGATGGAAGGTCCGACGCCCGTCTCGGCGCTGATCCATGCGGCCACGATGGTTACCGCCGGCGTGTATTTGGTCGCACGGTGCGCGCCCCTCTGGAGTGCATCGCACGATGCGCAGACGCTCGTCGGCACCGTCGGATGCCTCACGGCGCTCGCGGGCGCGTTGCTGGGAACCGCGCAGTGGGATATCAAGCGCATCTTGGCCTATTCGACGATGTCGCAGATCGGCTATATGATCATGGGCGTGGGCGTGGCGGCGTATTCGGCCGGCGTCGCGCATTTCTTCACGCATGCGTTCTTTAAAGCGTGCCTGTTCTTGGGCGCGGGCATCGTGATCCACGAGCTTTCGGACGAGCAGGACATCCGTTTGATGGGCGGCATGCGCGCACGAGCGCCCGTGGCGTTCTGGTCGATGCTCGCGGCAGTGCTCGCCATCAGCGGAGCGCCGCCGTTCGCCGGATACTTCAGCAAGGACCAAGTGATCTACGGCGCGCTCGAACACGGCTACTTTTGGATGTGGGTGGTCGGGCTGATCACCGCCGGGATCACCGCGTATTATATGTTCCGGCTGTTTTTCGTGACGTTCTTCGGGACGTATCGCGGCGGCCTCGACCCGGCCGACGTGGGAATCGATCGCGCCGAGCACGACACGCATCAGGAGCCGCACCACGAATCGGCGCCGGCGTGGATCATGGCGGTGCCGGTGGCCATTCTGGGCGTCTTCTCGCTGATCGCGGGCTGGATCATGGCGACGCCGTCGTCTCCGTGGGGCAAATTCTTCGCGCATTCGTTTCCGAACGAATCGCTGCCGCCGGCCACGATCGGCGAAGGCGTTACCAGCATCATCGCAGTGCTGATGCTTTTGGCGGGAGCTGCCGTCGCGTATCAGCGGTACGCGACGCGAAGTGCGCTGGAACAAGCGCCGGCGCGGCTCAAACGGGAGACCGAATCGCTGCCGCCCGTGCTGGTGCACCTGTACTATTTCAACGAGTTGATCGACGTGCTGTTCGTGCGTCCGGCCAAGGCGGCGGGCATGTTCTTCGGCCGCTGGCTCGATCCGCACGTCATCGACGGCGCGGTTCGCGAAGTCGTGATCACCAACCGGTTCCTGGGCGCGCTCGTACGGAGCTTCCAGACCGGGTTACTGCGGGCATACGCGCTGATCGTCGTGTTCGGCGCAGCGTGCTTTGCGGTGTACTACGCTTTGGCGGGAGCGGCGCGCTGATGTCGCTGCTGCTCATCCTCCTTCCGATTCTGGCGGGCTTAGCGCTCTTCGGGCTGCCGCGCGCCGACACGCGCGCGAGCAAGATTGCCGGCTGCGTCGTCGCCGCGATCACGTTCTTGCTTCCGATCGTGCTCGGCGGGGACGGCACCTTCGCAGCCCACTGGCTCTCGCGGCCATTCACGGCTTCGCTGCACTTTGCATGGAACGGGCCGGCCTACTGGATCGTGCTGTTGCTCGCGCTGTGCACGTTCTGCGCGATCCTTGGCACGAACATGACGCGCCCGCGCGTGCTGATCTCGCTGCTGCTGATGCTCGAGGGCGCGATGATGGGCGTCTTCGAGGCCAAAGACGTCCTCGCGTTCGC
>DASRDE010000321.1:0-7936 GCA_035652755.1 Vulcanimicrobiaceae bacterium | reverse complement strand
GAGCGCGTTCTTCAAGCCGTGCTTGAAGAGCACGGTGCGGAAATTCAAGCCCTTGGCCCATGCCGTTCGCATGTAGTCCGTGCGGATGACCTCCAGCATCGAGCTGCGCATGAACCGGCTGTACAGCGCGACCTGCAGCAGCGCCAGCACGATCGCCGGCAAGATCAAATGGACGGCGCGGTCTCCCAAGTCGAACGTATCGGAGCTCGATATGCCGGCCGAGGGCAGCGAGATTTGGTAGCCGCCGGGAAGCGGAATGCCGTGCACGGCGAACGCGAGCTGCATCATCAGCGCGAACCAGAACACCGGCATGGACTGTCCGAAAAACGCGCCCGTCGTGATGAAGTAATCCCACATCGAGTAGGGACGCACCGCAGCAAATAAACCGGCGCCGACGCCGATGAAGAACGCGATTACAAAAGAACTGACCATGAGTTCGAGCGTTGCCGGAAGGCGCTCGACGATCGCGTTGAAGACCGGTTCGGAGTTGCTCATCGAGTAGCCGAAGTCGCCTTGCACCACGCGGCCGAGCCAGAGTACGTACTGCACGGGGATCGGCTTGTCGTAACCGAGGTTGTGCTTGAGGCGAGCGATGTCCGCCGCCGTGATGTGCGGATTCTGCAGGTACGGGCCAAGGCCGCCGCCCGGCGCGCTGTGCAGAATGACGAACAGGATCAGCGAGATCAGGATGAGCAGCGGAACGGCCTGCAGCGTTCGCCGCATGACGTAGTTGAACAGGAGTGCCTCCAGCGCCGCCAGATTCGGCGCGGTTAGATTGGCAGATTGCGGCCGAATTCCCGTCCGGTCGAGGCGGCTATCCCAGGTGGAACGCTTTGGCCGCCGCAAATGCGACGCCGGTGAGGATCAAAATAATGCCCGAGAAGAACTCGGCGCGCTCCTCGACGCGGCGCCCCAGCGCGCGGCCCGTCGTCAAGCCCAGCACGGTCGCGCAGATCGAGACTGCGAAGATGACGCCGAGGGCCAGCACCAGCGGCACGCCGATATACAGGATCGAAAAGCCGATGCCCAGCGAGTCCAAGCTGATCGAGAGGGACGCGACGAACAGGCCCCAGCCGCGGGTGAAGTCCAGGGGTGCCTTTTCGTGGGCCTCACGCTGCGCCTCGACGAGCATGTAGATGCCGATTCCGACCAGCGCCGCAAAACCCAAATACCCGGCAGCGTCCCCTATGAGCGACCCCGCGAGTTTGCCCAGTCCGGCGCCGATAAGGTTCATCACGACCTCAGCGGTCGCGAACGCCGCGCCGATGCGGGCTTTGAGCTGCCAGGGGACGTCTCGCATCCCGACGCCGACAGCCACGGCGAAAACGTCCAGTCCGAGCGAAACCGCGACGACGAAGATCTTTAGCAGCGGCACTGCGTGCTCTTACCGCGCCGGCAGCCTTTTGCCTCGCGGGAGCCGGCAAACGCGCAAGGCGTCAGCGAATCGCCGAGTTTTCGAAGGGGTCGACTTTGGGATGCGCGAGCAGGCTGTTCACCGCGGTGCGCAGCTGCGAGATCGTAAACGGCTTGTTCAGGAAGAGGTTCGCGCCGGCAGTCTTGGCGCGGCCGTCCATCGCGTAGTTCGTGTGGCCGGAGATCATCAGGATGGGCACTCGGCGCGTGCGTTCGTCGGCGCGAAGGCGCTCGATCAAATCGATTCCCGAGATGCCCGGCAACATGAAGTCGCAGATGATGATGTCGAACAGACCTTCGCGATCCAATGCCACAAGCGCGCTCTCCGCATCGTTGCGGATCACGATTTGGTACGGGCCTTTGCGTAGCACGGTTTCGATGAGCGTACAAATTGCCGGATCGTCATCCGCGATCAGCACGCGCCAGGTCCGCTGCGTCATGCGGGCCGTCTTTCCCGCCGGGAGGCCCGTGGCCTCGCTCCTGCATCGGAATTTGGTAAAGTTTTCAGTATGAAATGGTTTTGGGCGGCCGCGGGCGTTCTGCTGCTGGTCATGATCGGGCCGGTCGTTGCAATGTTGGCTGCGGTTCCGCCCGCCGATGTCGTGCGCGCCTTCGCGCAGCCCCAAGCGCAGCTCGCGCTGCGCACCTCGCTGGCCGCCTCTGCGCTGGCGGTTGCCGCCGCGTCGCTGCTGGGCGTGCCCGCGGGCTACGCGCTTGCGCGCGGCAAACCCGTGCCGCGCGCGGCCGCGCTCGCGGCGCTCGCGCTCCCGCTGGCGTTTCCGCCGGTTGCTTCCGGTATCATGCTCCTGCAAACGATCGGAACGCGGACCGTTTTGGGAGGATGGCTTGCCGCGCACGGCCTCGTCTTCGTCGACACGCTTTGGGGCGTGGCGCTCGCAGAATTCTTCGTGGCCGGATCGTTCGTCGTCATCACCGCGGCCGCGGCCTTTGGATCGATCGATCCCGCATATGAAGAATCGGCGCGCACGCTGGGTGCCGGCGCGCGTGCGCTCTTTTTCGAGATCGCGCTGCCGCTTGCCGCGCCGAACGTCCTTGCCGGAATGATGCTGGCATGGATGCGCGCGATCGGCGAATACGGGGCAACGTCGATCCTCGCTTATCATCCGATCTCGCTGCCGGTGCATCTGTACGTCGCGCTTTCCGCGCAAGGCGTGGGCGCGTCGCTCGCGCTCTCGTACGGTTTCGTCGTGATGGCGGCGGTCGTCATCGCGGTACAATGGGCTCTGCGCCGCCGTGTCGTATAAGCGCGAACTGTGATCGACCGTCTGCTCGCCCCGGACTCGCTTTTTTCGCGCCGCTTCTTTTTTCTGGCTCGCCGTTTCGTCGCCGGCGAGAGCATCGAACATGCCATCGCGGCAGTACGCCGGCTGAACGCGCAAGGGATGACGGCAACCCTGGACTTTCTCGGCGAAGACGTCCGCGATCCGCAGGCCGCGCTCAAGACTCGCGACGAGTATTTCCGGATGATCGACGCAATAGCGGCCAGCGGCGTACATAGCAACGTGTCGGTCAAGTTGACGGCGATGGGGCTGCTGCTCAGCGACGATTTCGCATTGGAGAACTTGGGCGCGATCCTGGAACGCGCGCGCGAACGCAACCCCGATCCTTTCGTTCGGATCGATATGGAGGGCTCGGCCGTCCTCGAAGCGACGCTGCGGGTTTTCGAACGGGCATACTCGCGGTATTCCAACGTCGGCCCCGTGCTGCAGGCGTATCTCAAGCGCACGCCCGACGACGTGACCCGCGCGATCGAAATGGGTGCACGCGTGCGGCTCTGCAAAGGTGCGTACAACGAACCGCCGGCGATCGCGTATAAAGAGATGCCGCGCATTCGCGAGCAGTACCTCGAGTGCGCGCGGCGGCTGCTCGGCAGCGGAACGTACCCCGGCATCGCCACGCACGATCGCCGTTTGATCGCCGCCGTGAAGGCATTTGCAGCGAGCGAAGGGATCGGCAAAGACCGTTTCGAGTTCCAGATGCTCTACGGCGTTCGCCCGAACGTGCAGCGGCAGATCGTCGCGGAAGGCTACCGTTTGCGCATTTACGTGCCGTTTGGAACGCACTGGGCGGGATATTTCTATCGCCGGGTCGCCGAGCGCAAGGAGAACGCGCTCTTCGCACTCTCCAGCATCTTCTCACGATGACTCGCGCCTGATGCGCGCGGTCGTGCAGCGCGTTTCACGCGCACAGGTGCGCGTCGACGGCGCCGTAACGGGAAGCTGCGGAACCGGACTGCTCGTGCTCGTGGGGGTCGGCGCGGACGACGACGGCCACGACGCCGAACAGCTGGCGGATAAGATTGCGAACCTTCGCATCTTCCCGGACGAGCAGGGGTTGATGAACCGCAGCGTCAGCGACGTCGGCGGCGGCATCGTCCTGGTTTCGCAGTTTACGCTCCACGGTGACGTTCGCAAAGGGCGGCGTCCGTCGTTTATCGCGGCAGCGCGCGAAGATGCCGCCGAACCGCTCTACGAATCGCTCGGCGCGCAGCTCGAAAGGCACGGGCTGGCGGTCGGCTACGGCGTGTTCGGCGCCCATATGGACGTCGAGCTGGTCAACGACGGGCCGGTGACGATTCTGCTCGACACGAAAAAGGCGTTCTAGCCCACGGCGGTACGCGTACTGCTAATGCATCGGCGGCGCGTCGTCGGACGTACCGTCCAGATACCCCAAATGCGTAGCGTAGCACCTGATCGCTTGGCCGCGCAGGTCCGCTTGCGGATGGAAAACCGCGAAGCGCACGCGGCGCGACTGGCCCGGATCGAGTTCCGGCTGCAAAAAAGCCGTCGCCGAAACGCTGCGATAGCGGAAGGCTTGATAGAACGACGCGAGCACGTCGATGCGCGAGAGCGGCTTGGCCGAGGCGTTTCGCACCGCGGCGCTGATCTCCAACCCGTCCGGAAGCGGCACGGCGCTGCAGACCGAGAGCGAGACCGGCAGCGATTGCGGCGTTCCCAAACACGCGGTCAGCGCGAGCAGCGCGGCGGCCGCGCCCAGTTCAATCCGCGTCGGGAAGGCGCTCCACGCGAAGGATGCGATCGGATTCCACGAGCCGCCCCAGAACGTCCACGCCCGAAAAGACCCTGCCGAAGACGGTGAAGTCGCTGTTCAGATGCAGTTGCGGCGAGAGCGTGATGTAGAACTCGCTTCCGGCCGAATCCCGTTTGGCGTGCGCGTTCGGCGGATTAGTGTAGTCCAGCCCCATCGATATCACGTAGCTGTCCTGTTCGACCGGGTTCTCTTCGGCCGGAATCGTGTAACCCGGTCCGGGAGCATCGGCCGACGGGTCGCCGCTTTGTACGACGAAATCCGGCACGATGCGAAACCACGGATTGTTGTCGTAATAACCCGCGTTCGCCAGATTGAGAAAATTCTCGACCGTCAGCGGTGCCCATTCCGGATACAGCCGTACGTAGATGTTTCCGGCGCTCGTGACGATGCGCACGCGCGGATGCAGACCGCGCGCGGGACCGGTAAAGAGCTCCGCCGTCGACGGATCCAGCGTCGGTGCGTACAACGCGTTCTGCGCGAGCGGAGCTGCCGGCTTTCCTGCCGTTTTTCGGGGTAACGCCCGCACGGCAGCGAACCGGTCGGGCTGCGGCGCCGGCGTACGCACGCCGGACGGAATCGTCTTGAGATGATCCGTCGGGGTTCCGCCGTTCAAGACGGTGACGGCCTCGATGGCCTGCTCGGCAACGCGCCACGACGCGTCGCGCATACTGCCCGCGAGCAATTTTGCGTCCGCGCGCCGGCCGCGCCGCGCGACGGCGCGGACCGATTCGATTCGAACCGTTTCGTCGCGGTCGCGCAATCCGGCCATAAGCGTCGACAGCGGCACGTCACCGGCGTACGCACGATAGATCGACCACATGACGTGCCAGCGCACGAACGCATCGCGCTCGCCGCCGAACCGGCGTACGAGCAGCGCCGCGGCCGCGCGCCGCTCCGCAGCGGATTCAAACGCCGAAAGCGCAGTCGCAGCCCGCGCCCGCACGATGGGATTCGGCGCGCTGATGGACTCGCGGCACCCGGCGAAGGCGCGCGCGCTTTGGGCCGGCGTGAAAACATGCGCGAACGCGAGCCGGTATGTCGCGTCCAATGCCGATACGCGTACCGCGTCTGCGCTATCATGCAAGGCATCCAGCACAGGGCCGGCGGCGCTCGAGCCGCCGATGAGGCCGATGCCGTAGACGGCAAGAGCCCTCATGGCCGGGTCGGCGTCGCGAACGCGGCGCGCGAGCAAGGGAAGCCCCGCCGCCTGCTTGGTCCGCCCGATTGCCAGCGCGGCCCGCAATGCGACCTGCCGGTCGCCCGAGCTCAACAATACGGCCAAGCGGCCGTTACCTAAAAGGCGGGCCTGCTCGAGTTGCTCGATTTGCAAGTATGGGCCGGACGCAAGCGCCGCAAGCGTCAGCACCCCGACCACGGTCTTAAACAAATCTGTACCAACTTTCGGGACCGAACTTGCGTTCTAGTATATGGAGCATAAGATTGCCGTCCTTCTGGGGCGGAACAAGAAACTGAGGTTACACGAAGACATCATGAGTACACCCAACGGCCCCGCACCCAAAAAAGCCGGGGGCATGACGGTCCGCGAAGCCGGTCAAAAAGGCGGACAGACGGTCAAGAAAAAGTACGGCCCGGAATTCTACGAAGAGATCGGCCGCAAGGGCGGCCAGGCGACGAAGAACGCCCACGGCCACGCTTTTTACGAGCAGATCGGCAAGAAGGGCGGCAAGAAGGGCGGCGAAGCCACCCGCGACCGCTACGGCCCGAATTTCTACGAGCAGATCGGCCAAAAAGGCGGACAGAAGGTCAAGCAACTCATCGAAGAAGGCAAGCGTGCCGCAGCTGCTGCAGCCCAACTCAACGACTCGGATAAGAAAGCGAGCTAACCTTCTCGGAGCCGCGATTCTGGTAGTTGCGGCGGCTTTTGCCGCCGCTTCTGTCGTTCCGCGGCCTGCCGGAGCGGCCACGCCCGCGCCGGCGTCGACGCTTCCCCTGGATACGAGCCTGTTCTTCGTCTTGGACGGCACGATCAGCTCGCGATCGCGCTCGGGTACCGCGGTGCGCGGCCATCTGCGCGATCCGATCGTGCTCGGCGGCATGACTATTGCCGCCGCGGGCACTCCCGTCACGATCGAGATCACGCAAACGTCGCCCGCGCAGATGGGCAACGTGGACGGCTACGCAGACATCTACTTCGAACCGCTTGCCCTGACGGGCGGCAAATCGCTTCCGCTGACGACGCCGACCTCGCATCTGTATCCGCAGATGACCGCCGGACAAGAATCCACGCGCGCCGCGACCGATACGGTCGGAGATATCTTCATTCCGTACCACATCGTTTATCACGTCCTGCGCAAAGGTTCGGACGTCACGCTCAAACCCGGCGCCGTCATCCGCGCCCGCACGGCTGCGACGCTGCAGATCGAACGCGGAACGATCGCGGTGATTCTGCCGCCGCCGCTCGTGACGTCCGCCGACACGCCCCGCCCGGCCTTCGTTCCGGCACCGCTCGAAACGCCTCCGGGATATCGCCCGCCCACGCCGAAACCGACGCCAACCGCGCAAGCGACGCACACACCCTAACACGGAAAGGAACCCGGGATGAATCGTGGGCTTTTCGCGCTCGCAGCGGCAAGCTGCGCGCTGGCATTCTGTATCGGCGCACGCGCCGCTGATACACCCTCCGGCAAACCTTCAGCGGCCGAAGCACCGTTCGTGCAGCGCGTGACTGCAGACTTGAACTCGCGCTTCGCCGCGCCTGCGCAGGCGGAGAAGGCCGGATACTTCCGCTACAACAACGAGGACAATACCGGCGCGATCAGCTACGCCAACCTCCATTGGGACAGCTCCGACGGCCAACCCAGCCAGCTGTGGTATGACGTGAACGGAAAGCTGCTCGGCGCGGACTATTCAATCCCGATAACCGCGGCGAACATCTCGGCACCGCCGAATCTGTGGGGCGTGAACTCCGCGCGCTGGTCCAAGTTCGGCCACGCGCACGTGCACTACATCCTCAAGCAGCCCGACGGCACGATGAAGTACGGCTTAGCCGTCGGCGCCGCTAAGTTCACTGCTGCCGGCGGCGATCTGAAAGATCCGCAGCCCGACACGATCGTGAAGATGGGCAAAGCCAATAGCGCAGCCGACGTCGTCCGCGTCTTCACGTTTCCGGCGCAATGGGATCTCGAACTCTGGGTGACGCCCAACCCGAACGGCGCATTCGCGGACAAGAATCCGCTCGTGCACCCCAGCAAGAACGCCGCCCCCGAAGAGATGTAGGGTGGTACTCGGACCCGGATAGACCGTCACTCCGAAAGACGCTCGAAAATTGACGTCCTGTCAGCGTTCGAGCGTCTTTCGCGTGTAGCGCCTAGAGAAAGCCGGGCAGGCCTTCATCCCGAAAGGCTGTGATATTTTCGGGCAAACCAGGATGGTTTCTTCAGAGCTTGCTCTCCCGAAAATTCACGCAGCAGAAAATTGACAGGACGTCAAT
>DASRDE010000320.1:0-2031 GCA_035652755.1 Vulcanimicrobiaceae bacterium | reverse complement strand
GATGTCTCCGGAGTTCGGTACGTCGGCGCCCGCGATGGCGCGAACGATTTCGGTGCGCCCCGCGCCGACCAAGCCCGCCAGGCCGACGATCTCTCCGGCGCGCACGCTGAAACTCACTCCGTTGACTGCGGGCGGACGCTGCAGGTCGCGCACGTCCAGCATAACGCGTGCATCCTGGGGTACAGGCGGCAGGTCCGGAAAATGCGAATCGAGGCGCCGCCCGACCATTGCACGCACGATATCGTCGGGAGGGAAGTCCTTGACGCTGCGCGTTTCGATGGCGCGGCCGTCACGCAGAACGGTGACGCGATCGGCGATTCGAGGCAGCTCTTCCATCCTATGGGAGATGTAGAATATCCCGGCACCGCGCGCTTTCAACGTTGCAATAACGGCGAAGAGCCGATCGATTTCGCGGTCCGTCAGCGCGGCGGTGGGCTCGTCCATCACGATGATGCGCGCCGATCGTGAAAGCACTTTGGCGATCTCGATCATCTGCTGCTGCGCGACGGACAGACGCGACACTTCCGTCGTCAGCGGCATCGTCACACCCAAATCGGCGAAAGTCTTCTCCGCTCGCCGCCGTGCGGCGTCCGCGTCCAGAAACGCGCCCCGCATGGGCTCGCTGCCCAGCACCAGGTTCTCGACCGGCGTAAGTGCCGGGACAAGGTTGAACTCCTGATAGATCATGCCGATGCCGAGCGCTTCGGCTTTTCGCGGCGAGTCGATTGCGACCACGCTCCCGTCGATGCGGATTTCGCCGCTGTCCGCGGGCTGCGCGCCGGCAAGGATCTTCATCAGCGTCGATTTTCCTGCGCCGTTTTCGCCGACGAGCGCATGCACTTCGCCGGCTTGCAAATCGAGCGTGACGCCGTCGAGTGCGCGAACGCCGGGAAACGACTTCCCGATGTCGCGCATCTCTAGAAGCGGATTGGTCAGTGCGCGCCGGCCTTCGTGTACGTACCCACCGGCACGTCGATGCGCGCGGGTACGCTCTTCCCGCTGAAGTACTGATGAATTACGTCGATCGTCTGCTCGCCGATGCGATCCGGATGCTGCAAGGCGTCGCCGTACATGCCGCCGTTCGCAATAGCCGTGCGCGCCTCGGGGGTCGCGTCATATCCGACGATGGCGATGCCGGTCGCATTGGCGGCGCGAATCGCCGTCAGCGCGCCGAGCGCCGAGTCGTCGTTGACGCCGAACACGCCTTTAAGATCGCGATGCGCCTGCAGAATGTCGCCCATGTCGTTGCTCGCCTTCGTGCGCGTTCCGCCGGAATCGGTATCGGCGACCACTTTGACTCCGGGGCACTGCTGCGCCAGCGCTTCTTTAAAGCCTTTGACGCGATCTTGTACGCTGGTCACTTCCGGTTCGTCTAGAATCGCTACGGCGCCCGAGTTTCCGGCGGCCTTGCACATCAGCAAGCCGGCTTGGCGTCCGCCTTGCACGTTGTTCGAGGCAACGTGTGAAACGACGCGGCCCTGTTTGCTCGCGTTCGCGATGTCGGCTGTAAAGACGGGGATCTTCGCGTTGTTGGCCTCGGCGATGGCACTCCCGATTGCCTGCGAATCGTAGGGCGTCAGGACGATGGCGTCGACGCGCCGCGAGATAAAGTCTTCGACTTGCGACTGCTGGCGTGCGTTGTCGCGATTCGCGTCAACCACGATCAGCTTGTAGCCGTACTTCTTGGCCTCGGACTGCATGCCGGCTTGCATCTGCTGGTAGAACTGCGCCTCGGTGTCCTGAATCGAAACTCCAATCGTCTTTCCCGCGCCGGCGTTCTGGCTGCCCGGGCTCGAGCCGGGAGCGGCGCTCGAGGAGGCGTTGGAGCCGGAGTTGTTGCCGGAGCAGGCCGCCAGAGCGGCAGCAAGGGCTGCGGCGAGGAGGGGCAGGCGCAGTTTCATCAACGGTCGAGGACCTCCAAGAAGCGTTGCGAGGGTTTGAGCTATCCACAGGACCGCCCTGCGCGCCTGTGAGGGATGTGGACAAGTGCGCGCCGGCGGAGCGGCATCCGGCGCACGTTCGGCCCGGCTT
>DASRDE010000319.1:0-3279 GCA_035652755.1 Vulcanimicrobiaceae bacterium | reverse complement strand
CGACAATCTGCGGCGCAGCACGGCTGCCGCAGCCGAACTCTTTTCGAAGGTATGACGCGTCACGTTGCGTTGACGGGATTTATGGCAGCGGGCAAATCGACCATCGGCAAACGCCTGGCGCGCAAGCTCGGCGTGCCGTTCGTGGATCTCGACGATGCGATCGCCGCCGAGCACGGCCCGATTCCGGAGATCTTCGAGCGGGACGGCGAAGCGCGCTTTCGCGAGTACGAACGTGCGGCACTCGAACGCGCGCTGGCCGATCCCGCCGGCATTATCGCGCTGGGCGGCGGCGCGGTCACGCACGATCCGACGCTTTCGCTCGTCCAATCGCGAACCTATTCGATCTTTCTTCGCGTTGCGCCCGAGCAGGCGCTGAGCCGGCTTCGCCGCAGCCGCCGGCGCCGGCCACTCGCGGGGAAGGAACCCTCGCTTCGCAGCATTCGCGATCTCTACGAAGCGCGGCTGCCGCGCTATCTGCTGGCCGATCGCGTGCTCGACGCGCGCTCGATGACGACGGCGCAGATCGTCGAAACCCTCGCCGCGTGGATCGCAGAGCAGCCCGCGCAGCAGTGATCGATCTCGGCTATCCCATCGTCGTAGCGGACTCCGTGCGGACGCCGCTGCGCGCCCTGCTGAGGGAACGCGGGCAGCGCTTTGCCGTCCTGTGCGACGCCAACGTGACGGACTTGGCGGAGACGCTCACGCGCGGCCCGAAGCGCATCGGCGTCTTTGCCTTCGACTTGGGCGAGCGGCGCAAATGTCTGCGCACCGTCGAAAGCGTGCTCGATCGCTTGACTGCGGCGGGCGCGGATCGACAAACCGCGATCGTCGGCGTCGGAGGCGGGGTCGCGGGCGATCTTTTCGGATTGGCGGCCGCACTCTTCATGCGCGGCGTACCGTATGCGCACGTGGCGACGACGCTGGTCTCGATGGTCGATGCGGCGATCGGCGGAAAGAACGGCGTCGACTTGGCAGGCGGAAAGAATCTAGCCGGGACCTTCCGCGATCCCATCGGAGTCTTCGCACCGGTACGCGCGCTGTACACCCTGCCGCTTCGCCACGTGCGCGAAGGTCTTGCCGAGATGGTCAAGCACGCCGCAATCGCGGGCGGAGAGACGTTCGAAAAACTCGAGCGGTTAGCGCCCCACGATCTCTTTCGCTGGCCATGGGAGGCCGTGGTCAGCGACTCGGTCGCGGTAAAAACCGCGATCGTGCATGCCGATCGCCACGAGCACGGCCGGCGGGAAGTCTTGAATCTGGGCCACACGTTTGCGCACGCGATCGAGTCGGCGTCGCGCTACCGCGTTTCGCACGGCGCCGCCGTTTCGATCGGCCTGCGCGGTGCGGGTCTGCTCGCGCTCAGCACCGGCCGCTTCTCGCGCGAGGATCACTTACGTATGCTTGCGTTGCTGACGCTGCTCGGCCTGCCGATGCGGATGCGCGAATCGCCGGCGGCGGTGCTCGCGGCGATGGATGCCGACAAGAAGAAGCGGGACGGCAGGCTGCGCTTCGTTCTGCCCAATGCGATCGGCGACGTCGAGTACGGCGTACGGGTCCCGGTCTCGCGCGTTCGCGCGGTTCTGGAGCGGCTGGCGCGTCCGCCGGGGAACGAAGAATTCCGGTAGCGCGAGCCGTCGACGTCCTGCCCGCGATTCGGTCGTCGCGTTTCGATCTGCCGCTGACGTACGATGCCGGCGATTTGGATCTGCAGATCGGCGACGTCGTGCGCGTGCCGGTGGGCACGCGGGAACACGTGGGTTTCGTCGTCACCGCGGCCGAACCGCGCGGCGCCGAGCGGCCGCTGCGCCGCGTGACTGCCCGCCTGGACGTTCCGCGCGCTTTCGACCGGACGGGCCTTGCGCTCGCAAAATTCGTCTCAGAGTATTACATCTGCACGCTGGGCGAGGCGCTCGGCGCTGCCGTTTTGAGCGGCGCGATACCGCGCACGATCGATACCTTTGCCGTCGCGGCGGAGCAGCCGGACCGCAAACGCTACCCATCGGTGCCCGCGCGGCTGCTCGCGCTGATTTGGGAAGAGCTGCGCGAGAACTTCACGCTCGAGCGCCTGCTGCGTCATCCGGAGGCGCGCCGCGCCGGCGATCGCACACAACTGCTGCGCCACGTCAACACGCTGGTTCGCAGCGGCGACCTTCGCCGCGTGCGCAGCACGGTCGATCCGCGCACGCACGAATACCGCGTACGCGTACTGACTCCGGGCAGCGGGACGATCCGCGGGCCCAAGGCCAACGCACTGGCGCAGTTCGTTCGCGCGCAGCCCGGCGTACCGCGTGCGGATGCGCTGCTCGCGGGCTTTTCCAATGCGGTCATCGCGCGCGCCATTACCGCGGGCGCGATCGAGGAAAAGACGATCGCGCGCACCCGGAACACGTCGCAGCCGGCGCTCGCGCTCATGCCCGCGCTCGAGCCAACGCCGGAACAGTGCAGCGCAATCGACGCGATCGATGCAAGCGCGCGTGCCGGGCGCTTCGCCGAGATCCTGCTGCACGGGATCACCGGCAGCGGAAAAACGCTCGTATACATCGAGGCGATCGCGGGCGTGCTGCGGTACGGCGGGCGCGCCATCGTTCTGGTTCCCGAGATCTCACTCACGCCCCAGACGGCGCGCCGCTTCGAAGAGGCATTCGGCGGACGCGTCGCCGTCCTGCACTCGGCGCTCTCGGAACGCGAACGCTTCGAAGCCTGGCGCGCCTGCGCCGACGGCATCGTCGACGTGCTCGTGGGTGCGCGCAGCGCGGTCTTTGCACCGCTTTCCAACGTCCGGCTGCTGGTCGTCGACGAATCGCATGAAGGCTCGTACAAACAGGACTCGACGCCGCGCTATCACGCCGTTACGGTGGCGCGCGAGCGCATGCGCATCGAGGGCGGCGTACTGGTATTGGGCAGCGCGACGCCGTCGCTGGAAAGTTATCGCGATGCAGTCGCGGGCCGGATCGAACTTCTCACACTGCGCACCCGAGCGACCGCACAGGAGTTGCCGGCGGTGAGCGTCGTCGACATGGGACGTGAGTTCGAGGGCGGGAATCGCCGGATCTTCAGCGCGGCGCTGATGCAGGCGCTCGACGAGCGGCTTGGGCGCGGCGAGAAAACGGTGCTCTTCGTCAACCGGCGCGGGAGCGCGGGATTCATCCTCTGCCGCGCCTGCGGTTTTGTGCCCCAGTGCCGGCGCTGCAGTGTGGCGCTGACCGCCCACCGCTCCGACGGCGTGCTGCGCTGCCATTACTGCGATGCGAGCGAACCGATTCCATCGCGCTGTCCGAG
>DASRDE010000318.1:0-14970 GCA_035652755.1 Vulcanimicrobiaceae bacterium | reverse complement strand
GGTGTCATCCTGAGCGGAGGTACGCCGCGCAAGCGCGCGGCATGCGCAGTCGAAGGACCGGCGCGCGGCACAGACGCTAAGGCCTGCGAAGAGTCCGCGCCACGCCGTAGAAGACCCAAGGCATGACCGGACGCTCAGCATTCCTGCCCGACGAGATTCAACAGTATATCCTCGACACGACCTTGCGCGAGCCCGCGATCATGCGCGAGTTGCGCGAAGAGACGTCGCGGATGGAGCAGGCGCGCATGCAGACGGGCGCGGATCAAGTGCAGTTTCTGCAGTTGCTCGTGCGTCTTATCGGCGCGAAGCGCTGCATCGAAGTCGGCGTATTTACCGGATACAGCGCGCTGGGCGTTGCGCTCGCTCTGCCGGAGGACGGCCGAATCGTCGCTTGCGACGTCAGCGAGGAGTACACGGCCGTAGCCCGCCGCTATTGGGATCGAGCGGGCGTGGGCGGCAAAATCGATCTGTACCTCGCCCCTGCCGCGCAGACGCTCGACGCGCTCATCCGAAACGGGGAAAGCGAACGTTTCGATTTTGCCTACATCGATGCCGACAAGAGCGGGTACGACGCGTACTACGAGCGACTGCTGCAGTTGATTCGGCGCAACGGCCTGATCGCCATCGACAACGTTCTATGGGGCGGAGACGTCGCGGATGCCGGCGTTACGGACGCCGACACCGCAGCGTTGCGGGAACTGAACGCGAAGATCGGCCGCGACGAACGCGTGGAGGGCTCGCTGCTGCCGATCGGCGACGGCCTGATGATCGTCCGCAAGCGGCTTTGAAGATCGTCTCGCTCAACTGCAACGGGATACGGTCGGCGGCCCGCAAGGGCTTTTACGCATGGATGGAGCGCGTCGATCCGGACTTCGTGTGTCTGCAAGAAACCAAGGCGCAGGAGCATCAGTTGCCGCTGGAGGCGGCCGCAGTCTCGCATTATACGGCGGTCTTTCTGGACGCGGAACGAAAAGGCTATAGCGGCGTCGCCATCTATGCCAAACGCGAACCGGATGGTGTCGTGCGCGGTTTGGGCTGGCCCGAATACGATCGGGAGGCTCGGTGGCTGCAGTTCGATTACGGCTCGCTGAGCATCGTTTCGTTTTACATGCCCTCGGGCGCAATGGGTCCGGTCAGGCAAGTCGTGAAGGAGGCCTTCATGGAACGCTTCCTGCCCGAGCTCGCGCGGCTTCGAAAGACGGGACGTTCTTATATTATTTGCGGCGACTTCAACATCGCGCACCGGGAAATCGACGTATATAACCCCGTGCGATGCAGCAAGATCTCCGGTTTTTTCCCGCACGAACGCGCGTGGCTGGACCGGGTCGTCAACGAGTTGGGCTGGGTCGACGGTTTCCGTACGGTGAACACCGAACCCAAACAGTTCAGCTGGTGGTCGAACTTCCAGAACGCCTTCGAACGGAACAACGGATGGCGAATCGACTATCAGCTGCTGACGCCCGATCTCGCGCCGGCCGTGCGCAGCGCCGAGATCTACCGCGACGAGCGCTTCTCCGACCACGCGCCCGTCGTGATGGAGTACGATTCCGCAGCGCTTGGGATTTGACGGCCTTGCCGAGGGCCGCGTCGGTGAATGGGCGTAAAGTCCCCAAATGAACATCGTCTGCGTCGGCGGCGGCCCGGCGGGGTTGTACTTCGCCCTGCTGATGAAGAAGGCGGACCCCGCGCACCGCGTGCGCGTCTTCGAGCGGAATCGCCCGTACGACACATTCGGCTGGGGTGTGGTGTTCTCGGACGCGACGCTGGACAACCTACACGACGCCGACGCCGCTACCCACGACGAGATCCGGAACAGCTTCGCGCATTGGGACGACATCGTCATCCACTTCAAAGGGCACACGCTTCGGTCGGGCGGTCACGGGTTCTCCGGGATCGGCCGCAAGCATCTGCTGAACATCCTTCAGCGCCGTGCGGAAGAAGTGGGCGTCGAGCTGATCTTCGAACGCGAGATCGCCGGCCTCTCCGAGTTTGGAGACGCCGATCTGATCGTCGCCTGCGACGGAATCAACAGCCGCATCCGGAGCGCGTACGCCAGCGATTTCCAGCCGGGCCTGGACACGCGCAAATGCCGTTTCGTCTGGTTGGGAACCACGCTGCCGCTCGACGCTTTTACGTTCGTCTTCGAACAGACCGAGCACGGGTGGTTCACGGTACATGCGTACCGCTTCGACGAGCACACCAGCACGTGGATCGTCGAGTGCCGCGAAGAGACGTGGCTCGCGCACGGCCTGGACCAAGCCGACACGGCTGCAACCTTGCGCTTCTGCGAGCAGATGTTCGCACCGTACCTGCACGGTCACCGCCTGCTGTCGAACTCGCCGCACCTGCGCGGACGGGATTGGATCAACTTCACGCGCGTGAGCAACGCGAACTGGACGCGCGGCAATCTCGTCCTGCTCGGCGACGCGGCGCATTCGGCTCACTTTTCGGTCGGTTCGGGAACGAAGCTCGCCATGGAGGACGCGATCGCGCTGGCTCGTGCCCTCTCGGAAGAAGCGAGTTTGCAGAGTGCACTGCGCCGGTACGAAGCCGAGCGGCGCATCGAAGTGCTCCGTCTTCAGAATGCCGCGCGCAACAGCACCGAATGGTTCGAAAACGTCGCCCGCTACGCGCAGCTCCCCCCCGAGCAATTCGCCTATAGTTTGCTCACCCGCAGCCAGCGCATCAGTCACGAGAACCTGAGGCTTCGCGATCGCACCTACGTTGAAAACGTCGAAAGCTGGCTTTCGGGAAACGGTCAGCCGGTACCGCCGATGTTCACGCCGCTTCGGCTAAGGGAAGTGGAGCTCGCCAACCGCGTCGTGGTCTCACCGATGGACATGTACAGCGCGGTGGACGGAACGCCGAACGACTTTCACTTGGTGCATTTGGGGAGCCGCGCAATCGGCGGCGCCGGTCTGGTGTATACGGAAATGACCTGCGTCTCGCCGGAGGGCCGCATTACGCCCGGGTGCACCGGAATGTACAAGCCCGAGCACGTAGCCGCATGGAATCGCATCGTCGACTACGTGCACGAATGGACGCGCGCCAAGATCTGTCTGCAATTGGGCCACAGCGGGCCCAAAGGCTCGACCAAGCTGATGTGGGAGGGCATGGACGAACCGCTCGAAACCGGCAACTGGCCCGTGGTCGGTCCCTCGCCCACGCGTTACGGACCGCAGAATCAACTGCCGCGCGAGCTGAGCCGCGAGGAAATGCGTCACATCCTGGCCGAGTTCGAGCGCGCTACGCGAATGGCCGTCAAGTGCGGATTCGATATGCTGGAGCTGCATTGCGCCCACGGATACTTGCTCTCGAGCTTCATAACCCCGCTGCAAAATCAGCGCACCGACGAGTACGGAGGGGCGTTGGCCAACCGCTTGCGGTACCCGGTTGAAGTCTTTTCGGCGATGCGGGCGATTTGGCCGCAATCGCTGCCGATGTCGGTACGCATCTCCGCGACCGATTGGATCGAGGGCGGAATTACCGCGGACGACAGCGTGCAGATCGCGCGGGCCTTTAAAGACGCGGGCGCCGATCTCATCGACGTCTCCACGGGCCAAACGTCGCGGGAAGCCAAACCCGTGTACGGCCGCATGTTTCAAACGCCGTACGCCGACCGCATTCGCAACGAGGCGGGCATTAAGACGATGGCCGTCGGCAATATCTTCGAAGCCGACCACGTGAACAGCATCATCGCAGCGGGCCGGGCGGATCTCTGTGCCATTGGACGACCGCACCTGGCGGATCCGTACTGGACCCTGCACGCCGCAGCGCAGCTCGGATACGGCGGAATGGAGTGGCCTCTGCAGTATCTGCCCGGGAAATCGCAGCTCGAACGCAATCTCGCGCGGGCTGCCGAAATCGCGGCGCATATATGAGCTCGCTCGCCGGAAGGCACGCGCTCGTGACGGGCGGACGGCGTGGAATCGGCCTTGCGATCGTGAAGGCACTGGCCGCACAAGGAGCGCGGATCAGCGTAGTGAGCCGCAGCGCGCAGACCGGCGACGATGGAGCGTTCGGCGTTTCCGCGGACGTTTCCGACGCGGCTCAGGTTGCGCTCGCGTTCGCACTCTGCAGGGAACGCAACGGTCCGATCGAGATTCTCGTGAACAACTCGGGTATCGCGGAGTCGGCGCCGCTCAAGCGCACCGATAAGGCGATGTGGGACAGGATCATCGGCACCAATTTGACCGGAACGTATGTATGCACGCATGAGGTGATCGACGAGATGCTTGCCGCCGCGTGGGGGCGGATCGTGAACGTAGCGAGCATAGCGGGCCTTCACGGAGCACCATACATCAGCGCGTACGCCGCCAGCAAACACGGCGTGATCGGTTTTACGCGTTCGGCGGCGGCGGAACTTCACGGGACCGGCGTCACGGTTAATGCCGTATGCCCGGGCTACACTCAAACCGATATGATGACCAAAGCTATCGACAACATCGTCCGCCGCACCGGCGTTTCGCCCGACCAAGCGCGCGAGGAGTTGGCGAAAACGAATCCTTCGGGCCGGATCATCGCCGCAGAAGAAGTCGCGCAGGCCGTCGTAGGCCTTTGTACCTATGACGAAACCGGGCGCGAAGTCGTGCTCTAAAGGAGCGCTTTGACCAAGCCGCGCGGTGCGTCGCTCTGCACTCCGCGGGCGCGGCCGAGCGCCAGTGCGAGCATCTGTCCGGTGACCAGCCATGCAAGCGGATCGAACGGGCCCGTGAATTGCGGCCCGAGCAGCGGCAAGTCTTCGCTGGACTGACCGACGACATAGCCCGCGGCGCCGGCCTGCGTTGCCTCGTGAAGCGCGCGCCGCACCAAACGATCGGAGCGCTCGTCGACGATGCCGACGATTGCGCAGGATGAATCGATCATAGCGGCGCTGCCGTGCCGGAACTCGCCCGCGGGGAAACCCTCGGCGTGCATGTAGCTCGCCTCTTTCATCTTAAGGGCAAACTCCAAAGCGATCGGTAAGCCGTATCCGCTCCCCACGATGACGATGCTCGAACGCCCGGAGATGCGCGCAGCCGCATCGCGCACGGATGCGATATCGGGACCGCTCAGCCAGGATTGTACGGCATGCGCGGTCGCGAGCAATGCGCCCGCGCTGTCTCCGCCGTCGCCGTCGAGCAGCGCTGCAGCCCATAAGAGAATGGCGGCCATGGTCGTTACCGTTTTGCTGGCGGGCACCGCGCGTTCGGGCCCGCACTCGGCGTCGATGCAGACGTCCGCGCGCCGTCCGAGCGGTGAATCGGGCGTATTCGTGATCGCGACCAGGCATCGCGGCTGGAGCGCGTCGAGCGCGTCCAAAACGTCCGTCGAGCGTCCGCTTTGCGAGCAGACGATGGCCGTCGTGTGCGTGTAGACGACGTGATCGATCGCCGCTTCGGTTGCTGCGATCGCATGCGCTTTGATCCCGCGGCATCGAAACGCGATTGCACCCAGATGGGCGACGAACAGCGAACTCCCGCTGCCGATGAGGATGACCTCGTTGCCGGCAACCGCGTCCGCGACGGCGCGCGCTTTGCCGGTTGCGGCCAAGGCTTGCCAGAGGGCGGGCTGCTCGCGGATCTCCGCCTCAAAATGCTCGCCGAGGACCGGCTGCTGCATTCCGCCGGCCGCGGCGCTCATCGGATCTCCCCGCGAAGCACGACGATCGATTCCGACGGCAGAATGACGGACCGTTGCGCCTGCAGAGACGTATGGAGCGGCGGATCGTTCGGCGATGCTGCCGACGCGGCGCCGCGAGCGCGCCACGCGTACTGCGCGCTGCCGTACTGCACTTGCGCGATTGCGCCCGTAAAGCGGGAATCGTGCGGACCGTCGCGCCCAAAGCCGATCTCGACGGGTACGGAGCATTTGCACTTATTGACGAGCATCACCGACCACTGATTCTCTGCACGCCGAACTGCATATGCCGTTACGAGCGGGCTGTCGCTGCGTGACGGAAAAAGGTCTTGCGTGCCGTTGTTCGGATCCAGCCATTCGCGCGCGATCATGCGGCTGCCGTAGAATTGCGCGCCGTTTGCGCGTATGCGCGCGTCGCGGCCTGCGACGAACATGGTTAAGTTTCCCCAGTCTCGCGGACATTGGCTGTTCTGTGAGAGCGGGACGGGTTCGTACTGATAATAGACGACTCCGCGCACGCCGTTTTCCAGGAACCCGGCCATGTAGTCGGCCAGCCACAGCGCGCCTTCGATCGTCATCGGCGTCTGCGTAAAGTTGACCGCGGAAAAATTCGCTTCGGTTACATACATAGGAATCGAGGCCGGGAGGCCGTCGCTGCGCCAAGCGTTCGTTACCGTGCGAACGATCGCGGGTTCGCTCTGGAGATCGTGCAGCAGCGCGGCCCCGTGCTCGCATCCGTCGAACGGATAGTGCTCGAAGGACATAAAGGCCAGCTCGCGCAGAGCACCGTGCGCGCGAAGATACTGCAGGAAGCGATGGAGCCAGGACACGTCGCCGCGCGCGTTGGGCCACCACTGAAGGTCCGAGTTCACGCCCGAAAAGACTGGGCCCCCGAGCGCCAGACTGGGGAAACGCCGGTGGATGGCTCGCGCCCACTGCACGTAGAGCGCGGCGTCGTCCTCGGGCTCGACGTACTGTCCGTCGGGCTCTTCGCCAAGCTCGACGCGCGCGATCGGATATCCGCGCGCCCGCAGGTAGGCGATTTCTGCGACCGCATTTTCCGGCGAGCTGTAGAGCATCGCTACCGGATACGTTCCGCCGTCGCCGCGAACCAGGCCGCTGCGTGCGATCATGTCAAGACCGGGCTGTTCTTGATCGCGCACGCGCGTCGCAGCGGTATGCCAGGGATCGACCGAGGAGACGTAGGTCGGCGTCTGCCGCAGCCCGCACGGCCCCCGGCCCGGTTTGAGTCCGCCGCATGCTCCGTGCCGCATGAAGTCGACGAATCGCCCGTCTTGAAATGCTCCGGCGTATATTTCGCCGATCGCAAAGCCGGCGCAGTTGCGCGGGTCACCGTTGCCGTGCGAGTCGCACGTATTCGACGAGCGCGTCATGAGGATGCGAAGGAACCGCGCGCGCACCGGTGCGGCCGACAATCGGTGGGTGATAATTCCGCCGCGCGCGTTCACGATCGTACCGCCGGTAAACGTGCGCCAGGTTCCGTGCGCCGGATCGCCGATCGCGTCCGCACCGGTCCAGTACTGCACGAGGTAGTCGCGTGCAAACGGGTTGCTCCATGCAATTCGCACGGCGTCCACCGGAAGGATCCGCTCTAGATCGATCGCCGCCCACTGCGGGTGCGCGGCCTGCGCGTCGCCGGTGTATGCAGGCGTCAGGTACGGGTTGCTCTTCCAATACGTGTTTGCATCGCCGTCGTCGAGCCGGGAGTAGTCGGCGTTGTTTCCTTGGTCGGTCGTCGACCCGCGATGGACCAGCCGATACCCGAACGAATCGGCAATCGGCGCGCGCGGATCTTCGCTGCTCGTCCAATAGCCGCGGTTGCCCTCGCTGAAGGCGCCGGCCGGGTTCCAGTGCCAGTCTTGCACCGAAAGTTCGGTGAAGAGACGGTAGCTCAGCCATCCCAAGCCGGCATCCAGCATTCGCCGAACGTTTTGGCGGCTATACAGTGCGGGGATCGAACCGGCCGGCTCTTTGTCGACGGTCGATCCTATTGCTTGCATCGTACGGAACGAGCTGATGCGATGCGCCGCGGCGGTGTCGATGCGTACGTGCACCAGCGACGCCGCGAGCATCAGCCCGATCACCGCTGCGGCATCCCCGCAAAGCTCGGAATGAATCGCGGACGAGTGACGGCGCGGCGCATCTGACGCGCGGGTCCGAGCGACCGCGTTCGCGCGAGCGGCGTCGGCGTGTAGCTCGGCGGCGATTCGATGATCGGCGGCGAGATCGTGATATCGGCTTGGCCAGCGCTGCCCGTAATGGGCGGCGTTTGCGGAACGCTGCCCGGAGGTTTGGTAAGCGAGACCGCCGCTTCGTAGAGCGGATAGTCGAAGCCGATCGTTTGAATGGTGATCGTGTCCGCGGTATTTCCGACGCCCGCGGCGTTATTCTGCGCGGCTGTGCAGATTGACGGGCTCGGGGTCAGGTTAGAAATACCGCCGGTTTGGTTGGTATTCGGACCGTGTTTGGGCCCGAGCGTATACGAGCCCGACGCCGTCACAGCAAACGTGTAGTAAACGGGTGCGAACGCCGTGCCTTTTGCTCCCTGGCAATTTGCGGCCGAACCCGCGTTGGGATTCGTTCCGCTCGGTGCTCCGCCCGGGCCCCAATCGACGATCTGCACGAGCTCTTCCGAAACGCCGGCGGGCAAGGCGGCCGAGAACGTTGCGCCGCCGTCCCCGTTTGCATCCGGGACGACTTGCGGCGCGGCGATCGTGGGCAGCAGCTTCGCTGCATTCATGGAAGCGTGCTGTGCGATCGTGTTGACCGTTACCGCGCCGCCGTTGCCCACTGTTGCGACCGCGACGTTCAAGGTGTACGTGCCGCTGCCCGCAGCCACGCCCTCGAAAGCCGTGATGCCTTCGGCGACGCCCAAGAAGTAGGGATTGCCGAACGAGTCACCGCCGAGCGGGACCAATCCGTCGCGCGTTCCCATACCGTTGCCGTCGGGATCGAATGCGGGCGGCCCGCCCCACGGCAGGAAGAGCGGATGCGCCGTTCCGTTGTCGTACAGCGGCTCGACGTAAGGCGCGTACGCGTACGCCTGGCCTTGTTCGGCGACCGCGTTGTACGGTGCGAGCCCCATTGCGAAGACGCCGCCGCTCTGTCCGAACGTCGTCGCGTCGGGCGAGAATCCCGACGGACACGGCGTGAATCCGGCCGGCAGCGTTCCGGTCCCGTCGCAGAACGGCGTTCCGGGGTGAATCGTTTGCGGCGTACCCGTGATGGAGGGCGTCGATGCCGTCGTTTCCGGCAGACTTGGACCGGAGTTCGGAATCGTCGTATACGGATCCGACAGCGTGCCATTTGCGGGCGCGGCCGCCGCGCCGCTGAAGCTGAACGGGCCCGTAATCGACGGTGTGCTCACGCCGATTGCAGATTCACCGGCGGGCTGGCGCAGCGTCGATACGACGTTCAAGCCGGTCGCAGTTCCGTAAATGTTGGCAGTGCCTACCGCAAACTGCAGTTTCGCATAGCTCGGGCTGGTCGGATTGACCGACGTAATCGGCACGCCGCCGGAGTTCGCTCCGCATGCCGCCAAGAGCGCAGCGGATACGGCCGCAGCGCCCGTGCGTAAGACGTTCATGACTTTCCTCCCGCGCATTAGAGCGAAATCCGAAGATAGAAGCGGTAGTTGATTCCGGGCACGTAGGCTTCGTTGAACGGCAGCCAGTACTGATCGTAACGGCTCAGATCGCGTCCGCCGGCGATCCAGTTCAAGTTGGGCGTTCCATCCAAATTGACCGGGTACGCACCTGCGAACTGACCGGTTTGCGCGCCGCCGACGCCGGTGGCAACGGGCTGCCATGCCGGATTGACGCCCGGCTGTCCGCGATAGTTGTCGAACAAGTTGTTCACGTACACGCCCCAGGTGTAGCGTCCGCGCGTGTACTCCAGATCGAGGTCGCTGTACAGTCGCGGGGACGTGAACGCCTGACCGGCCAGCGCCGGCTCGGAGAATCCGCGGCACGCAAAGTCGCGCGGCTGGAAGTAGTTGCCGGCGAATGCCGGGTCGACGTAGCACGTCGCGTTCTGCGTGAGGTTCGGACCGCCGGCGCCCGCGTACGGCGTCGCGATGCCGACGTTGCCCGTCGGAATGTGATACAGCACGCCGTTGATGAAACCGATCGCATCGCGCCCGACGCCGAACGGTTCGCCGCCGTCGAAGGAAAGAATCGGGTTGATCCGCCATCCGCTGCGCGTCGCATATGTGATGCCTGCGCGCGCCGACACCGGCGGCAGGAAGCTCTGGTGGAAGAGTACGCCGCTCTCATAGAGGAACTGCTGCGCGATCGGCAAGTTGTCCGAGCCGCTGACCGGCGGCGTATTCGTCAGCTCGTTGATGTAGTTGGCCGTCAAGAAGCCGCTCCAGCCGACAGCGCGATCGGGCGTCGTGAGCATGAACTCCACGCCCAGCGCCTTTTGAATGCCGGTCTCGCGTTCTTGGAACGAGCCCGGCGTTTGTTGTCCGGTCACGGGGTTCGGCGGCCCGTTGTTCAGTTCGACCGTCTGGTACGTGTTGTAGCCGCGGCGGGCATACGTCGTCAGCTTCATGCCCCATTGGTTCTTGAACTGATGCTGATAGCTGAGATCCCAGTTGTTGTACGTCGAGGGCTGCTGGCCGCCGACGTCCGGCGCGCTGTAGCCTTGGTCGAAGTTCCAGTAAAGTGCCGACGCGTAGTTCGGACACTGGAAGAAGTAGCCGGGTGAGTTGACGATGAGTTGACCCGAAAAGTATGTGTTCGGATTGGCAACGTACGTGCCGTTGCCATTGGTCCCGGGGCCGTGCCAGCCGCTGCCGCACGCCGGATTCGTTGCCGAATCCTTAGCCGGGATCTGGAAGAAGATGGGGTTGATGTTCTCGAGTGCGCTGGGCGTGCCGGCGTACTGTCCGAAGAAGTCGCTCACCGAGCGGCCGTAGCTGACGCGCACCGAGTCGTTCGGTCCCAAGAGGTAATTGGCCGATGCGCGCGGTTCCAGAAGGCGCGGGTACAAGAACGTGTTCGGCAACTGCGCGAATCCGACGCCGACGTCGTACGGGTTTGCCAGGTCTTTGCTGAACGGGTTGGCGCCCCATTTGAGATTCTGTCCGTCCAGGCGAATGCCGTAGTCGATGTTCCACCGCGAGCTGGGCGTCCACTGGTCGCGCAGACCGACGCCGAATTGCTGGAAGTCGGTGTTGTGGTAGTTCCACCCCGCAGTCGGCATCGCCGGCAGCTGTCCGTTCCATTTTCCGTTCGAAAGAAGCCAGTTGTACAGGTAGCACCCCATGCCGGTCGCGCCGGTGGGATTGAAGTTATTGTCCAGCGCCGGGCCGATGCACGGATTGCTCGCGCTGACCGGCTGTCCGGGAACGAGCGGAAGGTACCAGTCTTCGATCCGAGGTCCGTTCGGCTGATATCCGAGGACGGGATTTTGAAAATTATAACCCGTGATCTGTTCGTCGTATCCGCGGGCGGTGGACAATCCTTGCCACGTGTTGCCGTTATTCTGCTGGTTCCAGTACGGGAAGTTGTTTTCGAATTTTCCCACCAGCGTCAAGATGTGCTTTTCGCTGGCCTGCACGACCAGCTGTGATTGCACTCCCGTCGAACGGCTGCCTTCGGGGTTGTATCCGTTCACGAAAAAGCCGCTTCCGCCGTCGGTCAGATCCGAGTAGTTTCCGGTGATGTTCGATTCGTTCAGGCCGCCCCAGTTGTAGAAGAAGGTATTCCACGTCGCGTTGCGGTTGAGCTGGCGCGTATAGCCGAGCTTGAGCACATCCATCGGTCCGACGTTGAATTGTTCGGGCTGCAGCACGGGCGGCGCCGGCGCGAACGGATTCGACGGGTGCGGTACGCCTTGGACGTACGTGAGGATCGAGTCGTACCATGCGAGCTGGTTGCGGAAGGGGCACGGCGGCGGCGTTTGGCCGGGCCCGAGCGGCTGCTGGTTCTGATAGATGCAGCCCCACATCGGCGAACCGTTGCCGTCGGTCTCGGCAAAGCCGTAGTTCAGCGGGTTCCACGGATACCACGCCGCGGCGGCCAGGCCGCCGTATTCAGTCCACGAGCGATGATCCAAAAAGTCCGTGAGCACCTGGAACTGCTGATCGTTGTTGCGCCCGAAACGGTAGATGAAATTATTGAGCACGTCGTCGTCGTAGGTGAACGACGTGCCGAAGTACGCGCCGGCGTCGGCCGCGTCGCGCCCGTAAGGCGCGATCTGCGGTGCTGCGCGGTCTGCGCGAACCGAGAGGAAGTCCGAGATGCGGCCGTTGGGCGTGGCGATGCCGTATTGAAATGCAAGCGCGTGGTCGTACCACGGCGATCCGACGTCGAAACTGACGAAACCGGTTCCCGGATAGGAGCCGCGCCCCGGAACCAGATTGACGACGCCCGCGCCGATCCCGCCTTGCGTTGCATCGCCCGCGCCGCTGACGACCTGAAGCGATCCGCGTCCGCCGCCGATGCCGTTCAAGAATCCGTTATTCGGGTTTTCGTCGAAGAACGCGCCGCGAAAATCGATGCCGTCGAACTGGTAGCCGATCTCGACGCTGGCCGAGCCGCGAATGGAGATCGGGGCGTTGCTCCCCTGCGCGGTTTGAATCACGCCGGGCGCGGATTCGACCAGTTTGTTGTAATCGGTCGATCCGGTTTCGCCCAGGGCCTGGTCCACGCGCGCGCCGCTGAACGTCGTTTCGTCGACGGTTTGATGCGGCTGGAACGCGGACGACGGGCTTCGCGCGCTCACGTGCGCGAGCGTCTTGAGCGTCGAAAGCCGAACCGGGCCGGCGCTCTGCGTTTGATCGCCGAGGACGGTGACGCCGGTCAGCGAGAACGTATCGTAACCGGGTTTGGAAAATGCGATCGTGTAGGTGTCCGTTGGAATCTGCAGCAGGCTGTAATAGCCGCCCGCGTCGGTCGTCGTTTGAAAACGCCCCGACGCGGACACGGCGACGACGCTTACGCCCGCCAGCGGCGCGTCGGTCGCGGCATCCACGACCGAGCCGCGGAGGTTGCCGGTGACGCCGCCGGCCGCGAGTGCCGGAGCGGGGAGAACGATCTGCCCGAGCAATGCGGCCGCGACGATAACGGCGCGGCAAACGCGGGTAAGGCGGGTGCTGAACGGCATCGAGAGCCTCCTTCGCGGGAGCGGGCCCATCCCGGGCCGCAGGAACGTTCTTTTTTTGTCGAAAGAAAGTTACTCCTTGTGAACCTCAACCAGCGCGGACGCCTGAGCCTGGCCGCCGACCAGCCCGTAATGATGCGCCGGCGCAATATCAGCGCGATCATGCGGGCCATTCTGGCCAACGGGCCGCTGTCGCGCTCGGAGATCGCTGAACGCACCGGCCTAAGCCCGGGGGGCGTGACGAAGCTGACGTCCACGCTGCTCGCTGCCGGGCTGCTGCGCGAGGTGCAGCCGCAGCTCGCACCGGCGGGGGCGCTCGGACGGCCGCGGGTACCCGTCGAGATCGACAACCGCGCGAACGTCGTCACCGCACTGCATATCGGAACGCAATGGACCACGGTCGGACTCGTGGACTTGGCCGGACGGCTCATCTATCAGGAGCTCTTTCCGCGCGGCGACACGCGCCCCGAGCGCGTCGTAGCCGATGCGGCTCGAAGCGTCGAGTTGACGCTGCGCGCGCGCCTTCCCAAGAGCCGCGTGATCGGCTTGGGCGCGGCGATCGGCGGATGGATCGATACGGGCGCGGGAACTGTCGTCGAACACGCGGCTTTGGGCTGGCGAGGCGTTCCCTTGCGGGAGATGCTGCAAGAGAAGTTTGCCTATCCGGTACGGTTGGACAGCACGGTGCGTGCGATGGCGCTCGCGGAAGGCTGGTTCGGCACGGCGGCCGATTGCCATAATTGGGTCCAGCTCTTCGTCGCCAATGTCGTCGGCGCCGCAATCTCCGTCGACGGCGCAATTCAGCGCGGACCGGAGTCCGCGGCCGGCGATCTCACGCATTTGCCCATTCGCGGCGCAAGCGGACTGACGACGTGCACGTGCGGTCATCGCAATTGTTTTCAAGTCGTGGGGAGCGACCAGGCCGTCATCACGGCCGCGCGTACGAAGCGCATCGTGCCCAAGGCGTCGGCGCTCAAAGACGTCATCGACGCCGCTCGGGAAGGCGATGCTCGCGCGCGCAAATTACTGCGAGACCGGGCGCGAATCGTCGGGCAAGCGTTGGCGGTCATCTTCGAGTTGATCAACCCCGAGGTCGCGGTGCTCGCCGGCGGAATCATCCACGCGCCCGAGTACCTGGACGATCTGCGCGCTTCGGTCGCGCGGAACGTTCACCGGACGATCGACCTGGAGCATCGCATCCTGCCGAGCGTGCTCGGCGAAGATGCGTATCCCATCTCGCCTGCCGCGCTCGTTCTTGCGGAGTACTACCGCGATCCGATGGCCTTCGAACCGCTCATGTCGCTGGGTTTATCGTCGTAAGCTAACGCGTTCTAATCCAAGCCAACCCGCCAGCTCTTCGAGATCCGCGTGCAGCCGCGCAAGAACGTCCCTACGCTTGACGCGCGGCTCGTAGTGCACAGCGATCGCGCGCAGCGTGCCGGCCGCGCGGTCGGCTTTAAGGTCCACGCGCGCGGCCAGGGTTTCGCCCACCAGATACGGCAGGACGTAGTAGCCGTGGATGCGTTTGTGCGACGGCGTGTAGATCTCGATGCGGTAGTGAAAATCGAAAAGGCGGTGCGTGCGCTCGCGGTTCCACACCAGTGAATCGAAGGGCGAGAGCAGCGCCGAGCCGTCGCGCGGGCCGGAAACGTGCACGCGTCCGCTGACGTATGCGGTTTGGTTCCAGCCCTCGACCGCGATCGGCCGCAGTTGCCCCGCCTGCACGAGCTCTTGAACGCGCTGTTTGCAGTCGCTCGCCGGCAAGCGAAAATAGTCGCGCAGGTCGGCCTGCGTCGCCACGCCCAGAGCGCCCGCTGCGATGAGCAGTAGCCTGCGCTGTTGTTCGGCGGCCGGAATCTCGGGCGCGGCGAGCATGCGTTTGGGAATGACGCGTTCGGCAAGGTCGTATTCGCGTTCAAAACTGCTTCGGCGCCGCACCACCGCGAGCTCCCCGCACCAGAACAGATATTCAACGGCGCGCTTGGTGTCGTTCCATCCCCACCAGCTTCCGCTGCCTTTGCCCTCCTCGAAGTCGGAAGCCGCCATTGGTCCGCGTGCGAAAGCAGCGCGCACGCGCTTGACGAGCGCTTTTTCTTCAAGCCCGACCCGCGACACGTGTTTCCACGTGCCCAGTCCGTTGCGCGCGCCTTCCCTGCGCCAGCCGAACAACGGGTAGAGCTCGAGCGGAACGAACGACGCCTCGTGTCCCCAGTACTCGTA
>DASRDE010000317.1:0-7039 GCA_035652755.1 Vulcanimicrobiaceae bacterium | reverse complement strand
TGTCTCGCCCTTCTGGTGCAGGCGCCGGTACAAGCGGCATGGCTGGACAGCGCGCAGATCAGAAGCGTCGATCGCGTCTTTAGAGCCTACGGCCCGGAGACGCCGGGTTGCGCGCTCGGCGTCTTCCACAACGGCGCCATTTCATACGCGCGGGGCTATGGAATGGCGGACCTCGAACGCGGCGTGCGCATCACGTCCGATTCGCTCTTCGACGTAGGTTCGGTTTCCAAGCAATTCTCTGCGGCGGCCATTCTGCTGCTCGCAGACCGTGGTAAATTGTCGCTCAACGACGACGTCCGCAAATTCATACCGGAAATGCCCCGCTACGGTGCGCCCATCACCCTAAACGAGCTCATGTGGCACACCAGCGGGTTGCGGGATTACACCGATTTGCTGGAGCTCCAAGGATACGGGTTGGAGCAGCGCACGACCGACGACGAGGCGCTCGCGGCGATCGTCCGGCAGCGAGGACTGGAGTTTCCCAGCGGGACGCAGTACGAGTATTCCAATACGAACTACTTTCTGCTCTCGGCGATCGTCAAACGCGTAACGGGAAAAACGCTCGCCCTTTTCGTCCGCGACAACGTCTTCACGCCGCTGCACATGGCCCACACGATGTATCGCACCGACTACGCGATGCTGATCCCCAATCGTGCTATGGGCTATGCGCCCTCCGGCGGACAGTATCGTAACAGTATGTCGAATTGGGAGCAGACCGGGGACGGGGGAGTGCAGCTCTCCGTAAACGACGCCTTCCGCTGGGATCGCAACTTCTACGATCCGATCGTCGGCGGCCCGCGCCTGATCGCGCAGATGGAGACGCCCGGGCGCCTGTCCAACGGAACGCGGCTGCAGTACGCGCGCGGCTTGTTCGTGGGGAGCTACCGCGGCCTGCGCACCGTCGAGCACGACGGCGCGTGGATCGGGTATCGCGCCGCGTTCGAACGGTATCCGTCGGTCCGCACGTCCGTCGTCGTGTTGTGTAACTCCGACGACTCGCACCCCTCGGCGCTCGCGCGCAACGTTGCCGATATCGTACTTCAGCCGTACTTGCGGGCCGGTGCGGCCGGCACGCGTAGCGACCTAGGCGCGCACCCGATACCTCCTCGATACCTGACCGGGTCGTATTTCGATTCCGCGGGAGGCGACGTGTACGCGATCGCGTCCAAAGGTGATGGTATCGTGCTGCAATTGGGTGAAACTCTGTATCCGCTTCGGCCGCTGAGCCGTACCGCGTTCCAAGTCGGTTCGACGACCGTGCGCTTTTCGATCGGCAGGGACGGTTTTGCGAACGCGTTGTCCCTGGAAGCGGCGGGCGAATCCACGCCCGCGCAGCGCTTTACACCGTGGAAGCCGCGTCCCGCCGAACTCGCGGGCGCAGCGGGAGAGTATACCAGCGCGGACCTGGGCGTTACATGGCGCTTCAGCGAGGAGGGGTCTACGCTCACGTTGCAGCCGTCGCGGAATCTGCCGGATGGTGCGGCCGGCGCGCTGACACCGCTGATGCGCGATACGTTTTCGGATGGCGCGGGGGGCTTTACGATACGTTTCGATCGCGCGGCCGGCGGCAGGATCGGCGGGATCACGCTGAGCGCCGGACGCGGATTACGGTCGCTGCGGTTTACTCGCCGTTGAATCCCCCGCCGCGCGATACGGGCAACACGACGCGCAGTTCCGTGCCGTAGCCCGGTGAGGGCGATACACTCAGATTCTCTGCCAGCGCGTCGATGAGAAAAAGCCCGCGCCCCTTTTCTTCGTATTCGTTCGGAAGCCGGGCGAACAAGTGCTTCAGGCCCGGTCCGGTGTCGAGAACGGTCACAACCGGTTTCTCGGCGGTCCAATCGATGCGTACCTCGACCAGACCCGGCGCGTGTTCGACGGTGTTCGCAAGCAGCTCGCCGAGGATGACCTCAGCGGCAAAGATTCCATCCGGATCTTGACCGAAGCGCTGAATGAATCTCATGAGTTCCGCGCGCGAGAGGTGCGCGGCGTACGCGTCGCTCGAGTGGAAACGCCAGGTCTTCACGAGATCGGCCGAATCGAACGCAAGCGGCTCGGTCACATTCGAAAACTGGACGATCAGCAGTGCCACGTCGTCGAGCGGCAATGCCCCTTGCAGTACGGCATCGCGAACCACGGATGCGGGACTCGGGACGCGTGTTTGGCCGGCCGCACCGGCCACGGCGCGCTGAAGGGTCCGTTCAGCCGCCGCAATATCTCGCGAAAACTCGACCAAGCCGTCCGTATACAGCGCCAATACGTCGTCCCGGCCGATTTCGACGCGGTGCGTCTGGAGATCCATGACGTCTTGCAGCCCGAGCGGAATGCCGCCGAACGCCAACTCGGAGGCCGAGCTGTCGCCCGGGTGTGCAAGGAGCGGCGGCGGATGCCCCGCGGTTGAATACTCGAACGTGCGGGATTGCGGATCGATAAACCCCACGAGCGCGGTCGCAAATGTTTCCGGATATTCGAAACGCAGAATGCGGTTGGCGCACTGGAGCACGAACGCGGGATCGGTATTTTCCACTGCAAAGTCGGAGATCGCGTAGCGCAGGCGACCGGCGATAATCGAGGCTTCAAGTCCGTGGCCGGTCACGTCGCCGATCGAAAGCAGATACCGGCCGTCGGGAAGATGCGTTGCATGGAACCAGTCGCCGCCCACCAAAGCGTTTTTCTGCGCGGCCTGATAGACGGCGTCCATGCGCAGATCGCCCGTATGCGGTAATTTGTCCGGCAGGAAGACGCCCTGGATGGTTTCGGCGATCCGCCGCGTTCGCTCCATGGCCTCCTTCTGAGGCTGGATGTCGATGTTGCTTCCGTACCAGCGTACGATCTTGCCCGACTCGTCTTTGACCGGTATCGCGCGCGTGAGCATGTAGTGAAAGATTCCGTCCGCGCGGCGCAGCCGGAATTCCATCTCGAACGCACTGCCGGTCGCGATCGATTCAGGCCATTCTTGCATGACGCGCGGAAAGTCATCGGGGTGGTGGGCGGCCTGCCAGCCCCACCCTGCCGCTTCCTCCGGCGTTTGCCCCGTGAACTCGTACCACCGCGAGTTGTACCAATCGATCCATCCGCTCGCGTCGGCCGTCCATACGATGACGGGGATCGTGTCGGCGAGCGCGCGGAAGTCACGTTCGCCCTTTGCCGCCGCCTCCGCAAGCGCACGTTCGGCCCGTTCGCGCTGCAGCGAATCGTGAAAATCGATGATCGATCCGAGCCACCCTTGGAAATCTCCGTTGGAGTCGAATTGCGGGATGGCGCGCGCCGTGTACCACCGGTACGCCTCTTCTCCCGATGCGTCCGATGGTTTCAAGCGGTAATCGATCTCGTAGGCGGATCGCGTCTCGATCGCTGCCTGCACGGTGGCCAGCGTTCGGTCCAGATCGTCGGGATGTACGACGCGTTTCCAGCCTTCGAGCGTGTACGACGGCGCGTCGTAGGGAAGGCGCAGCGTCTCGTGCCAGGCCTTGTTTGCGTACGACAATGCACCGTCGACGTCGTGCTGATAGGCCATGATCGGCAGTTGATCGGCGAATGCCCGAAACACGGTTTCCCCGGGAAGTTCGCCCGGATGTTCGAACCAGCGGCGCAGTTCCGACCGGACGGCGCGTTCGCGGCGCCGCGTTTGCCGCATAACGGCGTCCACGCGTGCCAGAATTTGATCCGCCGAGAACGGTTTTGCGATGTAGTCGTCTGCACCGCGCTCCAGCCCCTCGACGGCAGCCTCTTCGCCGGCTCGGGCCGAGAGCAAAATAAAAGGCACCGTTGCCAGCTTCTCGTCGGCGCGGACCCGCGCGAGCAGCTCCAAGCCGTCTACTTCAGGCATCATGACGTCGCTGAGCACCAAGTCGTACGGGTTGGTCTGAAGCTCGCGCCATGCTTGGGCGCCGTCTCTTACCGCGGTCGTAACGTAATGGCCCTGCAAGATTCCGCAGACGAACGCTCGCAAATCCGCGTTGTCGTCGACGACGAGGATGCGGCCGCCTGCGCGCGCGGCCGCAAAAGCCGGTGCACGATTCTGGTCTCCGGCTCCGGTCGCGGAATCGAGATCCGCTAAGTATTGAGCTACGACTTCGCTTGCCTTAGTGCCGGCGAGCGGCCGCGACTGTCCCGCGGGCGATGCGGGCCGTGCTTGCATCGGAATGCGGACGCGGAATTCGCTGCCCGCATCCAGGCGGCTCGTCACGTCGATCGTACCGCCATGAATCTCGACCAGGTCCTTGGTAAGCGCCAGACCGATGCCGCTGCCCTCGACCGAACGCGCATGCGCGACGCGGACGCGGCGGAAGCGCTCGAACACGTGCGGCAGCTCGTCGCTCGGGATCCCGGCGCCCGTGTCCGCAACGCGCAACTCGGCGTAGCCGTCCGCTTCGCGCAAACTGACGCGGATTTCGCCGGACAGCGTGAACTTGAGCGCGTTCGAGAGCAGATTCAAAACGATCTTTTCCCACATCGCCTGGTCCGCGCACACGGGCCGATCGAGTCGAACGTCGACGACGAATTGCAACCCCGCCTTTTCGATCGCCGCGCGAAACGCAGAACACAGGTCGGCCGTCAAGCGTGCGAGATCGACTTGAACGAATGCCGGATCCGCCCGCCCGGCCTCCAGGCGAGAGAATTCCAGCAGCGTGTTGACCAGTTTGAGCAGACGCAGTGCGTTGCGGCGCGCAACCTCCAGCAATGGCTTGGAACGTCCGTCGGCGCTCTTGACCAGATCGGTGAGCGGCCCGAGCATCAATGTGAGCGGCGTGCGAAACTCGTGACTGACGTTCGAGAAGAAGACGTTCTTCGCGCGATCGATTTCGGCGAGCGCTTCCGCGCGCTGCCGTGCTTCCTCGTAAGCGCGCGCCGCCGCGATCGACCGGCCGATCTGCGAAGCGGCGAGCCGGAAAAAATCCGCCATGCGTTCGGTGAATCGCAGCCGGGCGCTCACGCCGGCCACCAGGAATCCGGCAACCTCATGGGGGCCGCTTCCCGGAATGGCGATCGTCAACGCGCGCCGCGCCGGCTCGGGCCACGGACCGTGGGGAAGCCCCTTTATGGCTGCGTCCGCGTTTTCGATCAAGCGTGTGGCCAAAGGTTCGCTTTTTTCGAATTGCCGCTCGGCCCCTAACCACGGACCGTCGCCGTTTGACGGCGCAGGCTGCTCGAACGACGCGGCCGCCAAACGCGTCGTGCCGTCGGTACCGCACAGGTAGAGCATCGAAAACGGCACGTCCTTGTCGTACGCTTCCATCGTTCGAACGGCGAGCGCACACGCGTCCTCGGCGCTTTTGACGACCGGGCCGCGCGCCGCGAGATCGCTCAGCAGGCGCATGCGGCGCTCTCCGATGACTTTTTCGGTCGTTTCCTGCACCGTGCAGTAAACGCCGCCGATACCGCCGTCCACGGACGCATCCGCTACAGGGCTATAGGAAAACGTAAAATACGTTTCCTCGACGAAACCGTAGCGTTTGAGCCCCAGCATCAGATCTTCGTTCCACGTACTCGGACCGCCGGCGTAAATCGATTCCAGCTGCGGTCCGATCACGTCCCAAATCTCGGCCCACGTCTCGAACGCGGATTGCCCGAGCGCCTCCGGGTGTTTGATCCCGATCAGCGGAACGTACGAATCGTTGTAAAACTGGACGAATTTCGGTCCCCACCAAAAGACGACGGGGAACCGGCTGGCCAAGGCGACGGCCACGATCGTGCGCAGCGAGGGACTCCAGCTTTCAGGTTCGCCGACGGCGCTTTTCGACCAGTCGTACGATTTGATTCGGCTGGACATCTCGGGCGACGACGTTTCGATCGCGCGCAATGCGGCCGCCCCGCCGAATAATCCGCCGCTGCCGAGCGTTGCAGGGTCGATATGGGAGTCTATTCGCAAATCCGGCCCTTTTCCAACGTCGTCAATCTGCAGAGCGCTTCGACGATTAGCGGCATCCCTCCATGCGCGCGGCCGCTTGCTTGGCGGCAGCCGGAATTTACGAAGGAGCGTCTACGGCGATGCGTAGGCGCGTTTTTGAATGCCCGAGACGGCGCTCTGAATCGCGTCCCACAGGCGCGCGCCCCCGTTGCGCACGGGATCGTCCGCCGGCAATCCGGTTTCGCTGCGCGCATCGTCGATCGCTCGCTGTGCGGAAGCCGCGTCGAGCGCCGAAGTGTCGAGCACGACGGCGATAACGCGCGCGGGTTTCACGTGCTCGAGCAGCTTCTCGTGCGCCTCGACGAGCTCGCGCAGCGGCGGGATGGAATTGCTGAAACCGTCGATTTTCTTCGTGTTCGGCCGATGGCAGAGAATGAGTGCGTCGGGTGCGCTCCCATAGAGCAAGCCTATGGTGACGGGCGCGTAAGCGGGATGGAAGATCGACCCTTGACCCTCGACCAGCAGCACGTCGCTTTGCGGCGAAGCGTTGAGCACCAGTTGTTCGGCGGCGCCGGTCACGAAATCGGAGATGACGCGATCCACGCACGTCCCCCACCCGGCGATGATGATCCCGGTTTGCCCGGTGGCAATGAATTCGGCTCGCGCTCCGCTGCGATGCGCCGCCCGTTCGATCTCGAGCGTCGCAGTCATTTTGCCTACCGCGCAATCGCTGCCGACCGCGAGCACGATGCGCGCCGGCACACGATAGGCCGCGCCCGAAAAGAGCGGCACCGTCCCCACGGCTCGCACGTCCCACAACCGCGCACCGCTTTGCTGCGCGTGCTCGACGAACTCGGAATCGTCGTTCAAGAATTGATGCAGGCCGTTGACGATCTCTAAGCCCGCGTCTATCGCGCCTAGAACGCAGCCCCGCAGATGCGCCGGAAGCATGCCGCCGTGCGTGGCCACGCCGATCAGCAATGAAGTAGGCCGGTGTGCGAGCGCCTGCTGCAGGTTCGCGACGACCGGCGCATCGCACGGCAGCGATGGAACGACGTCGCGCACTCGTTTGCCCGCATACTTGGAATCAATTGCCGCGGCGATCTCCTCGGGCCGGAAGCGCATGACCCCGTGCGCCGTCTTCCCCGCGGACGGATCGTCGAGGTAGCCTTCGGTCAGAACTGCGAA
>DASRDE010000316.1:0-25822 GCA_035652755.1 Vulcanimicrobiaceae bacterium | reverse complement strand
TGAAACATCCGTTGTTGTTGTTCGGATTGGGCGGCGGGTTCGTTATATTGAGATTGAACTCCCAGAACCAGCGCAGCACTATTGGGTATGCCTTACCGGCAAGCCTTGTCCCTGGCGGGTATTGAAGATTTGCGAGGGCGTTTCTGATAGAAACTAAGTCGTTGTACGCTGAACCGCTCGCGATCTGTTCAAGATTGTAATTGGCGCCCCCGATATTGTCGAAGCACTGCAACGCAATGACTGGCACGCGCCCGTGACTAATATCTCCGCTGATTTCTGCGTCGGTCGAGTTGCTTGTGATGCTCGCAACGTCGGACCATTGACGATAGAGGTTGTGGACGGCGAAATATCGGCCAATGTTACCCTCGACCGTTTCAGTCTCCGACTCCTGCGTTGGCCAAGACGATTTACCCGAAACGCCTTGGGGGTTGCACTGGCAGCCAAAGTACACTCCAGAGGGCGCCTTTTGAACTATGAAATATGCGTGGTTCTTGTGCGCGCGCCCTCCGGAGTGCTTTGCCCTCCCCCGCACGCAACGAGCGCCGCGGTGACAGCGATGCCGCCAAAAAAAGATAATAAAAATGCGCGACCTGTACGCGGTTCGCGCCTCTGCGATGTATACATCTTTAAGCCTCCCGGTGGCCTCACACCCGCCATCACTAATTTTGGACGGCGACGCCTGTCGCTAAGTGTACACAACAGTCGAAACAAGCGCAATAGTCCAAGTGCACGGCGCTCGCCGCACGTTAAGCAGGTTTCTAGCAGAAACCTTGGTCTTGCTGCGCTACATTACCATACGTGCGCCCGAAACGCGTTAGGGCGACACCGAAGCGGTAAAGAGCCACCATGCCGGCTGGTTGCGTTTGGCAGCGCGATCGAAATAGACTGTGACGACGCGGCCGTCGCGGCTTTCAAACTCAAACCAATGCCGTTTGAGGTAGACGTCGCCGCGATCGGTTTTCGTCGAACGCCACGTCCGTAAGACCTTACCGACTTCGATCGTTTCTCCGCGATGCACGAACGCGCCGGGCAGTTGGGGTTCGCCCGAAACGGCGCTGGCGGCGCCCACCGGCTGAAGAGGCTCGCTGACGAACGATTTCACCGCTCAGCCTTCCAGCAGCGACGCGGGCTCGACTGCGGGAGCATCCATAATCGCCAGCGGCTGCGGCTGCCCATCGTCGACCGAATCGATTTGTCCGTGCAGCCAAGGGCCGAGAAAATAGCGCCAGAAGAGGCGCGCGATTGCGGCGGCCGGGATACCGAGAATTAAGCCGGGCAATCCGAAGAGCTCGCCGCCGGCAAATACGGCGAACATGACAGTGATGGGCGACACGCCGACCGTGCCGCCCATGATCTTGGGAACGAGCACGTTGTCGCTTATGCGTGCGACGCCGAATACGATTGCCTGCACGGCAATCACCATAAAGACGCCTTGCGGTGCCGAGAGCATCAGCGCTATCAGCTGCACGACCAGCATCCCGATGATGGGAATGGCGTAACCGATCGCACTCAGGATCCCCAGCAGCAGAGCGAACTTGAAGCCGAACACCGCGGTGAGGGCGCCGATCACAAAGCCGGTAATCGCGCTGACGATGACTTGGCCGGCGATATACCCGCCGAATACCGCGACCGCTTCGGTGGAGAGTTTGCGCGCGGTCGCGCGTTTGCTGGGCGGGAACAACCCCGCGAAGCCTTCGGCCAATCGCTGCGGATTGAGCAAGAAGAAAAATGAGAGGATGATCGCCGAAAACGCGATGAACAAGCCCGTGGCTATATTAATTGCGAAAGCGCCGAGCGAGGCGATCGCGAGGTTGAGGATTTCGCTGACGCGCTGGGAGCCGAACGTTTGAATGTTCAACAGCTGGGACGGCACGTTGGCGTGGGGAAAATGCGCGCGCAGCGCGCTTTCGAATGCCTGGGCCCACGTCTGCACCGCATGCAAATACGACGGCACGTTCAAAATGAGTGACTGCGACTGATCGACGGTCATCGGCACGATGATTAAGAGGACCACGATCGTGGCCAGCACTAGCATCGCATAGACCAACGCGATCGCCCAGACGCGGGAAACGCGATGCCGCTCGAGCCAACCGACGATCGGCGCGACCGCCGACGCGAGGAACGCTGCGATCACGAAGACTGCCACGGTTTTGGGAATGCGCGTGGCAAACCAAAGGGCGAGCACGAGCAACAGCACGCCGATGACGGCGAACCACGTGCGCCGCCGGCTGGCGGCTACAGCAGTTTGCACAGCAGCCGCCGTTCGGTCACGTAGCCCGAACGCTCGTAAAGTGCGCGGGCCGCTACGTTCTCTTCGGTCACCATAAGGCCCATGTACGGCAATCCTTGACGCCGCGCTTCTTCTTCGGCAGCGCCCAGCAACTGCTTTGCAATACCGCGCCCGCGCCGCGAAGGTTCCACGGCCATGTAGGCTACGAAGCCTTGCGGCATGCGGGTCACCTCGTCCGGCATGGCCGTCAGCAGCAGCGCAAAGCCCACGGAGTGCTCGCCGGCATCCGCGATCAGCATCACGTGCGGCTGAGAGTATACGAAGTCGAGCAAACCTTCAAAGCTCGCATCGACGAGGGCCGGGTTGAAGTGCCGGAACGGCGCAACCGAATCGGCGATCGTGCGCCGCCCCAAATCCGCGACGAAAGCGCGATCCGCAGGGCGCCCTTCGCGCACCAGGACCGCACCCTCCGTCATTTCGCGCGCCGCGACCCCGGGTCGGCGATCGGCTCGCCGCGCAAGCATTGCGGGCAGTCCGCAGCATCGTACGACACGATCGGCATTCGCAGCAGCGCTTCCGTGCGGACGCCGAAATCCGCGGGCGCACGTTCTACGATGATCCCGACGCCGACGACTTGCGCACCGTGCGAACGTACGACGTCGATGACTTCCTTCACCGATCCGCCCGTGGTGACCACGTCTTCCACGACCAAAGCGCGGTCTGACGGCGCCAGTGCGAAATTGCGTCGCAAGACGGGAACGCCGCCTTCCTTTTCAACAAAAATCGCCTTCGTACCGAGCGCCCGCGCGACTTCGTACCCGAGCAGAATGCCGCCCACCGCTGCGCTCACCACGATGGTGGGCGACGCCTGCTTGAAACGCGCCGCAATTTCGCGCCCAATCGGCTCGAGCAGCGCCGAGTCTTCCAAAATACGGAACTTTTGAATGAACCGATCGCTGTGCCGGCCCGAGCTCAGCTTGAAGTGGCCCTGCAGCAGCGCGCCGCGGTTCTGCAGCTCGCCCTCCAGATCGAGATTAGAGGTCATGGCGTCCTTCGACTGCGCGGGCCGCGCGAGGCGCGGCGTGCCTCCGCTCAGGATGACACAGTTGTGCGCGGGCCGCGCGAGGCGCGGCGTGCCTCCGCTCAGGATGACACATTTCTGCGCAGGCCGCGCAATGCGCGGCATGCCTCCGCTCAGGATGACACATTATGGTGCGCGGTGCGCATTTCGGAAAGAATTTCCTGTGCGGCGGAGAGCGGATCGCGTGCGCCGGTAATCGGACGTCCTACGACCAAGTAATCGGCGCCGGCAAGAACGGCGTCGCGCGGCGTGGCGACGCGGTGCTGATCGTGAGCGGCTTCGCCCGCAGGACGAATTCCCGGCGTGAGCGTGAGAAAGTCTTCACCCAGCGACGCTTTGATGGACGCCGATTCGTGCGCGCTGCACACGACGCCGTCGCAGCCCGCGTCGCGCGCCAATCGTGCCAGGCGCATCGCATTCGACTCTGCATCGCCCTGCAAGCCGACCGCTTCCAGATCGCGTGCCGACATGCTCGTGAGCACCGTGACGGCAAAGACGTGCGGCGGCGTCATCGCCAGTTCTGCGGCGCGCGCGCCGGCAGCTCGCACGCAAGCGCTCATCATCGCCGCTCCCCCGAGCGCGTGGACGTTGACGATGTGCGTGCCGTGCTGAACCAGTTGGGTTACGGCAGCGGCGGCGGTCCTGGGGATATCGTGAATCTTCGCATCGATGAAGATGCGGACGTCGCGCGCCTGCGCGTAGGCGAAAAGCCGCTCGCCGTAACCGTACAGCGATTCCAGCCCAACTTTGTATATGAGATCGAGCTCGTAGAGCTCGTCGATTAGCGCTTCCGCGCGGGCGGCGTCGGGAACGTCGAGCGCGACGACGAGCTGCGCACTCATCCTTCGTCGCCCTCGTACTGATCCGGCGAGCCGATGCCGACGTTGGCTTTGCCGACGATCTCGCGCAGAGAACGCACGCCGCGGTGTGCGAGATATTCGCGCAGTTCGTCGACGATTCGAACGGGAATTCGCGGATCGGTGAAGTTCGCGGTTCCGATGGAGATCGCGGCGGCGCCCGCAAGAAAGAATTCCAGCGCGTCGCTGAGCGTCTCGATGCCGCCCTGACCGACGATCGGAACCGTCACCGCGCGCGCGACTTCATACACCGCGAGGACGGCGATGGGCCGGATTGCCGGGCCGGACAGCCCGCCCGTGACGTTGCCCAGGCGCGGCTTCCACGTGTTGACGTCGATGGACATGCCGCGCACGGTGTTAATGACGGCGAGCGCGTCCGCGCCGGCATCCTGCGCTTCCCGCGCGATCGACGCAATATCCGTCACGTTCGGCGAGAGCTTTACGATGAGCGGCTTGCCGGTCACGCTGCGCACGGCCCGAACGACGCGGCCGGTCAGATACGGATCGCACGCAAACGTCTCGCCCTCGGACGCTACGTTCGGGCATGAAATATTGACTTCAATCGCGTGCAATTCGTCGCATTGCGCGAGCCGCTCGGCGACATAGGAGTAATCGTCGACCGAAAAGCCGGCGACGCTGCCGATCACTTTACACGGCCGCGACGCGAACTTGGCCACTTCATGGCGCAAATAGTAGTCGATGCCCGGATTCTGCAGGCCGATCGCGTTGAGCATACCGGCGGGCGTCGGCACCAATCGCGGCGTCGGGTTGCCCAGCCGAGGCCAGCGCGTCACGCTCTTGAGCACGACCCCGCCGATTTGCGAGAGATCCACGAAGGGCGCATACTCTTCGCCCGAACCGTAACAGCCGCTGCCCATCAGCGTCGGCAGCGGCAGCTCGAGCGCGCCGATGCGCGCGCTCAGATCGACGGCGGACGGTGCGATCACCATCGCAGCTCGTGCGCCCAAAACACGGGACCTTCCTTGCAGACGCGTGCATACACGACGTCGCTGCCGCCTTCGCCCGGCCCCGGAAAACCCGGAGCTTGCGCGCTGGCGCGATCGATCGGCACGACGCAACCCCAGCATCCGCCGACTCCGCACGCAAACGTCTCTTCCAGTGAAACTTGCGCCGGCACGCCGAGCTTGGCCGCGACGGCCGCAGTTGCGCGCAGCATCGGTGACGGTCCGCATGCCAAAATCAGATCGGGCTTCTCACGAGCCTCGGCGAGCGCCTCGGTCACAAAGCCCGGACGCCCGAACGAGCCGTCATCGGTCGCGCAGACGATCTCGCAGCCTTCAGCCGCAAACCGTTCCATCTCGACGAGCAGCCGCGCGGTCCGGGCCCCGTAGTACAGCTGGGTTCGGATGCCCTTTCGGACTAGGTGCTGGGCCGGAAGTAGCACCGACGCAATACCTACGCCCCCTGCTACGATTGCAACGTGACGTGCGTTAGTGAATGTGAAACCATTACCGAGAGGACCGCTGACAGCAAGATGATCGCCTTCGCGCAACTCGGAAAGCTCACGCGTTCGTGGACCGCACACGAAAAAGAGTATGCTGGCTCGGTTCCCTTGTGCTTCGTAGACGCCGAGTGCGGTTGCCGCACGCTCGCCTCCGGGCGGAATCGCCATCACGAACTGGCCCGGACGCGTCACATCGACCAGATCCGGCGCGTCAAATCCTATAAGAACTACGCCGGGTGCAAGCTCGGTTCGATCGAGTACGCGAGCTTGGTGTACCGATGCAGCCGAGACCGCGTGCATGCCGACTGCCATTCTCGCATCCATCCCGACATACTTCCGTAACGCAATTTTTAATGAAATCTGCGACTATTGGCTGAACTTCACTACGACTAAAGCCGTTATAGGGTATAGAGAAAGAAAATAGGAAAGGAGGGTCCACGAAAAATGGCAGGTCTCATGGTCTTCAAATCGCTAGCCGACGCGCTCAGAGCGGGCTACCAAGTGTATGACCGGACGTCGGACGGGTACCTCGTCCGCACCAGAACTGCGGCTGGATGGGCAATCGCCCTGGTCAGTTGCAAGTGAACCCTCCCAACAAGGATCGTTCATAAAAAAAACGGCGCCCCGGCGCCGTTTTTGATTTCTACTAGGGCTTCACGTCGGGCGGACGAGGGCCCGGCTGCAGCTCCGTCGTGGGGCCGGGCCGCCAAGCGTAGGGCCCCGAAGCCGCGTCGCGCGGGCCGTTGCCGGGCGGAGGTGCGCCGGGACGGGGGGCGTCGTACTGAACGCCGGGTCCGGGCGGCGGACCGCCTACGGGGCCCTGGAAGCCGCCGAACGAGAGCCGGGCGCCCGAGAGCAGCGCGATGATGATTTGGGCGATGCCCGCAAAGAGCGGAATCAGCCCGCCGAGCAGCCAGGGTCCCGGATACCCGCCCCCGATGAACGAGAGTCCGATGAGCAGCGCCAGGCCGATCATCGCCAGCGTGATGCCCTTGCGCAGGTAATTGTCGGCCCGCATCACGCCGTAGGGTTCGAAGCCCGTCGCGTACGGCTGGCCCTGGGGCGGAGCTGCCATTCCTGGGTCGGCGTAGCCCCAGCGCGCGGCGCGCTTGGCCCACTTGGGATCCGGCGGCGGAACGATTCCGCGCCGGAGCATTTCGATGCGCTCTTGATGTGCCAGCACCCGGCTGATGATCGCGTAGGTGATCGGCAGTCCGAAGAGGACCAGAATGCCGACGACTGGGACGAAGGTTTCCGCGTCAGCCATTAACATGATTTTTAGGATGCTCCGTTCGTAAGAATGTGAATGTCGCCGTCGCCGCTCGAGACCAACAGCTGACCGCCGCCCGACCCGACGTGGAAGAACCCGCTCGAAGAGTCCGCATTTCCGCTATCGGTGTTGCGGCCGTCGAACGTGACGTTGCCGTCGTCGGTCCGGGCTTGGATTGAGAGATTGACCGCGTCGAAAGCTAGATTGACACCGCCGTCGTCCGTGCGAATCTCCCCGCCGTTTGCGCGCAGGCCGGTCGCCTCGATGCTGCCGTCTTTGGTGGTTGCCTGCAGCGTTTGAACCGCGACGTCGCGCAGCGTCAAATGTCCGTCGTCGCTGGCAACTTCGAGCCGCTCCGCGCGCACGTTCTGCACTTCGACGTGACCGTCGGCCGTCTGCAGCTGCACGTTCCCTGTGATGTCGCGAGCGGCGATATCGCCGTCGTCCGATACCACGCTCACCGCGCCGCTCAGTCCTGAGACGTCGGCTCCCGCGCAGTGCGCGATCTCGACCGCCGCGCCCGCCGGAACTTGGACCGAGATCCGCCGGTCTTCCCAGCCGAACATCGACCATTGACCCGCGGAGGGGCGGAAGATCCGCACGCCGTCGCCGGTTCGTTCGGCCGTGAGTCCAGGTGGCGAATCGCCCCAGCGCATCCCGCCATAGCGGGATTCATCCGCGACGTGCACGCGGCCGTCCGTCGAAACCGAAACGGTGACGCGCGAATCGGCGTCGTCGATTTGTATACGGGGCGCAGAGCCCGCGTCGAAGGCTTCGATGGTCCGCAGGGGCGCGGCGTTTGCGGTGGCCGCCGCGACGGCCCAGCCGTGGTGACCGCCGAGGAGCGCCAGGATGGCTCCTGCGATGAAGATCTCCGCGCCGACGAGGGCGACGATAATGCCCGTTCTCGTGTACCGCATGCCCGATGTACGGCAGGCCCCGGCCTTTGTTTCGCGGGACGGCAGGGGGCGGCAAGCCGAAACAATGCGTCGCGCCGGCGCGTACACTCGTTGTGGCTGCCGCACTCTTGGAGGCACGTTCGATCGACCCGGCCGACTACGTCGACGACCAGGCTTTGGTTGCAGCCGCACTGGGCGGGCGGCCGGAGGCATTTGGAACGCTCGTCGAGCGGTACGATCGGGCCGTCTACCATCTGGCGTTCCGAACCCTGCGGGATCGCGAAGAAGCGCGCGACGTGGCGCAAGAGGCGTTTTTTAAAGCGTATCGCAGCCTGCGCACCTTCAAGCCGGGAGCGAAGTTCTCGACCTGGATTTTCGCGATCACGTATCACGCCTGCTGCGATCGGCTCGCGCGCCGCAAACGCTACTCGAACGACGAGTTGCCCGAACGCGCCGACCCGGGCGCGGGACCGGAGAACACGGCCATCGCGCTGGACGAAGCGCAACGCCTTCGAGCGGCGATCGAAGCACTGCCCGAAAAGTATCGCGCAGTCATTACCCTGTACCATCTGCAAGGCCGCCAGTACGATGAAATCGCCAAGGTGCTGGAGATTCCGATGGGTACAGTGAAAACGCACCTCTTTCGCGCCAAGGAACAGCTGCGGCGCATGCTCGCGCAAGACGCCGCGGGGGTAACCGAATGAAACACTACGGCAACGACGACGACCTGGAACGGGCACTTTTCGCGCTCGACCTCGAGGAGCCGCCGGCGGACCTGCGGCGCGATATTTTGGCGGCCACGATTTACCGTCCGCAAGTGGCGGTGCCCGCCTGGGAGCTGTGGCTGATGGGAGCGGTTTGTGCGCTGCTGACATGGGTTGCCGTGCTGGCCGGCCACAATGCCGACTCGCAGACGATTTCGATCCTCACCCATCGCGCCGCCGACGGCCTCGCCGCGCTGGCCAAGCCGCAGACGCTGCTCTGGGCGGCCGCTGGCGGCGGTCTGGTGCTCTGGATTTCTCAGCTGAATTTAACGCCGGTAGCCGGGGCTTTGCGCGCGACGCGTCGATAACTCCATGGCATGACCTCGAGCGCCGCGCCCGCGCAGAACAAGCAGTACCGGGTCCTCGTGATCGAGGACGACGCCGCGATCAGCCGCGTTCTTCAGCTCGAACTCGAGCATGAAGGCTACACGGTGGAATCCGCGCGCGACGGCCTGACCGGGCTGGAACGCGCGCTCAAAGAGCCCGACCTGATCATCCTGGATCTGATGCTGCCGCGCATGGACGGCATCGAAGTCTGCAAACGCGTGCGCGCCAAGAGCCGCGTACCGATCATCATGCTGACCGCCAAAGATCGGGTGCCGGATCGGGTCGCCGGCTTGGACATGGGCGCCGACGACTATTTGACCAAGCCGTTTTCGACCGAAGAATTGCTCGCGCGCGTGCGGGCGCGCCTGCGGGAGAAGCAGCCGTCACGCAGCGTGATCGAATACCGCGACCTGGTGATGGATCGCGATCGGCACGAGGTCACCCGCGCAGGCAACCTGGTGAATCTGACCGCCAAGGAATACGCGCTGCTGGAATATCTGCTGCTTCACCGCAACAAGGTGCACACGCGCGACGAACTCTTCAACGGCGTCTGGGGAAGCGACTTTCTGGGCGACTCCAATCTCATCGACGTGTACATCCGGTATCTGCGCGGAAAGATCGACGAAGGTTTTGAGGATAAACTCATCACGACCGTGCGCGGCGTCGGGTACACGATCAAAGATTAGGCCCCGGAACCGAGCGCTGTGACGTCGCTGCGCTGGCGCATTGCCATTTGGTACGCGCTGCTGTTGATCGCGGTCGTGGCGGCGCTCGGCATCGCCATCACGCTGCGCTTCGAGCAGATCTTGCGCAACCAAGCATTGGAACGCGCGACGGCGACCGTGGCGGACATCGAACGCTCCGCCGCGCCGCCGCCGAACTCGTTTACGTTTGCGGACAACGGCGATGCACTGCGCGTGCTCGAGAATCCCGACAACTTGGAGCGCTGGGCTTCACCGACGACGTTTATCGAAGTCGACGATCCGCACGGCTATATGCTGGCGAAGAGCTTCAACATGGGCGCGATGCCGAGCTTCGGCGCAAGCGGCGTCACGCTCGAACGGCGCACGACCACGCGCGACGTGACGGTCAACGGCCGTCCGTTCCTGGTGTACAGCGCGCTGCTGGCCAGCGGTCCGCGCGCCGCTGTCGTGCAGGTGGGCGAGCCGCTGGACCAGCTCTTCCGAGCATTTCGCCAGACGCAGCTCTCGATGATCGTCATTTTGGTCATCGCCGCATTGTTGATGGCGATCCTTTCGTATGCGCTGGCTTCGCAGGCGACCAATCCGATCAACGAGTTGGCAAACGCGATGCACGAGATCGGCTCGGAGGGGCTGCACCGGCGGCTGCATTGGAACGGGCGCCGCGACGAGATCGGCAACCTGGCCGAGAGTTTCGACGATCTGCTGGCTCGGCTCGAGGAGGCCTTCGCGCGGGAGCGGCAATTCATCTCCGACGCATCGCACGAGTTGAAGACGCCGCTTACGTCGATCAACGCCAACGCGCAGATGCTGGCGCGCTGGGGCGATCGCGACGAGACGGTCCGAAAGGAGAGCCTGCAGACCATCATCGACGAGAGCACGTCGCTCTCGAACATGGTCAGCGGAATGCTCACGCTGGCCAAGGCCGACTCGGGCGATGCGATCCCGAAGGAGCCGCTTTCGCTAACGGCGGTTGCGCGCGAAGCAGTAAGTGCCGCGGCGCAGCGGGCGAGCGAAAAACGCCTGAGCCTCGAGCTCGAAAGTTCGGAAGAATCGCCCATCGTCGAGGGCGACCCCGCGCTGCTGCGCCAGATGGCCCGCAACCTCATCGACAACGCGATTAAATTCACCGAGCGCGGCGGCGTGACGGTTCGCGTCGGGGGCGACGTACAATGGGCATGGCTCGAAGTGGAGGATACCGGCCCCGGCATCGAGCCCAGCGAACTGCCCCAGGTCTTCAACCGCTTCTATCGTGCGGATCGCTCGCGCACCCGGGCCGTGCCCGGCACGGGGCTCGGCCTGGCCATCGTGCGCTCGATCGTGCGAATCCACGGGGGGAGCGTCGAAGCCGACCGGGCCCGCTCCGGCGGGGCGCTCTTCCGCGTTCGGCTGCCGCGAATTCATTGAATTTTCATGGCCGGGGAGGGCCGCCACCCTACAATGGCTACGTGGATCGATCGGCACTCGGATGGCTTGCACGAGCGGCGTCAGCCGCTCTCTTTGCATTTGGGCTGGCCTCCGGCGTATCGTTCGCAGACACCGGAAACGACCTCACCCTCCCGGTAGGAAGCGCGCCGGCCGTCAGGTTTCAGATGCGCTCGGGCGTGCTGATCGTTCGCACGGGTCCCGGCTCGCAGGTGCACGTGTCGTCCACGCAACAAGTGACCGCGCAACATTTTGCCGGTCAGGCCGTCCAAAGCGCGCTGCGCGGCGGCGACATCCCGATTTTTTCGACGTCGGTGCAATCGCCGTCGGGTCCCATTACGTTGCCGGCCGAAGAGTTCGCCGTCAATTCGCTCGGCAACGGCAGCCACGACGGCATCACGATTCTGGGCGGAGACTCGAACGCAACCGTGACGCTTACCGTGCCCTCGGACACCGGCCTGCTGTGGGCGAACGTCGGGCGCGGGCGTATCGAGATGCAGGACTACCACACCGGCAGTTTCGTCGCGCGCGTGCACAACGGAAGCATCCAAGCGCAGAACGTCGGCGGTGAAGGATTCTTGGAAGTCGCGCGGGGGCCCATCACCGTCTCGAATTCGTCGTTCGACCGCCTGCGCGCGCGCACCGCGGCCGGCAACATCTCGTTCGAACATTGCTACGCTCGGCAAATCGAAGTCAGCAGCGTGACCGGCAACGTGCTGTACGACGACGGTTCGTTTGCGCCGGGGTTAGCGCGGTTTGAGTCGCAGCAAGGGAACGTCGGTATCGGCGTAAGCGGCGGCGGCGTTCAGATCGGCGCCCACAGCGGCGACGGTCAAATCTACCAAAGCTTCGATCGCCCCTCGCGCGTTCAGGGATCGGAAAACGACGCGCAAGCGCTCGTCGACGGCGGCGGCCCCGTCGTCACTGCCAGCTCCGAACGCGGACGCGTCTTCTTGTACAACGGCTCGCTCAAGGCGCACGCGGACATGCGCTCGCGCTGGCAGCCCGTTGGACGCAAACGCAAACGCCCGCCGGGCGCGACGTTCTAGCGAGACCGGACTTCCGCCTTAGAGCAAAAACTTGCGAAGGACGGCAACGTCGAGCTTGAACGTGTGCTGCGGCAACACCGCTTCTTCGCAATAACCGCAGCGTTCCAAGAACTGCTGCGCGGCGCCGCCATGCGGTACGAGCGCGCTCATCTTGTGGCAGTTGTAGTAGCTGGCGGTTTCGGCAGCGCCGTCGAGCAGCGCGCGGCCGATTCCCTGACGCCGCCGCGGCGGAACGACAATCACGCGTTCGACGTGCGCGAGCGAGGCGGCAACGCGAATCTCCGCGACGCCGACCATCTCCTCAGCGTCTAATGCGGCAAACGCGTAGCGCTGCTCGTGCCAGATGACGCTGAAGTCGTAAAGGCTCTTGAGCGCCTCGCGTTCGGTTTTGCGCACGAACGACTCGACCGCATCGGTGCCGACGCGCGCAATTTCAACCGGCAAGCGCAGCCAGTTCCTGGTCGACGTCGAGCAGCAGTCCGTCTCGAGCGGCGAGGACTCGCAGTCCCAAGCGCTGCTGAAGCTCGCCGGCTAGCACCGGAGGACGGCGCTCGAGCATCTTCGTCCCGAAGTGCTGCAAGACGCAGACGCGCGGCGCGACGTGCCCTATCACGCCGGCGGCCTGTTCGAACGTCAGATGGTCGACGTCCAAGCCGTCGTGGTAGCGCAGCACGTTGACGATCAGCACGTCGGGGCTGCGCTTGCGATAGTCGTCGGCCAATGCTTCGAAAAACTTGCCGCAGGGCATGTATGAAACGGTGCGCCCTGCGTACGAGAAATGCAGTCCGTACGTTTCGACCGCGTGCCGGTGGCGGATCGACGCGAAGACGTCGACGTCGCCGATCCGGTAGGGACCGCCGTGCTCGCGGCTGATCTCCACGCGTTCGGGAAAGCGCTGCGCGTAGGGGAAGACCACGTGCTCGCCCTCGAGCGCGTCTTGCGGCGCGAGCAGCACGCCGCGCCTGCGGAAGCCCCCGGAGGTCATCGCTTCGATCATGACGTTGACGTCGTTGGCGTGGTCGAGGTGCTTATGCGAGAGCACGATGCCGCTCAGTTCGCGCGGATTGCACGGCGGTACGTGCGAAAGGGCGCGCACCAAAGCGCCCGGACCGGGATCGACGTGAATTTGCGTATCGCCGAACCGCATCCACATGCCGCCCGAGGCGCGAAACTGCCGTGCGACGACGAAGCGCGCGCCGCCGGTGCCCAAAAAAAGAATGGAGATCAAGGTGCTGTGGTTTGAGGAGCCGCTACGAGACTCCCGGCCAGCGGCCGCTGTAGAGCGTGAAAAAGACGTCGAGATTGGAACGGTAGTGTTCCAGCGCGCTGCTCCACACGGCGAGCGCGGCATTTCCGTCCTCGGTTAGCGTATAGATGCGGCGGGCGGGACCTTGATCTTGCGCATCCCACCACGACGAAATGTATCCGTCGCGCTCGAGCTGGCGCAGCGCCCGGTAAATCGTCCCGGGATCGGAGATGACGTCGAATTTCGACCTCAACTCCTTCATGATTTCGTAGCCGTGGAGATTTCGCGCGCGCAGCATGACGAGCAGCCACGCCATCAGGTGGTTCTTGGGCGTGCCCTTGGGCGGAAAACCGGCGTCTCTGCCCGCATCGACCGCGACTGCCATATCGATTGTGCAGGTCATTTGGCATACCCGGGCGCCTGCCCTGCGGGCCGAACAACCGCAATCTCCGGCTTGAGCGCTGCTCTCTATACCAAAACGGGGAGCGTGGGGAACGAGCCGCGCAGAATCGGCCGGGAACTCCGGCCCAGCCAGCGTTCGAGCACGGTGGCGTAGACGCTGCGGAAATCGGTTGCGAAGCGCACGTTGCCGATGCTGGTATTGCCGAGATCGGGATAAGCTCCGTAAACGCCGCCGCGTACGCCGCCCCCGACCAGGAAGAGCGGCGAACCTTCACCGTGGTCGGTGCCGCGGCTTGCGTTCTCCTCGATGCGCCGCCCGAATTCCGAAAACGTCATCGTCAGCACACGGCGATCGTTGCCGTGCGCGGCGAGGTCGGCGTAGAACGCCGAAAGCGCGTCGGAGAGCTCGCCGAGCAGCCGGTCTTGCGTTGCCTTCTGGTTGATGTGCGTGTCGAACGATCCGTGCTGAACGTACAGCACGCGGGTTCCCAAGTTGCTTCCTGCAATTTGCGCCGCCAGCGAAAGGCTGCGCCCAAGCGGAGTAGCGGGATAGGCGCCCGCGGACTTATACCCGGCGATGAGTTTGGGCAGTTCCTCGGATCCCTTTTGCGCGTGGTCTTCGATCTCGACGACGTGCTGCAGATACGGCGAGGAGAACGGCAGCCGCTCATCGTTGACCAGCTGCGCGTACGCGGTACGCGCTGCGCGGTTGCGATCGCCGATGAGCCCGTAACCGTTGACTTGCGCGATCGCCGGAACGTCGACTTGGTTGGCAACCAAGACCTCCGGCAGCACCTGCGCGATCGCCACGCCGTTGAAGAGGTTGTTTTTCGGCAAACCCGCGTCGTCCAAATAGCGGCCGAGCCACCCGGTATGTTCGTACCGGTCCGGCGCTGCGGTCTGCCAAATCTCGGTCGATCGGAAATGGGAATGGTCGGGATCCGGATAGCCCACGCTCTGCACGATCGCCACCTGGCCCTTGTCGTACATCGCCTTGAGCGAGCGCATCGCCGGATTGAAACCGATTTGCGCGTCGATGCCGAGCACGTCGCCCTGCGGGACGGCAATCGTGGGCCGCACGCTGTAATACCGGGCGTCTGCGTGCGGGACGATGCAATTCAGGCCGTCGTTGCCGCCTTGCAGATTGATCAGCACCAAGACGCGGTTGTCCGCGCCCGGCAGGCCCGGAAGCGGCGCGGCGCCGAGCGCGCGAGCGAAGACGTGTTCGGTGTTTGCGGCGACGGCAATCCCGCTGAGCGCTCCGGCCAAAAACATCTTGCGATTCATCACGTTTATCCCAGTTGGTAAGCCGGCATGGCCATGGTCAGGTAGATTCCGCCGCGCAGGCGCTCTTGAAAATTCTCGGGCGAGAGCACGCCCAAAGCCGACGTGTTGGAACCGTCCAGATACGCCGTGAGCTGTGCGAGCGCGCTGCCCGATGCGTCGCCGAGCAGCATCCGTTCGACCAACGCTCCCGCAGCTTCTTGCGAGCGCATCGGCATGCTTTGCAGCCAAGAGTCGCCGGTCATCGCCGGCGAGTTCACGATCGATGCGACGAAGTTCGCGCGTGCGATCATGGTCTGCGTCGTCAGCCAGTTCGCTCCCCCAGGCCATCCGGCAACGTTCGGCGGATAGAACAGCACTTGCCCCATCTGCGCGAGGGCGCGCTGACCTTGCAGCCCTATCTCCGTCAGCTCCAGCGCCTTGTACGTGCCGATCGTAAACTCGGCGGGGCTTTTCACCAGCGCGCGATAGGCGCGCTGCGAAAAGAAGACGTTGCTGCGCAGCAGCGTAGACATGATCGGGCGCAGCTCGAAATCGTGCGCGCGAATTACATTGGCCAGCGAAGAGACCAGCGCCGGCTCGGGATCGTTGTACACGAAGAAGTTCAGCAGGGTATTGGCCCAAAACATCGCGCAGGCCGGCTGCCGGTAGATGATGTTGACGATGTCTTGTCCGGTCCAGTTTCCCGTCTGCCCGAGAAACGTTTTCGTTCCGCTGTCATGCCGTCCCGGCAGGAACTGCGCTGCGCCTGTTCGCCGGTTGACGATCCACCCGCTCCACGCGCGGGCCGATTCGCGAACGTCGTTCTCCGTGTAATGGTCCACGCCGAGCGTGAAGAGCTCCATCAGCTCGCGGGCATAGTTTTCATTCGGATGCTGAGCGACGTTCGTGGCGTTGTCCAAGTAGATCAGCATCGCCGGGTCGATCGACACTTGCCACGTCAAGTCGCGCAGATTTCCGAGCGCGTATTCGCGAAAGAGCTGGTTTTGCGCGAACATCATCTGCGGATCGGCGCCCTTTTGAATCGCCGCGCTCGTGAAGTGGCCGTGGAAGAAGAGCGTCATCTTCTCCTGCAGCGGCGCGGGCGTCGAAAGCATGCGGTTGAGCCACCAATTCTGGAGCGAGACGATCGAAGTGCGTTCGCCCATGCGGATCTGCTCGAAGATCCGGCGGCGTTCCGTGTCGTCGACGTCTTTCGGGCGGCCGTTCGGAAAGAGCTGCGCGATCGCGGCGCTCAAACTGTACAGGTTGTCCGGCGGGGCGATCGCGTCCGCGGCCGGCAGCTTCTGCAATTGATCGACGGCCTGATGAACCGGCATCGCCGCGAACCTGGCAATCTCGCCGGGCGTGCCGCCGAATCCCGCGCGCCGCAGCAAATGCGCGGCAAGGCGCGCGTTCCATGGGCCGCCGTACGGGGCCAGGGCGCGCTGCACGTCCAACTCGCCTGCCGGTCGAGCCATTCCGGCGACGTCGGTATGCGGAATTAGGGCCGTTGCCATGCATTTAGTCTATCGGAGCGCGGCGCAGACGGGGTTAAAGCGGTCTGAGAAGAACCGCGCTCCCGTGACGTACGTGTTGGAGACGCGCCTGGACCGGCGCAGCGAACAATACGCGCGCAATGCGGAACGCATGAGCGCGCTGGTCGACGAGCTTCGGGCAGCGCTCGAAACTGCGCGCGCCGGCGGCGGGGCGCAGGCGATTGCAAAGCACCGCAAGAGAGGCAAGCTCACGGCTCGCGAACGCGTCGATCGTCTGCTGGATCCGGGAGCCCCGTTTCTGGAAATCTCGGCGCTGGCCGCGCACGATATGTACAAAGGCGATGCGCCGGCCGCCGGCATGGTCGCGGGTATCGGCGTGGTCGAGGGACAGCACTGCGTGGTCATCGCCAACGATGCGACCGTTAAAGGCGGGACGTATTACCCGATGACGGTCAAGAAGCATTTGCGCGCGCAAGAGATTGCCGAGCAGAACCATCTGCCGTGCATTTACTTGGTCGATTCGGGCGGCGCGTTTCTGCCGCTGCAGGCGGACGTTTTCCCCGATCGCGATCACTTCGGGCGAATCTTCTATAATCAAGCGCGCATGTCCGGAAAAAAGATTCCGCAGATCGCCGCGGTCATGGGTTCGTGCACCGCCGGGGGCGCATATGTCCCGGCGATGTCCGACGAAACCGTGATCGTCAAGGGCAACGGCACGATCTTCTTGGGCGGCCCGCCGCTCGTTAAAGCCGCGACCGGCGAAGAAGTGACGGCCGAAGAGCTCGGCGGAGCCGACGTGCATACGCGCATCTCGGGCGTTGCGGATCATTTCGCCGAAGACGACGAACACGCGCTCGGAATCGTGCGCTCGATCGTGGCGCATCTCCATCGCGAGCTCCCGCGCCAGTGGGACAGCTGCGAACCGGAAAAACCCAAGTACGATCCGCGCGAGATCTACGGCATTATTCCGGCGGACAGCCGCATCGCGTACGACGTGCGCGAAGTCATCGCGCGCTTGGTGGACGGCTCGCAGTTCCACGAGTTCAAAGCGCGCTACGGCACGACGCTGGTCACCGGCTTTGCCCGCATCGAAGGCCACCCGATCGGAATCGTCGCGAACAACGGCATCCTATTCAGCGAGAGCGCGCTCAAAGGCGCGCATTTCATCGAGCTGTGCGTCCAACGCGGCACGCCGCTGCTCTTCCTGCAGAACATCACCGGCTTCATGGTCGGCAAAGAGTACGAGAACGGCGGCATCGCAAAGGACGGCGCCAAGTTGGTCACGGCGGTCGCGTGCGCCGAAGTGCCCAAATTCACCGTCGTTATCGGCGGCAGCTTCGGCGCCGGCAACTACGGCATGTGCGGGCGCGCCTATTCGCCGCGCCAGCTCTGGATGTGGCCCAACGCGCGGATCTCGGTCATGGGCGGCCCGCAAGCGGCCAGCGTCCTCTCAACGGTCAGGGGCGAGATGTCGCCGCAGGAAAAAATTGACTTCGAAAAGCCAATCCTCGAAAAGTACGATCGCGAAGGCAGCCCTTACTATTCAACCGCGCGATTGTGGGACGACGGCATCATCGATCCGCTCGACACGCGTAAGGTTATCGCCATTGGTTTGGACGCGGCCGCACACGCACCGATCGCGCCCACGAGGTTCGGCGTCTTCAGAATGTAGAACGCGAACTCGGGGTCGGCGTAGGCGCGGGCGTCGGCACTTGGAAGAACTGTCCGTACCCGAACTTTCCGCCGTCCGACTGGATTCCGTACATGACGTTGGTTTTTTTGTCTTCGAAAACGGCGCTCGCCGGGTTCTGCTGGTCTTTCGGCGGCGGAAAATCGTAGACGACTGAAAAGTTCGTTCCGTCCGGCAAGAGTTTGAAGATCACGCCGCACCCGAGTTGACCGGCGCAGCTGCCCGTGCCGCCGTTCAGCGTCGTGCCGTAGAGATAGGTGCTGTTCTGAGCCAGGCCGACGAAGGGACCTGCCCCGTCTGAGCCTTGGAATTCGTGAAGAATGCTTTCGGTGAAGCTGGGCACGGCAATCTCGAAAACGGTGCCGCAACCGTCGAGACAATTCTGGGAGCCTCCGTTTATCGTCGTACCGAAGAGATTACCGCCGATAATCGTCAGATGCGAATGCGGACCGCTGCCGTCGTTTTGCCCTCCCGCAAAATCGTGCACGATCGTCTCCTGCCAGTTGCCTGAAATGGATTTCAGCAGATAGACCGTGCCGCACCCCGATCCCCCGCATCCCGCGCCGCCGCCGTAAAGGGTCGTCCCGTAGAGCGTCGTCGCGCTGGTTACGTTGACGGCACCCCACGGATACCATCCGTCGCTGCCGCCTTGAAACGAATAGACCAGATTTTCCGAACCGCCCGGCACCAGTGCGTACACGGCACCGCATCCGCCCGGGCACAAGGTTCCGTTCCCGCCCTGCAGGGTCGTGCCGTAAATGATGCCGTTTCTTAGCGCGACTAACGAAGCGGGGTACGCTCCGTCCGCGGGCGGGCCCTTGAAATTGTACAGGACTTGAAATTGGGTGCCGCCCACCAGTTCGAACACCGTACCGTAACCATACGTCCCGCCGAACTGCGTCGTTCCGAACAAGTTGCCGCCCGACATCGCCACGGGAGCTTTCGGCAGCGCGCCGCCGGTGTAGTCGAATGAGTGAAGGATCGTTTCCGTGTACGGGTTTTTCGAATTGCCCGTGTAATTCAATTCGTAGACGATGCCGTATCCGTTGCTTCCGCCCTCGGTCGTCGTGCCGTAGAGCGCGCCCGCCGGATCGCCGGCGAGGACCGGCACGGGATCGATGCCTCCCGATCCGGTGAAATTAAAAAGCGGCAGAACGTGCGGAATGGGCGGAAGCTGTTGGCGCAGAGCCGACCCCGTCGCGGGCGTCATTGCGACGCGGGAAGCGCATCCTGCAAGAAGCGCTGCACAAACAATCGATGCCGTTAGCAACGGCGTCCCGATCGAGCAAATCTTTCTCATAGCCGCAGCCCCGATTCCGGCTCCGCCAACCGAGCGCAAGTAGGCCTAAACGGATTCTGCCGTACCCCGCCTTGTCCTGGCTGTTTTCGACGCGGCTGCGGCGGCCTCGGCCTCCGTCCATTCGGCTCCTTGTGCACGGCAGGTTTCGAACTGTTCGGCACCCAGGAGCGAGCTAAGCCGGCCGGAGGCCTTTTCGTACTCTTGCTGCTCGGTGTAGTATCGCCGCGCGCCGGACGTCTCGAACCAGCGGTCGAGAAAGCCGATCGATCGGGCGGCCTGTTCTAAAGCCTCGCGACCGCCGGTATCATCCGAGTCCTGCAAAGCTTCCACTGCCGCCAAGTGCTGCAGCGCCACTGCGACGCCGATTTCAACGTTAAAACGGCGCGCGAGCTCGAATGCTTCCCACGCTGCCGCCGCGCCCTCGTCGTAACGCTGCTGCGCAATTAAGTATGCCGAGATGTTGCACAGGTCGAAAACGACGAGAACGTCGTCGCGGGAGGCGCGGTCCTTTTCGAGCGCTTCGCGAACCAGCGCTATTGCCGCCGCCGCATCGCCGGATTCGAATTCCAATTCAGCCAGCGCGGCTGCCATGTGCCTTGCCGACCGTTCCGCACCGGGCGTAGTGCGAAAAACCTCGAGTGCTTCGGCAAAGAGCGGCCGGGCTTTCGCGCCGCTCCCTGCCGTCAGGTGTGCGACGGCGAGGTACTGCAGGGCCGAACCGGTTTGCCGATCGGCCCGAAGTTCGCGAAAGGTGCGCAGTGCGCGGTTCAGCAGATCGTCCGCCTCCGCAACGTCGCCCAACATGGCGCAAGCACCGCCCGCGAAGAGCTGTGCCTCCGCCGTTCCGAACGCATCGCCGGTTTCGCCGAAGAGTTCCATCGCCCGGCGCGCCGCCGGAAGTGCAGCGCGATAATCCCCGAGCACCACGCTCAAATGCGCTTTTGCAAGGTGCAAGCGGGCCGTGACCTCGATAGGCGTCTCCGCCCCGACGCGTGTAAGCGCTTCTTCGACCCAGCGCCGCCCTTCCGACAGATCGAAGCGCATCCAAATCGAACGTATGGCGGCGGCGATTCGCATTCCCGGCAACGGGTCGCCACCGTCCTGAAACGCCCATCTGAGCGCGCGGCGGAAATTGGCCAGGTCCGAGGCCGCATTCGACATCCACGCGTCGTCTTGCGGCAAACCCCAATCCGGGTAAGCGCTTTGCGCGAATTCTGCGTAAGCGTAAGCGTGTGCGCGTGCCATCGCCGGCGTTTCGCTCGCGGAATCCAATTTTTCGGAAGCGAATTCGCGGACGGCTTCAAGCAGCCGGTACCGCATTTCGCCCGAAATGGTCTCGGGTTGGATGAGCGACTTGTCCAGAAGCGACTCGAAAAGCTCGACGACGAGATCGGGCGGCATCTCCGCGCTTTGACACACCGCGCTCGCCAGATCGACGGTAAACGTTCCGGTGAAAATCCCCAAACGGCGGAACAGAACGCGCTCATGCTCCGAGAGTAACTCGTAGCTCCATTCGACGGTGGCGCCCAGCGTCTGCTGACGCGGTGCGTTTTGCCGCCCGCCGAGATTACCGATCTTTTCGGTCAGGCGGCTTGCCAGTTGCTGCGCGCTCAGCATCCGGATTCGGGCCGCAGCCAGTTCTATAGCCAGCGGTATGCCGTCGAGCCTGCGGCAGATCTCCGCTACGTACGCTTCGTTTTCTTCCGAGAGCGCGAACCTGGCGTCGCTCGCTGCCGCTCTTTCGGAAAAGAGTGCGATTGCCGCCCGCGGTTCGAGGGACGCCAGTCTGTACAACTGCTCGCCGTAGATGTTGAGGGCCTCGCGGCTCGTGGCCAAGATCGCGACGGAGTCGCAGTTGCGCGCGACGTTTCCGGCAAACTCGCGAACGGGAGCGACGACGTGTTCGCAATTGTCCAAGATCAGCAGCGATCGGTGTTTTCCGAGGTACGCCAGCAGTACCGGTTCGATCGCCTCTCCTCCGGATATGGGGACACCGGCCGTGGTGGCAACCGCCGTCAGAATTTCACCGCTGTCGTGCACGCTGGATAGATCCACGAACCAGGCACCGTCCGGAAACTCTTCGATCAGCAGACGGCTTACCTCAACCGCACATCGCGTTTTCCCGACGCCGCCCGCACCGCTGATCGTGACGAGCCGCCCTTTACGGACGAGGCCGGCAATGGCCGCGACGTCGCCTTCGCGAGCGACGAAGCTGGTCAGTTGCAATGGGAGTTTGACGTGCGCCGGCTTCCCGACGACCGGCGCGGGCGCAAGCGAAATCGGCCCGGCCCCCAAGAGATCGGCCACGCGCGCCGTCAGCTCGTCCAGCCGATCTCCGATCGGCGGCTCGATGGCGTCAAACCAATGGAGCCGCGTTATGTAATATCGCAAGTCACCGGACGGCAAGACGCCCGCGATGCGCATCGGGAAAATCGTCTTTTCGGCGTTCGACGCTATTTCGAGTTCGCGAAGTACGTGCTCGGAGCGGTTCGCGTGCTCGGAAAAGACGAGCAGGACCAGACGCGACTCCGTTATTGCGTCGATCAACTGACGTGCGTACGGGATGCCCGGGACGGGGTCGCGAGGCGCGATCCAGCATCGAATTCCGGCACGCTCGAGCCGCAGACACGCGGCGCCCGCGACTTCCTTGTCTTCGGAAGCGTGGCAGATAAAAACGTCGTGTGCCAAGAGGTCTCCCGGTTAGCTCCGGTGGTATCTGACAAAAGAGCTAAACGGTCCTCTGTAACCGATTGGAGGCTCGACGCATGCAACTGCTGGAGACGTCACTTGAGCCCGGGCATTTACGCCGCGACTTCGCCGGCGTACCGCTGGTCATCGGAATCGCCGGGCACCGCGATGTTCCGGCTGCTGCGAAGGCGCGGCTGCGCGAGCAGTTCGATCGGGTACTCGATGAAATCGAGCGATTGTATCCGTCCACGCAGCTCCTCGTCCTTACGCCGCTTGCGCGGGGCGCCGATCTGCTGGCTGCGCAGGCAGCGCTTGAACGCAAAATCCCCGTCATCGGCGTGCTGCCGCAAGACACATCCGCGTACGAAACCGAGCTTAGTGCCCGGGAACGCGTTGATTTTGACAACGTCCTGAAGGGATTATACGACCGCGTTTCGGCTCCGGACGCGCCCGGCGCGGCGAACAAGTATGCCGGCGCAAGCGAGTACGTCGCTGATTATGCCAATATTCTCGTCGCATTTTGGGATGGCGTCGACGGCGTGGGCATCGGCGGAACTTCCTATTCGGTCGATTTGAGGTTGGCGCACGGCGACGTTGCGGACGCCGGGCCCGTGTATCAGATCGTCACGCCGCGCGAAGGAAAAGAGGAGCCTGAGAACTGCTTCTCGATTCGGCGGCACTATCCGCACCCCCGCCGCGACGCTCGGATCGCCGAGCGTGACTTCTGTGCCGCACTGGGTCGCCTGGATCGGTTTAACCGAGACGCCTTACGGAATGCACGGGCGCGAAAAGAACATGGCTTGCTAGACCTGCAGCAACGCGCATCTGCGCTCGCCGATCGTTATCAAGCCGCGAGTTTGAACGCTATGTCCGCGACGTACCTGTTGGCGCTGACCGCGGGGCTCGCTCTAATCTTGGAGAATCGCGCGGCCACGCTGCTGATTACGTTCCCGCTTATTTTTTTGGCTTTGTGCGTTTTTCTTCTCGCCAGACGGCTGGATCTCGAAAACTGCTACCAGGATTACCGCGCCCTGTCCGAGGCCCTGCGAGTGCAGTATGCGTGGTGCTGCGCCGGGCTGCAGGACGCCCGCGTCGATCGATTCTACCTGCGGATGCAGCAAAGCGAACTGCAGTGGATCCGCATGGCACTCCGTACGGCATTCCTAGCCCTGGGCGGGCGCGACGCGGTCGAAGGCTGCGGCCCGGCTCACGAGGGCTGCCGCGACTGGATACATTCGCAGTGCAGCTATTATCGGCACGCCGGACGGCGAGAGGTGCGCAAAAAGCACTTGTTCGAGCGTCTCGAAATGACCGCTACCGTACTAGCGATGTGCTGCGCCTTTGCGGCGCTGTTCCTAGACCATTTTCAGCAGAGTTCGTTCGCCGCGTGGGCATTGAAGGTGTTCGGCTGCTTGGGCATTGTAGCGGTGCTTGCGCGGTTTTACGAACAGCAGCGCGGATTCGGCGAAAACGCGCGCCGGTACGAGAACATGTATGCTGTTTTTGAGCGCGCGCGCGCGGACCTCGATAACGTCTATCGCGGCGGCTCGCAGTCGTCCCACGCAGCCGTGCTGGAAGAGACCGGGCGAGAAGCGCTGGCCGAGCACGCCTACTGGCTCGTTCTGCGGCGCGAACGCCCGCTAACCTTCATGCACGTTTGATCCGAAGCGCTCGAGAGCATCGGCGAATCTGCGCGCTTCGCGTGCGATATTTTTCGCGTTCATCGCCAAGACGTCGTCCCAAAATTCCGGTGCGGCAGTGCCGATGCGCAGCAGCTCGCGCGCTACCGGGCCGTAAAGGGCCTGCGCGCCGGCGGGCGCCGCATCCCGTAAGCGTCGGGCGAACAGCGTCGCGAAGATTTGGGGAAGATGCGAGGTCAGCGCGACCGCCGCATCGTGCGATTCCGGATCGACCTCTACCGCGTTCGCTCCCATGAGCGCGATGAGTGTTAGCGCGCGCTGCGTGGCGATGCCGCTCGGCGCCGGAACGTAGGCCCAGGTGCGGCCTTCGAAGAGGTCTCCATCTGCGGCTCCTGCGCCGCTGCCCTCGTTTCCGGCCATCGGATGCGTGCCTACGAACGATTCAACGCCTCGCGCCGCCTCTGCCACCGGCGCTTTTACCGACGCGACGTCGAGAATGGCCGCATTCCCATGAGCGCGGTCGCGTCCGAGCGCGCGCAGTTCCTCGACGACGGCGCGCGGCGGCATCGCCAGCACGACGAGATCGCACGAAGCATACAGCTGCTCGCGCGTACATTCATCGTCGATGCAGCCGCGTTCACGCGCTCGCGCGAGCGCCGCCGGGCTTGCGTCGCAGCCGGCGACGCGCAAACCTTTCGAGCGCGCGCGCAGACCGATCGAACCGCCGATCAGGCCGGTGCCCAGAATGCCGATCCGCTGCAGCGCGGTCACGGCGACGGCGCCGAAAGGTCGGGGCGCAGTACGGCGGCGCCGTCGAGGTAGACGTGCTCGATTTCATGCTGCTCGCGCTCGGTGCTCACGTGCATGAGCACGCGAATGACTCGCGGCAGCGCGCCGGGCACGTCGATCTCGGTGAAGTGCAGCATCGGAACGTGCACCCAGCCCATCTCGCGCGCGCCGAGCGCCGGAAATGCGGCACGCAAGTCGGGCGTGAGGCTGAAGAGCACGGAGGCGATGTCGGCCGTTTGAACGCCGTTGCGCTCGATCATCGCTGCCAGCAGCCGTTTCGTCGCGGCGACGATCCCGCCGGGCGAATCTTCTTCTACCGTGATGGCTCCGCGCACGCCGCGCATTCTCTGGCTCATCTCAAGCGCTCTCTACTTTCAAAATTGGACCATGAAACCATACGGGCGCGAAGGCTGTCAAGCTCGCCGTGAGCGAGCGGGCAAGAGTCACGGGCGCGTACGCCGTCATGTGCGCGATTTGGGGAACGACGTGGCTCGCCATCAAATTAAGCCTCCACTACGTACCGCCGATCACCGGCGTCGGCGTTCGATTCGTTCTTGCCGGCCTCGTACTGGCCGCGCTGGCAGCCGCGCTTGGGAAGCGCACGACTCTTGCGGCGCTGCCGTGGCATCTGGTCGGCGTGCTCGCGGTCTTTATGTTCGGGATCAACTACGTGCTCACGTACACGGCCGAAACGCACGTCGGGTCCGGCATGACCGCGGTGCTGTTCGGGACGTTTCCCTTCTTCATGTTCGGGTTCGGAAGGGTCGCGGGCGAACGCTCCGGTCCGCTCGTCTGGCTCGGAGCCGCGATCGCCTTCGGCGGCGTCGCGCTGATCTTCCTGACCTCGAACGTGAGCGGCACGCCGCTGTATGCGCTGGCCGCGGTCGGAGCCGCGCTCTCATCGGCCTATGGCAATGCGTATGCCAAACGGCATTCCCACCACGATCCGCTGATCACGTTGCCCGCGGCGATGCTGCTTTCGGGTGCGGCAATTACCATTCTGGGCCTGATGCTGGAGCATCCGCATCCCGCGACTGCGTTGTCGCTGCCGTCGATACTGACGATCTGCTACTTGGCGCTGCTCGGCAGCGGCGCTGCGTTCTTTTTGAATCTGTGGCTTCTGCAGCGCGTCGCCGCCTGGATCGTCGGCCTCTCGGCGCTGATCATCCCGGTGATTGCGGTCGTCGTCGGTGTCTTTGCGGGCGGAGAAACGTTCGGACCGCGCGAGATCGGCGGC
>DASRDE010000315.1:0-11813 GCA_035652755.1 Vulcanimicrobiaceae bacterium | reverse complement strand
AAGCGGTCGGGATCGCCGCAGACGCGGACGCTCTCGAAGCGCCGCTCGATGGGATGCGTCACCGGATCGTGCGGCACCTGAGCGATCGCCTCGTCCAAGATCTGCGCCAGATCGGCGGACACCCGTTTTCGCAGCAACTGTGCCGCATCCACTCGGGCGACGAGCAGCATGTCCTCGATCATCCGCAGGAGGCGATCCGCCTCGTGCTCGACGACCTCGAGAAATTCCTGACTGTGCGATTCGTACAGCGAGCGGTTGGCGCGGAGCGTCGCGGTGTAGGCCTTAATCGTCGCCAGCGGCGTTTTCAATTCGTGCGAAACGGTGCTGACCAGCTCGGTTTTGAGCTGCTCGATCTCCTCGATTCTCCGGCGCGTATTGAACGCGACGATCCAGCTCTTGGCGCCCGCCGGGCCCGCCACCGCGATGCAGCGCGCGCGTACGGGCACGGGCGCGCCGGTCGAATCGCGGAAGGTGACGTTGGCGATCTGGGGCTCCGAATCGGCAACCGCGGCGAAGACGTCCGCGCGGTTGGACTCATGCAGCAGCGACAAAAACGGCGTGCCGATGACGCCCGAGGGGGCGTAGCCGAGAATCCGTTCGGCCGACGGGTTGAAACGGGCGATGCGCTGCTGCTCGTCGACGTGGATCATGCCCTCGGCGGCCACGCGTGCGTAGGCGTCGACGAGCTGGTCGCGGATTACGTCCGCAGGTAACGTCCGACTGATATCCACGACGCGACCACTCCGACTGCCGCGCCCACCGCGAAGAGCTGCAGGACGAGCGTAGAGAGATCGATCTGAACGACGTTGATCTGCAGCCACGGTAAGGCGACGGCAATCTTGGGCACGAGCGAGGCGCGCGCGGCCCACAGCACGAGCACCGCGAGCGATGCGCCGAGCAGTCCGTCGATGAGCCCCTCGCAGATGAACGGCATCCGAATGTACATATTCGTGGCACCGACGAGCTGCATGATGGAAATCTCGCGCCGCCGCGCGTAGACCGTGAGCCGGATGGTGTTGGAGATGATGATTCCGGCCACGAGCAGGAAGATCGCGATGAGCGCAATCCCGACGCGCCGCGCGACCGCGGCGAGCTGCAGCAGCCGTCGAACGACGTCGCGGCCGTATTCCACCGTGTCGACGCCGGGCAGCTTGCGAACCGAGGCCGCTACCGCCGGAACGTCGTTCGGATCGCGAACCAGGATCCGAAACTTGTCGGGAAGCGGATTTTCGGTGAGGATCGACGTGTCGATCTGGCCCCTCATGCGATCCCGTAGTTCTTTCAAGCCTTGCTGCTTGGGCACATACTGAGCGCCCGCGACGCGCTGATCTTTGGCAAGAGCGGTCCGGACCGCGGCGATCTGCTCGCCGGTGGCCGTGCTCTTCATGTACGTGGAGATCGTGATCTGGCTGAAGACGTCGTTGCCAAGCCGCCCGACGGACGCCCTCAAATATAAAAAGGCGCCGAGCAGCGCGATGGTGACGGCGACGGTTCCGATAGCGGTTGCCTGCATACCGGCGTTGCGGGTGAAGCTCCGGAAGACCTCACCCAGAAAGAATTTGATCTTGCCCCAGTCCAAGGAAATAGTAGCCTCGCTCTTCGTCGGTGACGATCTTGCCGTTCTCGAGCCGGACGACGCGCCGGCGCATGCGGTCCACGACCGCTTGGTTGTGGGTGGCGACGACGACGGTCGTTCCTTTTAAATTAATGCGATGGAGCAGATCCATGATCTCGCTCGTGTTGGAGGGATCCAGATTGCCGGTCGGTTCGTCGCAGAGCAGCAGCTTGGGATTATTGACCAGCGCTCGGGCGATCGCGGTTCGCTGCTGTTCTCCGCCGGAAAGCTCGCTCGGGTACATGCGCGCCTTGTGCGCCAGCCCGACGAGATCCAGCACCCGCGGCACTTGACGCAAGATGTCTTTCGTGTGCGCGCCCGTGACCTGTAAAGCGAACGCGACATTTTCCCAGACCGTCTTATCGGTCAAGAGTTTATAATCTTGAAAGACGACGCCCAGATGCCGGCGCAGCGCGGGTACCCGTGCGCGGCGCAAATGGTCCACCCGGATGCCGTCGACCGTAATCTCGCCGGCCGTCGGCGCCATTTCGCGGTAGAGGAGACGCAGGAGGCTGGATTTGCCGGTGCCCGAGTGGCCCACCAGGAAGACGAAGTCGCCTTTTCGGATCTCGAGATCGATGCCGTCGATGGCGCGCACTCCGTTCGGGTACACGAGAGAGACGCCGCGTAATGAGATCATCGCTGCACAAGGAGTTTTCAAATCCTCCGTACGGATACCTCCGACTGTTATGAATTTTGACCTTTCTGACGAACAGAAGGCCATCCGCGCAACCGTCCGCGAGTTCGCCGTGGAGCGCGTAGCGCCCCGAGCCGAAGAGATGGACCGCGAGGAAGCGTTTCCGTACGATTTGGTCCGGGAGATGGCCGAACTCGGCTTGATGGGCCTGCCCTTCCCCGAGCAGTACGGCGGCGCGGGCGCCGATACGGTGAGCTACGCGCTCGCGGTGATGGAACTCGCGCGCGCCGACGCGTCGACGGCTATTACGATGGCCGCACACGTCTCGCTCGGTGCCAGTCCTTTTTACCTGTTCGGGACCGAAGAGCAGAAGCAGAAATACCTCGTTCCGCTCGCTCAGGGCAAGATGCTCTGGGGCTTCGGGTTGACCGAGCCCAGTGCGGGTAGCGACGCCGGCAATACTCAGACCAAAGCCGTGCTCAAAGACGGCGAGTGGATCGTCAACGGCACTAAGGCGTTTATCACCAACAGCGGGACCGATCTGAGCGGCGGCACGACGATTACCGCCGTCACCGGTACTCGTCCCGACGGCAAGCCGGAGATCAGCAACCTGATCGTCGAGCAAAACACGCCCGGGTTCACGCGCAGCAAGAAATATAAGAAGATGGGGTGGCGCGCGTCCGATACGCGCGAACTCGCGTTTTCCGACGCCCGGGTCCCGGAAGGCAATCTGCTGGGTAAGCGCGGCGACGGCCTAAAGAACTTTTTGACGATCCTCGACGGCGGGCGCATTTCGGTTGCGGCCCTCTCGGTCGGCCTGGCGCGCGGAGCATACGACGAGGCGCTCAAGTACTCCAAAGAGCGCGTGGCGTTCGGCCGTCCCATAAGCAAGTTCCAAGCCATTCAATTCAAACTGGTCGACATGCTCATGGAGATCGAGCACGCGGAGCTCATGGTCCTCAAGGCCGCGTGGGAGAAAGATTGCGGCCGCGATTTTGCGCAGACCGCGAGCTTGGCCAAATTATACAGCGCCGAAGTCTCGCGGCGCGTCGTGAACGAGGCGTTGCAGGTGCACGGCGGCTACGGGTTCATGGACGAGTATCCCGTTTCGCGGATGTACCGCGATCAAAAAATCAACGAGATCGGCGAAGGCACCAACGAAGTTCAGCGGCTGGTCATCGCGCGCATGATGGGCCTCTAGCGCTTATCCCGCGCGCGGGCGCGTGCGCCGTTCTGAATCTCCGTCGTCCACCCCGCGTACGAACCGCCGAACTCTTCGGCCAGCGTTGTCAAGGCCGTGCGCATCTCCGTGATCTTGAACGGATCGACGGTATCGAAACGAGAGCAGCGCACCGCATTGAGCGCGGCGTCGACTGCGATCTCGTAGCCGTGCCCCGCCATGGAGCGCGCGAAGACGTCCCGCTTCTCGACGTCGTCGAATCGGATCGTGTGTTCGATCGGACGCTCGCGCTCGAAGTCGTCGCCCGCGTCCAGGAGTGCCTGCAGCGCTTTCATATCGTTGGCAAACGCCAGTTGGTGCACGTCCGGATAGAGATAGGCCCGATAGATGGTCCATTCGGGATCCGAGGCGGCCAGCGTTCGAAATTTATACGTTTCGTGGGCTTCCATCACGCGCGTGACTGCGCCGGCGATGTCGGGCAGCGCCGGACCGTAATAGTGAAAGGTGCGCATTCCGCGTCCGGTCACGCGGCCGACTTCGATGACGTCGTGCGCCTCGAGCGCGCCGGCTAGCTGCTCTTCGATGAGCTGCAGGCTGCGGTACTCCCGCTCGGTGGTCATACCGTGTTCGTCGGGTGCTTGGAGCGCAACGGCGACCGTATATGCAACCGGCTTTTCCGCGATCGGTGCGTCGCCGCCGTATGCCAAATCGACGGCAATCGAGATAGGCGCACCCTCCATGCGCGCGAAGTAGGAGGACCAATCAGCCATAGATTCATCATTCCCGCAAAGGCGCAACCGTCCGCTTGCGTAGAAGAGTGCGAGCGGAGGGCCCTTACATGTTTCGTCGTCTTCTTGCCGCGCTCGTTCTGATCGCGGCGGCGAGCGCACCGGCGCTCGCAAGTCTCTCGCCGGGCGCGGCGGCACCAAGCTTCCAAGCGCAGGCATCCATGGGCGGAAAAGTCTTCACTTTCAACCTCGCAAGCGCGCTCAAAAAAGGACCGGTGGTCCTGTATTTCTACCCGGCCGCCTTCACCAAAGGCTGCACGATCGAGGCGCACGACTTCGCTGCGGCGATCGATCGCTACAAGAAATTGAACGCGACGGTGATCGGCGTCTCGCACGACACCATCGGCACGCTCAATAGATTCTCGGTCAGTGAGTGCCGCAGCAAATTCCCCGTCGCGGCCGATCCGAAACTGAAGGTCGCCAAGGCGTACGACGCGGTTCTTCCGGAAGACACGTCGTATGCCAATCGTACGTCGTACGTGATCGCACCGACCGGAAAGATCTTCTACGCGTATACCAACATGGAACCCGACAAACACGTCGCCAATACGCTCGACGCGCTCAGGCGCTACGAGGCCTCCGCCGCGCACTAAAGGCTACGCCACGGTGTCGTCGGTGAACAAACCGGTCTGATTCGCGCGCTTCTTGCGGGGCTGCGCGTCGAGCGCGGTCAAGTCGCGGGGAGCGATCTCGACAGCGGCAATCTCTGGGAGCTCGGCGTCCGGTAAGGAGGCGAGCTCCTTGATTTTCCGCCCTTGCGGGAGCACGCGGCTTTCCATCGAGCCGACCGCGCGGTTGAACGCCTCGCTGGCCTTGTGCAGCGCGCCGCCTATGTCGGCGAAGTGGCGCGCGAAAATGCGCACGCGGTCGTACAGCTCCGCGGCCGCCTCGGAGATTTTGCGCGCGTTCTCTTCCTGCGCGCGCTGCTGCCAGCCAAGTGCATAGGAACGCAGCAATGCCATCAGCGTGAGCGGGCTGGCGATGTAGACGCCGCGGGCGGCGCCATACTCGATCAGATCCGGGTTTTCGCTGCACGCGGCGCTCAAGAACGCTTCGCCGGGAACGAACATCACGACGAAGTCCGCCGAGCCCTCGATCCGCTGGTATTGCTTGCGCACCAGGACGTCGACGTGGTTCTTGAAGGCGCTCGCGTGCATGCGGATGCGCTCGCGCCGGACGGTGTCGTCGGAGGTTTCGGCTGCGTCCAGATATGCGTTGAGCGGTACTTTCGCATCCACAAAAATCTTCGAATTTCCCGGAAGCGCCACGGTGAGGTCGGGGCGGCCGCGATCGTCGCCCACCTCGAACGTCTGCTGCTCGTTGAAGTCGCAATACGCTTCCATGCCAGCCAGCTCGGCAACGCGGCGCAGCTGCACTTCGCCCCACTTGCCGCGAGCCGTCGGATTGCGCAGAGCGCCGGCAAGCTGCGCGGCGGCCGTTTCCATCCGGCTATTGCGCTCGATCAGGCCGCCGATCTGCTCGCGCAGCCCTTCGTAAGCGCCGATCCGGCTCTTCTCCAGATCTTTAACGAGCGTGTCGAATTCGGTCAGCTTCTGCTGCACCGGCGCGACGGCCGCGGCAAAGCGCTCGCCGGCCAGCGCCAAAAACGTGTCGCGCTGCATCTGCGAGTCGCGCGCATTCGCGTCGTGCACTTCCCGCTTGAGCCGCTCGGCGACGGCTTCGACGTGCATGGCGCCGACGGAACGCATGACAAGCCAGGTGAGTGCGGCGCCGACGGCGATGCCGGCGCACAGGACGAGCAGAACGGAAAGCGCGATCGTCACACTGGGGGTATTCGCCTCACGCGCGCAGATACTTCGTCAGAAAATCCAGCGCCCGGCGCCAGCTGTCTTGCGCGGCCTTCGGTTCATACGAGGGGCGGGTGCGATCGAAGAACGCGTGGCCCGCGCCGGGATAGATTGCAAGGTCCGCCGGAGCGGCGATGCGATCGAAAAAGTCCCGCACCTCGGCGACTGGGATGCCAGTGTCCGATTCGCCGTAGCTGCCGATGACCGGAACTGCAATCTTTTGCGGCTCCAGTCCGGCCACGCGCCCGTACCAGCTCGCGCATGCGTTAAAGACGCCCGCGTTGTCGATCGTTTGGCGCAGCGCGATAAAGCCGCCCATGCAAAAACCGGCGACGGCGATTTTGCCGTGCGGGTGCCGCGTTTTGAGCCATTGAGCCGCGGCGCGCACGTCCGCGTCGACGACGGGGGCCTTCAGCTTCTCCGCATGCGGTCGAAACACGGTGTAATCGTTCTGTCCGTCGCCGTCCGGCGGGTCCGAGCGGTGGAAGAGCTCGGGCGCGACGGCGGCAAACCCGGCGGACGCAAAACGGCGAACGGTGTCGCGAATTGGTTCGTCGACCCCCCAAATGTGCAAGATGAGCACGACGCCGGGAGTTTGAGGCGATGCGTCACGCGGAACGGCCGCATAGGCCGGCAGCGACACGTCTGCCGCGGCGAGCAGCGGCTGCAAAACCTCAATGGACGCGAGATCTTCGGGAACCGGTTCGAGCACGGAGGAAGCAGTCATGCTGCGAGGTACATCGCTGCGTATCCGCCGTCCTCGGCAGGAAGGTCGAGAAGATGAACCGCCGCGCATTTTTGGCTGCCGCGCCGCTGGCCGCACTAACGCAGGGTACGCTGGGCGCGCAAAGCGTTCCGGGCGGTTCGCATTTCGTGGAACGGCGCGCGGAGTTCGACATTGCGTCATTCCAGCGCGCAATCGATCGCCCGGAAGCGTCCATTCGGCAGGTTTGGCACGCGGTGGCGTTCCATCCGCAGATGCTGTCGAACGTCAAAAACGCGCTCAACGGCCTGCAGTTCGGCTTCGGCCACCCGGCGTCGTCGATCGCGATGGTGGTAGCGGCACACGGGCCGTCCAGCGTGTACACCTATTCGGACGAGCTGTGGAGCAAATACCGGATCGGCGATGCGTTCGGGCTCAAAGACCCGCAGGGAAACGCCGTCACTTCGAACGTCTACCTCAAGCCGTCGCACCTCATCGATGCCGCTGCGAACCCCGACGATCCCAACGGCCCGTATCAGGACACGTCGATCGAATCGCTGCAGCGCCGCGGGGTCGTTTTCCTCACCTGCCATACGGCGGTGGAAGAGCAAGCGCGCACGCTGGTCAAAGGCGGATACGCCCCCGCCGGCATGCAGGCATCGCAAGTTGCCGACGATATGCTCACGCATTTGATTGCGGGAGCGCAGGTCGTGCCCGCCATGGTCGCAACGATCGCCGTCCTGCAAGCGATGCATCATTACACGTACATCGCTCCGGCCTTCGCATGAGCGGCCGCATCTTCGCCGCCCTGACCGCCGCCGCACTCCTGGCCGGATGCGGTTCGGGCGGATCGCAAGCCGCCGTCTCTCCCGCGCCGCAGGCCACATTCGATACCGCGGGGCTCCCGCCGGGCGAGCCGGGCGACCTCATCCGCTACGGGCGCGACATCGTCAACCACACGCGCGCGCTCATGCAGCCGTACATCGTCGCGAACATGGACTGCGCCGCGTGCCACGTCGATGCAGGACTGCGCCCGCGCGGCGGCTCCTTCGTCGGCATTGCGGCCCAATTTCCGCAGTGGAACAAACGCGCGAAGCGCACGATCGCGCTGCAGGACCGGCTCGCGGAGTGCTTCTTATACAGCATGAACGGAAAGCCGCCGCCGTACGACAGCCGCGAGATGGTCGCGCTCGTTTCTTACATCACGTATCTTTCGCGCGGGACGCCGATCGGCGCCAAGCCGGATCCGCGAACGCGTTTGGCATCGATTTCGCTCGGAACGCCGGATCTCAAACACGGCTCGGACCTATACGCAGCCAAATGCTCGAAGTGCCATTTGGCAAATGGCGGCGGCACGTCGATCTATCCGCCGCTGTGGGGACCCAAATCGTTCAACGCAGGCGCAGGCATGCATCGCGTCACCACGATGGCCGGATTCGTCCGGTACAATATGCCGCAGGACGCGCCCGGAACGCTGACCGATCGGGAAGCATACGACGTGTCGGCGTACGTGCTCGGGCATGCCCGGCCCAAATTCCAGCGCAATCGCCTCGTTGCGTTTCCCGCGCAGCCTGCCAAGTTCTTTTAGCGGCCTTGCGCTGTGCGCCGCTATCGGCGCGGCGGCGTACTGGCTGGGACGGGTGTTTCCCATCGTCGGCGGTCCGGTGTTCGGTATTCTGATCGGGGCGATCGCGGCGTGTCTGTGGACGGTGCCGGCGAGCTTTGCGCCGGGAATCCGGTTCGCCGGTAAATATCTGCTGCAGTTTTCGATCGTGCTGCTGGGCGCGACGCTGCAGCTCGGCGAGGTCTGGCGCGGCGGCTTGCGTTCGCTTCCCGTGATGCTGGGGACGCTCGTCATCGTTCTGGCGCTGGCGTACGCGGCGGGCAGAGCGCTCGGTATCGATCGCGATCTGCGGCGGCTGCTCGGCGCCGGCACCGCTATTTGCGGCGGATCGGCGATTGCCGCGCTTTCGAGCGTGATCGACGTCGACCGCTCCGACGTTGCGTACGCAATCTCCACGGTCTTTTTGTTCAACGTGGCTGCGGTGCTGACGTTTCCGTGGATCGGCCACGCGCTGCAGCTCTCGCAAAGCGGTTTTGGATTGTGGGCCGGAACCGCGATCAACGATACGTCGTCCGTCGTCGCTGCAGCGTTTGCGTACGGCCATGCAGCGGGCGTCGATGCCGTGATCGTGAAGCTGACGCGCACGACGCTGATCGTGCCGATCGTGCTCTTCTATGCCGGAAAACGCCTGTGGGCAATGCGAACGCGCGGCGAACGCGTCGATTGGAACGCGATCGTTCCCTGGTTCATTTTGTGGTTCTTGGTGGCGGCGGTGCTGAACAGCACCGGCGCCGTTCCGGCGTTCGCGCACGGCCCGATCACGCAAATCGCCTTGGTCTTTATCACGGTAGCACTGAGCGGCGTGGGACTCTCGACCGACCCGGCCGCAATCCGGGCCGCCGGCGCACGGCCTCTGGCCCTGGGTTTCATCTTATGGATGGCGATCGCGATCGGCAGCCTCGCGATCGCATGGGCGGCGCACCTGCTGTAACTAAAGCGGCTACGCGCGCCGCAATGAAGCGATCACATGCTGCCGGAAACGCTTGGTCAACTCCGAGTGGTAGCGCGCCGGTTCCCACATGACGCCGATGCTGCGCCGGCAGACCGGTTCGGAGATGCGCAGTTCCGGCGGCCCGCCCTCTCCCGATGCGGGAATGATCGCGACGCCCAAGCCGACGGCAACCAAGCTGCGAAGCGTCGCGATTTCTTCGCCTTCGAAGGCGATCTTCGGCGTAAAGCCGGCGCGCGCGCAGAAATCGTCGGTCAGCGCGCGCAGCCCGTAACCTTCGCGCAAGCAGACGAAGGTGTCGTCGCGCAACTCCGCGAGCCGCACGGTTCGCCGTTTCGCCAAGCGATGGTCGTGCGGCACGACCAAAAACAGCTCTTCCGACGCAACCTCCGTCGTCTCGATGCGCTCGCCCGTCGGCGGTATCGGGGAGACGAGCGCCAGATCGACGTCGCCGGCTTCCAGTTCGTCCAAGATGATGTGCGACGCGTTCTGCAGCAGTTGGAATCGCGCGCGCGGGTGATCGGCGCGAAACGATGCGATCAGGTCCGGAACGACGCGCGCGGCCAGTGCGTGAGCGAAACCGAACGCCACGATTCCGCTCTCGCGATCGGCGATGCCGGCTAATTCGCGGCGGCCTTCTTCTATTGCGCCGAGCGCGCGTTCCACGTGCGCGAGATACGCACGCCCGAACCGGTTCAACTTGACCGATCGCCCCGGATGATCGAAGAGCGAAACGCCCAGATCGCGCTCGAGCCTGGCGATGGCGCGGCTGAGTGCCGGCTGCGTAATGCCCAGCTGCTCGGCGGCCTGCGTCACGTGTTGCGTCTTTGCCAGGACGCGAAAGTACTCCAGCTGCTGCAATTCCATCTAACGGCGGCTCTTAGTCCATCAGCGGATTAATTATTTACTTGACGTCTGCTGGCGTAGGTTTTAAGGGCCGTGACAGGGCTATTCCACCTCCGAAAGCAGCGAAGTGGGCACCAAGATACCAAACCTGGGAGCGTATTTTCCGCGGTATAGGACTCGCGTTTGAAGGGGCGTCCAAACATACAGCAGGGCCGAAGTGACGAAGAGATACGTCAGCGCCAAGCCCGCTCTCTGATAAAAGCGCAACGGCGGAGCCGTCCTACTCAGGTAAAACAGCATGATCAGCGCGGCGCTGAAAGGTCCGCAACATAAGCGCAAGCGGAAATGCCGGCCAGCACCCCGAGCGAGTCCATGAATACCTATTATTCCGTTGGCGACATAAATCTTGCCGGTTTACGTCATTGGAGGGCACGGCGGTTCGCGCTAAGATGAGGATGCCGGACGACTGTAAAAGGCCTACGTTCGGTTCGCGAGGAGTCACGGAGTAACGCTTTGCCGGAAACCCTGGTCCAAGTCACCCTGCCCGAGATGGGCGAGTCGGTCACGGAAGGCTCGATCGTCGAGTGGCGCAAGAAGGTCGGCGAGTACGTCGCCGAGGGTGAGCCGCTCGTCGACGTGACGACCGACAAGGTCGACGTCGAGGTGCCCGCGAGCGCATCCGGGGTGGTCACGCGCATCGAGGCGGCGGAGGGGGCGACGGTCGCGGTCGGTTCGCTTCTGGCTGAGATCGATACGTCGGCCGCACGCGCCCAGAACGGCGATACGCCGCCGGCCGGCGCCGCTGCGCCTGCGACGCCCGCGCCGAGCAGCGCATCGCATACGCCGCGGATCGTCACCGTGACGCTTCCCGAGATGGGGGAGTCGGTGACCGAAGGTTCGATCGTCGAGTGGCTCAAGCACGCGGGCGACTACGTCACCGAAGGCGAGCCCGTCGTCAGCGTCACGACCGATAAAGTCGACGTCGAAGTTCCGGCTACCGCGTCAGGCGTCATCGCGAGTATTCTTGCGGGCGAGGGTCAAAGCGTTTCGGTCGGCGCGCCGCTCGCGGAGATCGACGCCGCAGCACCGCGCCCAACGGCACCCGCGGGGAACGGCGCGAAGCCGTCGCGTCCGCCGGCGTTGCCCTCGACGCCCCCGCCTGCGAGCCTTCCGCCTGCAACCGGCGAGGTTCGCGCATCGGCGCAGGCGCGCCGCATGGCGAAAAAATTCGGCATCGACGTGGCGCGCGTGCGCGGCTCGGGTCCGGACGGCCTGATTCTGCGCGGCGACGTCGTCAAGCAGGCGCCGTCGCTCCCGCGCGTCTCGGACGGAAAAGCGCGCGTCGAAATGCCGCCGGTCGCCGCGAGCGCAACAGTAACGCCGCTCAAGGGGCCTGCAGCCGCGCTTGCAGGCTACATGGAGCAGAGCCTTTCGATTCCGACCGCGACGAGTTTTCGAACGCTGGCCGTCGACGTGCTCGATGCGCGCCGCAAGGAATTGAACGCCGCGATTAAAGCGGCGGGCCGTTCGGAAAAGATCTCGTTCACGCACGTCATCGCCTTTGCACTCGTGCGCGCCGCGCACGAGTTGCCGTTCATCACGTACCACTTCCGCCGCGACGGCGATCGTCCGGTTCGCGTCGAACCGGGCGTGCATCTGGGCT
>DASRDE010000314.1:0-2056 GCA_035652755.1 Vulcanimicrobiaceae bacterium | reverse complement strand
CGCCCGTAGCTCAATTGGATAGAGCAAGGCACTCCTAAGGCCGAGGTTGGCGGTTCGATTCCGCCCGGGCGCGCATCCTCGGAGGACCCATGCAAGAAACCGCCGGCGCGGTGACGCCCGATTACGAACTGCTGGAACGCCAGGTTCGGTCGCTGCTCGAAGACGAGCGCGACTTCATCGCCAATGCGGCGAATTTTGCCGCTTTCGTCTACCACGAGCTCCCGGAGATCAATTGGGCCGGCTTCTACTTCCCGGACCCGGCGACTGGTGAGTTGGTGCTCGGCCCCTTTGCGGGCAAGCCGGCCTGCACGCGCCTGCCCAAAGGGCAAGGGGTCTGCCAACAGGCTTTTAGCGCCGGCCGGACGGTGGTCGTCGACGACGTCCAGGCCGCGGCAGACCACATCGTCTGCGACGCCGCATCCCAATCCGAGATGGTCGTGCCGCTGGTACGCCGCGGAAATCTCGCGGGCGTCTTCGATCTGGATGCGCCGGTCAAGGCGCGATTTTCCGCCGCGGACCGCAGCGGCATAGAGCGCTTGGTGGAGGCTTTCGCACAAGCGATCGGCTAGGGCGGCGGCCGGCGACCGCGGCGCGCCCGGTACAGCGCACTCCCGATAACAAGCGCGAGCAGCGCGACCGGAATCACCACCGCAAACCAAAACGTCAAGAGCTGCGTGGGATATGATGCCTTGGCGAGCATGCACTCAATCTACGCTCGCCGTGCGGAAGGCGCAACAAGAAGGCCGAGCGATCGCCGCCCGGCCATTGAAAACTCAGCCGTCGGCGGGGATTGAACCCGCGCTCTCGCCCTTACCAAGGGCGTGCTTTACCACTAAGCTACGACGGCGCACAACGTTGCGCTGCGCGAAATCTTTCTTGGAGCGGGCGGCGGGAATCGAACCCGCGCTGTCTGCTTGGAAGGCAGAAGCACTACCACTATGCAACGCCCGCGCGCAAGAACTGTGGGCAGGGCTGGATTCGAACCAGCGTACAGCGTTAGCTGGACAGATTTACAGTCTGTTGCCTTTAACCACTCGGCCACCTACCCACGGCGCTACGGCCCAGCAGGGTACGTCGCTTCCGGCTCGGAGTCCTGTGACCGCCGAGCGCTCGTCTCATCGAGCGCTAATGCTCCTTTCAGCACCCGCTCATGCAGCGCACCCCTCGCTTTGATTATAAATGAGTCAAGCAGGGGCACGTGAGCACCTGCGCAGCTCACCCGGCGCCCTGCGCCGCACCGACACGGAGTTCAACGATTATGAAAGTACGGATACTCGCACTCTTCCCGGCGGTCACGGCGGCCGCACTGCTCGCAGGCTGCGGCGGGGGCGGCGGCATGCCGGGCGGATCGCTTCCCGGCGGCGGCGGCGGGAATACGCAAGACAGCCGCAGCGCAACCGAACAATCGATCGGCGTCGCCAATTCATTGGGCAGCCCGATCAAGAACCTCAAGGATTTTAACGAGACCATGAGCTCGCCGTCGCAGCAAAGCGTACGCGTGCACTTCTCGGCGACGGGCCAATGCAATAACGGCGTCGAGTTCTTCGCACCGGACAAACAGGGACAGCCCAACTCGACCGAACGCATCGAGTTTTACGACAGCGCCTGCACGCAGACGGCGGTCGACGTCGTCCGTCTGTACGCGGCGACCGGCAGCAATTCGGAGAACGTGCAGCAGACGCTGACCAAGTATGCACCCAACAGCAACTCGCCCGAGGCCGTCCGCAGCGAAAACGTTTCATACTCGAACGCCTCGTTCGATCAATACGGCTTCCCGATCGCAAGCGCCGGCTTCGACCGCGCCGAGACCGGCTATTTGACGATCGCGGGATCGCGAACGATCGATGCCGACAGCGAAATGGTTCTCGGTGCCGCATCGAACAACACCGGCGCGTTCTGCAGCGATTCCGCGGGTTTCAACGCCACCGGAAACCAACTGCTCGGCGAAACATTCGGCTGGGCGGGAGGCGCCTCGCAAGGATCGCGCACCGTCAATAACGACGGCAGCGTCACGTGGTCGGCAACGCACGCCGGCACCGCGTACACCGGCCCGATC
>DASRDE010000313.1:0-3691 GCA_035652755.1 Vulcanimicrobiaceae bacterium | reverse complement strand
GAATCCCGCGACGAGCGCTGCGTGTGCCAGCACGCGCAAGGGGACGACGCCGGGATGTTTGAGCTGCGTGAAACGGCGCCAGTAGCCGTACCGGTACATCTGCTTGCAGAGCGAGCGCAGCGAACGGCGCACGAAGTACCTCAGCCGGATCGACGGCGAGACGACGAGTTTTCCGCCGTGCGCGCGGATGCGGTACGCGAGATCCGAATCTTCGTCGAAGGCGATCGATTCGTCCCATCCGCCGAGCCGTTCGATAGAGTCGCGGCGCGAGAATATGAGCGGAACGGTGTCGCACTCTTCTTCGCGCTGAAGGTACCGGAAACGCGCGCCGCCGACACCGAAAGGCGTGGACATGCACCAGGCGACCGCGCGGCCAATCCAGCCTTCGCCGCTCGCGTGCGGGACGCCGCCGACAGCGGCCGCGCCGGTGCGTTCGAGGGTCTCCATGCACCGGGACAAATAATCCGGCGCGTACTGCGCGTGCGCCGTGATCATCGCGAAATACTCGCCGCGCATCTCACGCAGTCCGATGTTCCACGCGTGGACCTGCAGCTTCAACCGGTTGTAGACCAGACGCACGCGCGTGCCGTACTCGGGGAAACTGCGAACGACGTCAACCGTGCGATCGGTGCTCATGCCGTCGACCACGAGGATCTCGAAATCGCCGGCGACCGCCTCTTGCGCGAGCAGGCCGGCGATGCACGAGCCGATGTACTCTTCTTCGTTGTACGCGGCGACGACCGCCGTGACCGCTACGCGATCTCGGCGTACAACTTCATCAGTTTCTGCGCTTCGCTCGTCCACTGATACCGCTCCTCGACGATTGCTCGTCCGCGTTCTCCCATCGCTTGTGCCACCGCCGGATTCTCGACCAAGTACGAAACCGCCCGCGCAATCGCACCGACGTCTCGCGGGTTCACGACGATGCCGCAGCGATTCTCACCGACGATGGCGCTGCAGCGCATCGTATCGGAGATCACCACCGGCAGGCCTGCCCCAAGGTATTCGAACAGCTTGGTCGGCATCGCTTCTTCGTGATTTGCGGCGGGCCGGAAGAGCAGCAGCCCGGCTCTGGCGGTCTCGAATGCTGCGGCAACCGCCGAGCGGGGGCAGAACCCGAGGTAGTCCACGTGCGCCCAGCCAGGCATGGCGCGCACCCGCCGCTCCAATTCGGCGGTCTCGAACGTGCCCGCGAGCGTGAGGCGTATGCCGGACGCCAATTCGGGCGAGAGCATCGCATCGAGCATCTCCTCGATGCAGCGCAGCTCCGTGATCGCGCCCAGGTAGATTGCCGACTTGGGCCGCTGCTCGAACGGCACCGGCGAGAGCCGCGGGATTTCATCGAGCGACGGATAGTTGGCTACGACCACGGTGCGGCCGTGGGCGAAGCGCCGGGCGATTGCGGGGGTCGCGGTAACGATGGCGCTGTAGCCCCGCTGCAGCAGCCGCAACGCTGCGGTCGAGGCGGCAGCCAGCGGCGGCCGCGCCCAGGCGGGCAACCAGGGCTTGTCGGCGATGTCCTGCGGGATGTCTTCGTGCACGTCGAACACGACCTGCGCGCCGCGCAGCCGGAGCGCCAGCCCGACCCCCATCAGCTCGGGATCGTGGAAATGGTAGACGTCGGCGTTCTCGCTGACGGCGGCACGAAAGACGTGCCAAACCGTGACGGTCATCCGTTCGAAGCGGTTGCGAGGCATCGGCACGGAGCGAAGGCGCACCCCCGGGGGCAGGGCCCCGGCGCTGCCGGCGCCCACGAGGACCACGTCGTAACCGGCGCGCGCCAGCGTCGCGCACTCGCGGTAGGCGATGCGCGTATCCGAGACGGGATGAACCGACGTGAGGTGGGCAACTTTCCGCTTTCCGTTGCGCATACTTCTCCTGGTCTTATTCTCGCCCGGGGGCGGCCGGCGCGTATTGGGCCAAAGGGGCCCCCGGCGACGGGAGCATCGTACGGGGCCGACTTCCCGCGGCGCATCTGCGCCAAAAGGCGCGGGCGGGCGTACGATGAGCCCCAGATGCGCATTGCGTACTTGGGGCACGCCGGCTTCGACGTGGAGACGAGCTCGGCGCTGCTGCTGATGGATCCCTGGCTTTCGCCCACAGGCGCGTTCGACGGCGCCTGGTTCCAGTATCCGTGCAACCACGATTTGGCCGACGGCGTTCGCGCGCGCCTTCGGGGCTTCCCGGGGCGCAAACTCATCTACCTGAGCCACGAGCATCAAGACCACTTGGATCGCGAATTCCTCAGCTCGCTGGCCGGCACGGACGCCGAACTGATCGTACCGCGATACCAGAACGACCGCATGCTCCGCAAGCTCGCGGGGCTGCAGTTCACCGCGATTCACGTCCTGGAGTCGGGTCAACGCTTGGACTTCGGCGACGGCGCCTGTACGGTCTACGTGGACGACACCGAGCTCAATCGCGACTCGGCAATTTTCGTCGAAACCGCCGACGCCTCGTTCTTCAATATGAACGACTGCAAGCTCTTCGACGCGCTCGCAGCCGTACTAGCGGCTCACGGATCGCCGGATCTCTTCACGTGCCAGTACTCCGGCGCGATATGGCACCCGATCTGTTATGACTACGAGCCGGAACGCTACGCGGCGATCAGCAAGAAAAAATATCTGGCCAAGTTCGAAGCGGTCGCGCGCGCCATCGAGACGCTGCGGCCGAAGATGTACGTGCCGTCCGCGGGCCCGCCGTGCTTCCTGGATCCGGAGCTGCAGCATTTGAACGCGGAACCCGTAAGCATATTTCCGGACGCGCAGCGCATCTTGGACTACCTCGAGAAGCGCCTTCAAAAAAACCCCGTTCCGGCCGCGTATTTCGCACCGGGCGATCGCATTGAGATTATGGGCCATCACGTGCGCTTGACCTCGCAAACGCCGCCGGTCGCCGCACAGGAGCGGCCGGGGTACCTGCTGGCATACGCACAGCGGATCGGACCCATCGTTCCGCAGGAGCGTCACGCGGATGCGCGGGACGTGTTTTCCCGCCTGCAAGCGGAATTACAGGCGAAACTGGATCTGTTCACATTCGCGTCGCGCATCGACGTCCCGCTCTTCGTGCAGCTGGCCGAGCTCCCGGGCCGGGCACTCAAAGTCGATTTCACATCGGGGAGGGTCGGCGACGTTACGGAGATTCCGAACGAGGGGTATTACGCGCTCACGGCGCCGGCATGGGAGATTCGGCGCGTCCTCGATCGCGCGCTGACCTGGGACGAGTTCGGCTTGACGTTCCGCGTGCGTCTGCGACGGAATCCCGACGTGTACCAACAGTTCCTGTATGCGTTTCTCATTTTGGAGATCGAAACGGTCGAGCTGTACTGCGCGCGCATGACCGCGCTCGAAAACAATCGCGAGCGCATCGTCGTTCGCGCGGGCGGGAAGGAGTATTCGATCCTGCGCTACTGTCCGCACATGGGGGCGGACTTGACGAGCGCGTACCTGGACGAAGCGGGGCTGCTCACGTGTCCGCGGCACCGCTGGAAATACGACCTCGCCAACGGCGGCGAGTGCTTGACCAGCGCGGCGTCGGTCTGTGCGGAGGAGCTTTCCGCCACAGCGGCGTCATGAAGCGCCTGCTGCTCGTCGCACACACGTTTCCGCCGGCCCCTTCGCCGGGCGCGCTTCGACCCGGATACCTGGTTCGCTATCTCCCCGAATTCGGATGGAATGTGACCACGATCAAA
>DASRDE010000312.1:0-23480 GCA_035652755.1 Vulcanimicrobiaceae bacterium | reverse complement strand
ATTCACGGCTTCTCGACGCCCCACATCCTGGCCGCGTACTACGCGTGCGCTTGGCGCAGCTTCTATTGTTCGATCAGCAATGCGGACCGCGACCCGGGCTTATCGTACCTTGCGACGACGTACAACGGGATCGACCCGCAGGAGTTTACGTTTTCGAGCCGCCCGGGCGAGTATCTGGTCTTCCTGGGCCGCTTTCACCCCGAAAAGGGAACGCACTTGGCCATTGAGATTGCCAAGCGTGCGGGCAAACAACTGAAGATCGCCGCTATTCCGCAAGACGAAGCGTATTTTCGCACGATGGTCGAGCCGCACATCGACGGCGAACAGATTCAGTTTTTGGGCGAAGTGCGCCGCCAAGCGCGAAACGAGCTGCTCGGCAACGCGCTCGCGTTAGTACACATGACGACGCGGCCCGAACGCTTCGGATTGACGATGGTGGAGGCGATGGCATGCGGCACGCCGGTCTTGGGCGCGAACATGGGCTCGATACCGGAGATCGTCGTGGACGGCGTCACCGGCTTTCTTTGCGGCTCGGTGGACGAGGCAGTCGCTAAGGTGCCGCAGTTGCAGTCGCTGGATCGCGGCGCGTGCCGGCGGCGCGTCGAGGAGCACTTCAGCGTCGAACGGATGATCGATCGCTACTTAGATGCGTACCGGAAGGCCGTGGAATTGCGGCTGCCGCCCGAGCCCGCAGCCGAAGAGCTGCGCTGGCGCAAGCACGATTGGTGGGATCGTCCGATGGCTTATACGGAGATCCCACCAAAACCGCGCAGTCTAGTCTTCGACGCCTAGACCTTCTGCGTGACCGTGAACCAGAGCTGGCGAAGCGGCAAGCCGTACTGCTCGCTGCCCTGCTGCAGCGCGCTCGTATCGGTCCCGAACTGGTTCTCGGGCTTGAAGAGCCCCAGTCCGATCAAGCCGTACTGCTGCGCGTTGCTGTTGAAGAGGTTCAGCACGCCGAAGTTGAGCGTGGTTCCGCGCAGGATCGTTTTGGCGACGTTGAAGTTGAAGTACGTGTATCCGGGACGGTTGAACGAGTTCGGCGCGCCGACGTAATAGCCGTCGAGCCGGCCGCTCCAGCCGTTCGAGTCCGAGTACCCGACACCCAGATTTCCGCGCTGCAGCGGCACGCTCAGGATCTGGCCGCCGTTGATCAGCGTGGTGTTGTTCACCAGGATGTTGTCGCTCATACCGTAGTACGCGGCCGATTGAACCGCATAGCCGCCGTTGAACGTCAGGTATGGTCCGGCCGGAACGCTCAGATCGAACTCGTAGCCCTTGTACTTACCGGAGCCCGCGTTGAAGAGATCGCTCACGCCCAAGTGCGTGGCGTCGAAACCGGTGCCGCAGTGCGCCTGCAGCTTCGCGACGAACTGCGAGAGGTTCGCCGGGATTTGGTTCTGCGGAATGGTCGAAAGCGGGAAGGTTCCCTGCACGAGCGGATTGAGCTCGGTCGACGAGTAGACGTCGGCCTGAAAGACCGACCGCTGCGAGAAGCGGTGGCCGTATGCGACTTCATAATCGGTCGCGCTCTCGGGCTGCAGTTCGGGATTGTTGCCGCTGCCGATCGAGTCCAGCGTGCTGCCGCACGTGGGGTTGTAGCTCGCGGGCGAACCGAACGTCAGGCCTCCGTAGAGGTTCGACGGGTCGGGGACGCTCGACGAGCGGCCGGCAGTCAGGCGCAGCACGTCGTCGGTCGTCGGCCGGAACATGGCGCTCGCGCGCGGATTCACGAAGGTCGTTGCCGTGTCGTGGTCGCGCTGCAGCGTGACGTCGCCGAAGAACTGCATTTTGGAGTTGGCCGTATACGTGTCGCGCACGAAGTAGTTCGAAAACGATAGCTGCAGGTCGGGGCCGACGGTGCCGGCGCCGATGTTGTTGCTCAAGTGCTGCTGGTGTTCGATGAACACGCCGCCCGTGAGGTCGTGGCGCCCCTTTGCATATTCGTCGTCCAGGAGCAAACCGTGCGTGTAGTACAGGTCGGTGTAATGATTGGCAGTGGGCGACGCTCCCTTGATATTGTCGAATCCGTACGCATCGACGTAGCCGTCGGCGACGAACTGCGTCGGGCCGAGCTGCTGCGTGGCGCGCAGGTGATAATCTTGCTGGCGCCCATCGTGATAACGCCCCGGGCCGCCGCCGGACGGACCGTAGAACGTGGCGTTGTACTGGTCGATGCCCATGCACTGGTATCCGGCGGGCGAGTCGTTCAACACGACGTACGCGTTGTTGCACGATACTTGCGTGCCGTTGGGCAGCTTTTGCGTATCGGTCGGCGGCGCACTGGGATGCGTGAACGTCTGTTCCGGATACGAAACATAATCGGTGTCGCCGTTGCCCGGGCTGTACGCATACATCGTCGCGTCGTAAAACGTGCCCTGCAGGTTGGTCGACGGAGTCAGCTGATAGCCGAGTTTCGCCACGGCGTTGCGCAATAAATAGTCGCCGTTGACCGTGTACGAACAAGCGGCAATGTCGGCGGCCTTGATGCTGGGCAGCGAATCGGTGATGGTGGGGCCGCACTGGCTGGGATTGCTCAGCAAGTTGGTCTGCGTTGGGTTTCCGGTGAGCTCGCCCGACGTCCCCATGGTTCCGTAGGCAATCGCGTATCCGAGCTTTCCTGCCGATCCGGTTGCCTGCAAGCCGCTGAGCATTTTGCCGAAGCTTCCGAAGCCTTGTTCGGCGGTGAACTGCGGCGTGCGCGTCGGCGTGATCGTCAAAAAGTTGACTGCGCCGGCAATGGTCGGCGCGCCGTACAATCCGGTCGCACCGGAACCGTAGACGACGTCCATACCGCTCAGGCCCCAAAACGGCGAGATTTGATAATCGTAGCCCCTGCCGAACGCTCCGATTGGACCGACGGGGTGACCGTCGAGCAGCAGGGCCGTTTCGCTCGGGTCGTATCCGCGGATGCTGAGCGACAGGTCGTCGCCGATCGACGACGACGTCGAGGCATTGACGAACGGCAGCGTGCCCAGTGCATCGCCCGAGCGCACGTACCCTTGGGCTTGGATGACGTCCGCGTCGATGTGCTGGTTGAACGTCGCGGTCGTCTGCAGTGAGGTCTGCGCCGCGACCCGTACGCTGCCGATCGTTCTCAGGCCGGTCGACAGGCGGGAAATCACCAGGGACACGGTCACCTGCGATTCGCCGGCCACGACGAAGATGTCCGAGGATTCGGCCTGCTGGTAGCCGTCCGCACGCACCGTCGCGTTATACACGCCCGGAGGCTCGTTGTTGAAAACGAACTGGCCGGTTGCGTCGGTCTGTGCCGTTGCGACCACTGTTCTGCCGTGTTCGAGGGAGACTGTCGCGCCGCTGATCGGCAACCCGCCGCCGGCGTCGAGCACACGGCCCACGATTTGGGTCCCGTCTGCGCTGAACGCCGGAGCCGGAGCGAGCGTCGCAACCAAAGTAAAAAGGGCGCAGCCCGATAGGGCCCGTCGTAGTAAGGTGATCATCGCCCCCAGCGTAGCGGGAGCTATTTAAATCTTCCTTATTGCCTCATTAAGCTTAGTTAATCTGCCGCCGCTTCGGCACTCTCATCAAATGCGGTCGGAGATCGTGAAGAAATACTGGCCGGGCGGGAGCCCAAACTCTTCGGTGCCCTGCTGAAAAGCATTGGTGTCGCTCCCGTACTGGTTCTCCGGGACGAACAAGCCATGCCCGAAGTACCCGTAGATCTGCGCGGCGCTGTTGAACAGATTGTTGGCCGAGAGCGCAAACGTCACATTCGAGACGCTCTTGGAGATCGATGCATTGGCAAACCAGAAGGCCGGGCGGTTGAAGGGGTTGTTCGCGCTGATGTAGTTGCCTTGAATACTGAGCCCCAAGCCCCGGTTGTCGTAGCTGAGGCCCGCATTGCCTTTGCGCAGCGGCACCCCGGCGATCTGCGATCCGTTGATGATCGTCGTGTTGGATTGGAGTATCGAGACGGGAACGCCCAGGAACACCGCCGACTGCACGCCGTACTCTCCGGTGACGGTCAGGTGCGGCAGCGGGTTCGAGGAAATCGAAAGGTCGATGCCTTGATAGCGCGCCGCTGCAGCGTTGTACGTCGTCGACACGGCCAGGTTCGCTTCGGTTGCCCCCGGCCCGCATGCGGCGGCGATACGCGCCAGATACTGATTGATGAGCGATTGCGGGACCTGCGTCTGGCCCAGCGCGGACAGCGGCAAATCTCCGCCGAAGAGCGCGTTCCGTTCGTACGACGTATAAACGTCGGCTTGCACGACTGTTTGGCTCGCGAAACGGTGTCCGTAGGCGAACTCGAGGTCGCTCGCCGACTCCGGCACCAGATTCGGATTGCTCACTGAGCCAATCGAGTTCAAGTCTCCCGGCCCGCAGACGGGGTTGATGTTCTGCGGCGTCGTGTTGAACGACGGCAGCGAGAACAGCAATCCCGGATCCGGTTGACTGTAGGAGCGCCCGCCCGTCAGGCGCGCCACGTCGGCACCGTCCGGGCGATAAACCAGCGAGATCCGCGGCGTGAACTGATTGGATTGCGTCGTCGTAAAGTGCTGGTACCAAATATTGCCGAAGACCGAGAATTTGAACGACGGATGGTATTCGTCGCGGACGTACACGTTCGAGCTGGCCAGATTCAGGACGGGAGTCGTCGTCTGCACGTTGGTGATATTGCCGAAAATATCGACCGCCGGAAAGATATCGCCCGTGTGGCGCTGTCCCTGATAGTAATATCCCGCTCCCATATCGTGCTTGCCGACGGAGAACTCGTCACCGATCAAATAGCCGCTGGTATCGTAGAAATCCGTGTTGTACCCGCCGCCGGCGACGTTGCGGTTGTAGTCGCGCGCATAGTGATCCAAAAAACCGTCGACGTTCAATTGCGTCGCGCCGATCTGGCGTTGAAACCGGGCATGATAATCCTGATTGCGGATTGCCTGCCACGGCGAAGGTCCGCCGCCGCTGGGCCCGTAGTGCGTTTGCGCATATTGCGCCGCGCTCTGGCAAAGATAGCCTGCGGGGACGTCCGCGAGCACGGCGATGCTGTTGTTGCACGTCGCCGTGCTGCCGTTGGGCAGCGTCACCTGCGTCGGTCCGGCGGCGATCGTGTTTTGCGCGTTGTAGAGCGTGTAGTCGTAGGGATTGTAATCGTTGTCGCCGTTGCCGCTCTTGTCGTCCCACGACGTCGCGTCATAGAACGTGAGGCCTAGCGTCGTCTTGGGATCGGGCGAGTACGTGAGCTTGCCGACGCCGTCGCGCTGCAGGTAGTCGGCGGTGACGACGTACGTGTTCGCCGCGATATTAGATGCGCGGATGTCGGTACCGAGCAAGCCGGTCTGCGTGATGTACTGCGGTCCGAAGTTGCCGTACGTACCCTGCACGCCCCACGCCATCGCATAACCGAGCTTTCCGTACGTGCCGGTCGCTTGGGCCGTCGAGAGCTCTTTGGCGTTGTCGCCGAACCCTTGGGTGAACTGCGCGTGCGGCTGCTGCGTCGGATCGATCGTCAGAAAGTTCACTGCTCCCGCGATGGTCGGCGCGCCATAGATCCCCGTGGCACCCGAACCGAAGATGACGTCGACGTTGCTGAGACCTATAAATGGCGACACCTGGTAGTCGAATCCGCCGCTGAATGCGCCGATGGGGCCGATGGGATGTCCGTCCAGGAGCGTGGCCGTTTCGGACGTGTCGAAGCCGTGGATGCTGATGCCCAAGTCGTCGCCTATCGACGATCCGGTATACGTCGTGACGCCGGGCACCGCGATCAGCGCGTCCCCGATGCGCGCGTAGTTTTGGCTCTGGACGATGGACGGATCGAGGTGTTGATTGATGGTCGTCGAGGCTTGCAGCGTGCTTCGCGCCGCGGCCGAAACGTGTGAGATTTCGCGCAGAGTCCCCGCGGTTGCGCGCTGAACGGCGACCTGCACTTGCGAAAACGAACCCGGCGCCACGCTGACCTGCAGTTGCGAAGGCTGATAGCCCGCCGCGGTGACTTGCAGCGCGTACGAGCCCGGTGCGGCACCCGCGATGGTGAACGAGCCGGATGCATCCGTCGCCGTTTTTGCCGCTACCGTCGATCCCGTCAGCAATTGCACCGACGCGTTCGGAACCGGAAGGCCGCCGCTTGCATCGATGACGCGCCCGGTCACGCCGCCCGCGGATTGCGCCGCCGCATGTCCAAAACCGAAGATCGAGAGGAAACCGAGCGCGATGAAGAACGAACGCAAGTGCATGCGACCCCCTTTTGTTTGAGTGTAGGGAGTCGAAGCTTTAAATCGCTTTACGTCGAGATTAAGTGCGACTTAACGTTCGGAGGCAGCAAGCGTGTGGAGTAATACGGCAAGAGCGGTCAAGTGGGCGTCGGGAGCGATCCTGCTCGTCGCCGCCGGGATGTTCGTCACCGGGGCGCGTCACGCGCAGGCCTCGCCGGCGAAAACAGCGGCTCAAACCGGCGCCGGCCAAGTCGCGCTCGTCCGCTCACGGATCAAGCACATCTTCGTGATTTATCAGGAGAACCACACCTTCGACAACTACTTCGGTTCGTTTCCGGGAGCGGAGAATTTAGCCTCGCCCCTCGCGCAGGCGCACGGCTTCCGCCAGTACGATCCGATCGGCAAGCAGTGGGTGACGCCGTTCCGCATCACCGATCCCGACACGTCGGGTCCGTCGCAATCGCGCGACGTCATCGAGGCGAAGATGAACGGCGGCGCGATGGACCGCTTCGTACAGGAGCAAGAAAAGAAATCGTCCGCCGAATTCGGCCCGGAAGATGCACAGTCCGTCGGATTGCTGACGATGGCATTCTACGACTGCGACACGGTGCCGTACCTGTGGAAGTACGCAAAGACGTTCACTCTGTTCGACCACTACTTCCAAGCGATGGCAGGGCCGTCGACGCCGAACAACGTCGAGATCATCGCCGCGCAGGCCGGACAAAGCCAGGCGGCGCGCGATGCTGCAGACCGCGTCGACAGCGGGAAGAAACCGGGCGTACCGATCTACGGCGACCTCGATCCCGCGTATCCCCCGTACGAACAGGGCGGCAAATCGAAGAGCACGCAAATCGACCAGCAATACGCCACGCTGATGTTGACTTTAGGCGGTACGGACGATGTTGCTGCAAAGGCCAATACGGCCGGCGTTCGCGACGATCTGCGGACGGTTGCAAACTCGGGCAAAGCTGCAATCCCGTGGGCATGGTACCAAGAAGGTTTCAACGGTACCGATACAGGGGACCCGGGCTATGAAGCCCATCACAACGCACCGCAGTATTTCGGTTATCTGCGCAACAACGCGGTCTTCTGGAAGAACGTGCGCCCGGTTAAAACGCTGCTTTCGCAGCTGGAGGAAGGCGCACTCCCTTCGCGCGGGATCTTTTACGTCAAGGGCGGTTCCAACAACACGTTCGGTTGGAAACCGGTCGATCCGGATCCCGTCGTTCAAAAGAATACGCTCGGAGACGACGATCATCCGGGCATCAGCGATACCGACCACCAGGTCGGCGAGGCGTTCGTCGCGACGTTCGTGAACGCGATCGCACGCAGCCGCTATTGGAAAGACTCGGCGATTATTATTACGTGGGACGACGCGGGAGGATATTACGACCACGTTCCCCCGCCGAACTTCGAGCAGTGCAGCGACGGACATCCGTGCGGCGACGGACCGCGCCTGCCGCTCATGATCGTCTCGCCCTACGCAAAATCGGGCGCGGTGGTGCATGACGCCGGCGATACCGCTTCGGTGCTCAAATTTGCCGAGACAGTGCTGGGCGTACGCAGCTTGGCGTCGCTGCCCGACGAGAAGCCGTACCTGCCGCAAGGACCCCGCGACGCCTCTTCGCGCATCACCGACCTGCTCGGCGCTTTTGACGCCGCGCGCTTGAAGGGGACGCGGCCGCCGATTCCGGCCGCGGCAGCGACGATCGACGACGCGATCGTCAATCGCATCCCCACGCCGATGAACTGCAAGACGTTGGGGATTACGCCGGCGGCCGTGCCCGGTGCGGACCGCGCCCCGGCAGGGTATCGTGCTCGAACGAGAGTTTTTGTGCCCTGATCCCGGGGCGTTCACGTGCAGGTAAGCAACGCATGCTACCCTGCTCGGGTCGTGCCGGTGAACCGGCACCGCTTTCCTAAGAGAAAGGACTTATTCAGTGCCCATACTTCCCTTTGTACCGCCGCAGGCGGTTCCCGCGCCCGCCGGCCACGGCTTCGATTACGTCACGGTTGACGCCGTCCGCCGCCGCGTGTACGCTGCGCACGGTGGCAACAACTCGCTGCTGATCGTCAACGCCGACACCGGCAAGGTGCTGGGACAAGTCCGCGTCGGGCCGATGGCCGGCGTCGCGGTTAACGATGCGACGGGCCACGTCTATACCGGCGACGGCGACGCGAAGGCCCTTTCCGAAGTCGATCCCGTCAGCATGAAAGAGATTCACCGCGTCAGCGTCGACGGGCCGGTCGATGCGATCGCGTATGATGCGACGTACCACCGAATCTACGGCGACGAAGACGACGGGACGAGAATCTTCGTCATCGACACGAACACGTTCAAGCAGATCGCAACGATCAAACTGCCGGGCGTAAAGCCGGAGTATTTGGCAATCGATCCCCAAACGCACGTGCTGTATCAGAACGTCGCCCGCGCCAGCAAGATTGCGGTGATCGATCCGCACACGCTCAAAGTGACGCGCACGATCTCCACGCCCGAGATTAAAAACAACCACCCGCTGCAGTTCGACTACGCATACCGCACGCTCGTCGTCGGCGGCATGGGCGTCTTGAGCATCTACGATCCGAGCGGAAAACGCATCGGCACGGCGGCGCTGGCACCGCACGTCGACCAATGCAGCTTGGATCAAGATCGCCAACTGCTGGCCTGCGCCGCAAACGGGGGCCTCTCGCTGTACCGCATTCCGCGTACCGGCAATCCCGTCTTACTTGAAACGCAAAAGGTCCACGAGGACATGCACAACGTCGCCGTCGATGCAAAAACCGGCACGATGTGGGTCGAGTGGGGATCGGATTCCGGCCCCGATTTCGTTCAGGGCTTCACGTATAAGGCGAAGTAAGGCTTAACCGCCGCCGCCGCTGGGCGCGAGCAGCGAGAACGCGCCCTGCGCGGCGATTCGCTCGCCGGGTCGAACGCCCGAAGCAATTTGCGCGGTCGTTCCATCTTCGTGCCGGATCTCGACGGTTCGCTGAACGAATTTCAGCGAACCGTCTTTTTGTCTTTGCTGCACGAACACGACGTTGTCGCCGCTCTGCGGATCCTGGACGATCGCGCTCTGCGGAATCAGGACGCCGCTGACGTGCGCGACGACGATCCTCGCCTGCACCGCGCTGCCTGCGACAGCCCCGGGGGGTACGCCGCTGACGACGACGGTCGCGCTCTGCGTCGCGGGATCGACCGACGGAACCACTGCGGTCACGCTCCCGCTGCCCGCCGATCGTAAACCGTCGATAGTAAGCGATGCAGGATTCCCTACCGAAATCTGCTGCGCATCGGTAGCCGGCACGTCGAGCGTCGCGACGTTTTGCTGCGCCGGGCCGATAGCGAGCACCGGCGTCGACGGATCCACGGATTCGCCCGGGCGCTTGAAGATCGCGGTGATCACCCCGCTGACGGGTGCCGTGAGCGTTCCTTGTGCGAGCGCGTTTTCGGCTGCAGCGGCCTTCGCCTGGGCTGCCTGCGCTTGCGCGGCAAGCACCTGCGGCTGCGAAGCTGCCGCTCGCGCATCTGCCCGGGAGACGGCTGCAGCGGCACGATCTGCGGCTAGTTGCGACTGCGCTGCCTGAACGTCTTTAAGAGCGGCTACGCCGGCGGCGTACAGCCGTTGTTCGCGCGTTACCTGCGCGATATCGGCGGCCACTCGCTGCTGTGCCGCCAGTGCGCTCGCTTGAGCACCGCTCAGTTGCGCGGCGGGAACCGCGCCGCCGCCGTAACTGGCCGAGGCTGCCTGCGCTTCGGCACGCGCCTGCTGCGCGTCATACGAGAGCGCGCGCGTGTCGAGTTGTGCCAGAACGGACCCGGCTCCGACATACTCACCGACGTGCACGTCGACGGTTTGAAGAATACCGGAGACCGCAAACGTTGCCTTCGTCGTGGTTCCCGCAGGCGCGCCGACGTGGCCCGCTTCGCGCAGCGTCACCGAGTACTCGCCGCTGCGAACCGTGGCGAGCTGAACCGCAGGCGCGGCGTCCGGCGCGGGAGCGGCGGCAGGCGCATGCGCGTTGCGCCACACGATGCCGATGACGATCGCCGCGACGACGGCGACGGCAACGACTCCCCAAGTCGGTATCTTTCGCACGCTACTCGCTTTCCGTCAGCAGTTGCAGTGTTGCCTGCGCTTGCGCCTTGGCGTACGTCGCCGAAATTTCGTCGACCAGTGCCTGTGTATATGTCGCGCGAGCCGTCTCCACGTCCAAGCTGGAGCTTGCGCCGCTGCGGTATCCCAGTTGCGTCGCCTGCAATTCGAGCCTGGCTTGCGTCAGCGCGCGCCGTGCCGCGTCGAGCGCGGCGGATTGCGCAGCGAACGTTCGCACCGCGGCCGCGACTTCCGTCGTGACGTCGCGCCGCACTTTGGCAAGCTGCCAACGCGCTTGATCCAGCCGCGCTTGCTCGGCGAGGACACGCGCATGCGCCGCGCCGCTGATCGGAAGCGTGAGCGTCGCGTTCGCCGACGGGCCCGAGACTTTAAAGCCTGAATCGACGCCGCTGGTGTACCCGCCGCTGAGCGTAAACACCGGCAGACCGCCGCGGCGCGCGACGGAAACGGCGCGTTCTTCAGCGGCGACGTTCGCCTGCGCCGAAGCGATCTCGGGACGCCGCGCCAGCGCCGTCGAAACGGCTTGCGTCAATTGCGGAACCGATGCGGCGGGTTCGGGGGTTCCTTCACCTACCGCGGAGAGATCGCGCTCGGCAGCGCCCGTTTCGGCCTCGAGCGCTGCGTACGCGTTGCTTCGGTCTGCCTGTGCCGTTGCGAGCGCGGCCTGTGCTTGGGCCTGGGCGACCTGTGCGCGCACGACGTCCAGATGCGGCGCGTCGCCCGCCCTGTAGCGCAGATCCGCCGCGCGCGCCTGCGCTTGCGCATCTTTGAGCGCCTCTTCCCGCGCCCCGAGCGTCGCGTTGGCCGACAGCGCTCCATAATACAGGCGGATGACGTTGATGCGCTCGTTACGCTGCGCGTTGGCATAATCGAACGAGGCCGCGCGCAGGTTCGCGTTTGCTTGGGCGACGGCCGGAGAGTAGGCGATGAGGTCGCCGAGCGTAATGGCGGCTCCAACCGTCGTCAAACGCTGCGCGATCGTGCCTTCCTGCACTCCCTGCGGGCCTTCGACGTAGTTGGCATTCAGCGACGGACCGAAGGCTGCGCGCGCCTGGTCGAACACTGCTTGCTGCTCCGCAACTTTTCCGGCCGCGATAGCAACGTCCGGCGAAACCGCGAGCGCGCGCGTCTGCGCTTGTACGAGCGGTAGATTCGCGAACGTGGAGACGGCAAGGAGCAAGTGCAGCATCACACCACCTGCCGTTTTCCGGCAATGCCGGAGTACAATACCGGAATGACGATCAGCGTGAACGCGGTGGCGGTCGAAAGGCCGCCGATCACGGCAATCGCGAGCGGACGTTCCATCGCGGCGCCCGACCCGATGCCGAGCGCGAGCGGCAGCAAGCCGCCGATCGCAGCAAACGTCGTCATGACGATCGGCCGAAGGCGCGTACGCCCCGCGGTAACCAACGCATCGACGACGTCGTCGCCGGCGAGGCGCCGCTGATTCGCGACGTCGACGAGCAGGATGCCGTTCTTGACGACGATTCCGACCAACAGCAGCAATCCCATGAACGAGGAAACATTGAACGGCGTACCGGTAATGAAAAGTCCAAGTGCGACGCCGATCAGCGCCAGCGGGATGGCCGTCAAAATAACGAGCGGAAGGCGATACGATCGAAACGCCGCCAGCATCACGGCGAAGACGAGCGCGACCGCGATGGCTATGACCGCGGCGAATTCCTTGAACGACTGCTGCTGCTCCTGATACTCGCCGCCGATGCTTGTCGTGTAGCCCGGGGGCAGCGCCGCGTCGCGAATGGCCTTGCGGACCCCCTCGATTACCGCCGAAAGGCCGCCCGTAATCGTACCGGTGAGCCGCACGGTGCGCTGTCCGTTTTCCTCGAAGATCGCCGTCGCCAAACCGGCAGACTGCACGTTGGCGATTGCCCTGAGGGCGGCAACGCCGGACGGCGTGACGATGTGTGCGGCGTCGACCCCGCCTCCCTGCGAATGGACGGAAACGCGGACCGGAATCATGGAGTACTGGCCGGGAATGTCGGTTGCGACGGAACCTTGCGATTGCGCCGCAATCTCGTCGCCAAGCGATCCGGGCTGCCATCCGAGCGAGGCCAATTGGCGCAGCTGCGGTGAGATCCGGATCGTCGGATCCGTGTAGACGACGCCCGAGAACACGTCCGTGACGCCGCCGACCTTGCCGATGCGGTCGGCCAGATTGCCGGCAATTGCCACGAGTTTGCTCTGATCGGGCCCGTGAATGGAAATCTCGAGCGGCGCGGGCGCCCCCGAGACGTCGTTGATCATGTCCTCGAGAATTTGATGAAAATCCAGCAGCGATGCGGGCACGGCATCCTGCAACTGCTCGCGCAGGCGCTCGCTCACGACGTCGTAAGAAGCCCGCTGCTTGGCGGGTTTGAGCCGGACTCGCATCGCGCCCGCGTTCTGCGGTGTCGGCGAATATCCGTTGGTGTCGATTCCCGTCCAACGGCCCACCGACTCGACGGCGGGGTCGGCTTTAATGACAGACTCAAGGCGCGTCGCCGCCTGGTCGGTCGCCGCGAGCGTCGTTCCCACCGGCATCTGATAGGTGATCTCGAATTGGCCCTCGTCGAGTTTGGGCAAAAAGTCGTTCGGCAATCGTGAAAGCAGCAGCAGCGTAACGAGCAGCACGGCGCCCGACGCCGCATACATCTGCGGGCGATGCGCGAGCGCCCAACGCAGCAACGGCTCGTAGCGTGAAAGCGCCGCGGCAATAAAACCGTGCTCTTCTTCATCTTGATCGCCGGGGCGCACGAGCCATTTCGCCAAGACCGGCGCTACGAAGAGCGCGAGCAGCAGCGAGACGATCAGCGCGGATGCAAGCGTGAGCGCGAGGGCGCGGAAGAAGAAACCGCTCACCCCTGAAAGCAGGGCGAGCGGCACGAAGACGACGACGGTCGTCGTGGTCGAGGCAATCATCGCCGGGCCGATCTGGCCCATCGCCATGGCTACGACGTCCTGCATCGACATCTGCGGGTTCAGGTGGTGCAGCCGCGCGATATTTTCGATGACGACGATTGCGTCGTCGATGATCAGCCCTACGGCGATCGCCAAGCCGCCCACGCTCATGAGATTCATCGTCTGTCCGGCCGCACCGATCACGAAGACGGCGATCGACATTGCAATCGGAATTACGAGCGCCGCCACCAGCGTCATGCGCAGGTTGCGCAGGAACAAGTAGATGACCAGGATCGCCAGCAGCGCTCCCAGCAAAATGGCGTCGCGCAGCGAGACCTGCGACTCCTTGACCAGCGTCGTTTGGTCCCAAAATTTAACCAAACTGGTGCCGCCCGGTAGCGCGGCGGCCAACCGCTGCGCGCGCGCGGCGATCGCATCGCCCATTTTTACCGCGTCCGAGCCCGGCAGCGCGTAAAAGCTCAGGATGACCGCATGATGTGCATCGAAGCTCACTTGGTTGCTGAGCGGCTCGGTCGCGAGTTTGACCGTACCGAGCGCCGCGACCGGCACCGCGCCCTTCTGCTGGGTGGCGACCGTGATGCGTTCGAGGTCCGCCGCATTTCGAATGTTGGCGTCGAGCACCACGATGTTGCGCTGGTAATGCAAATTTTGCAGACCTAGCGCAGAGACCGTCGCTGCTTGCGTGAGCGCTTGACCCACGTCGCCTGCGGTCAATCCGTACTGCGCGAGCGCGCTGGGGTTGAGGTCCACGTGGTATTCGCGCTGCGCTCCGCCGGCGACGCTTATGCGCGCCAGGCCGGTGATGCCGTAGAATTGCGGCACCATCGACTGCTGCGCGAGTTCGGCCAGCAGCGTTTGCGAGATCTGCTCCGACGTCAGCGCGTAGGACACGATCGGCTCGCTGTTGGGATTGATGATGTTCGCCTGGATGTCGGTTTGCGGCGGAAGGACCGCACGAATCTGCGAGATTGCCTGATCGACGTACGTCAGGTCGGTTTGCACGTTGCTGTGCGGGTCGAACTCGACGACGAACTCGGCATTGCCCTGGGAAGACGTCGTTAAAACCCGCATCGCCGAGGGCAACCCCTGGAACGCACGTTCCAAGGGCAGCGCAACGGCGACGCGGATCTGTTCGGGCGGAAGGTTGCCGGCATTGGCGACGACGTCGATTCGCGCGAACGACATCGTCGGAAAGATGCTGGCGGGAATCGTCGTGTACGCGAAGATCCCCAACACCGTCAGGACTGCGACGACGAAAAGAATCGTCTTTTCGTTTCGCAGCCCAAAACTCGCCACGTTAATCGGGGTTCGCTCCCTCCACGGCTTTTTCGAGAACTTTGCCGGTCTTTGCGTCTACCCCGACTTCCCAGGTCTTACCGCGGTATTTCACGTCGAAACTATATCGCAGCCCGCTTCCGCCCCGTTCCTTCTCGAGCTCGGAATCGGTGATTTTGCCCCCGGGAAGTTCGTGGAGGGCGATGGCCTTGGCTTGCGCCATCGTGATGGTCGCGCCCGAAGGCGTCGGAGCGGCAGCCGCCGCCAGGGTGCTCAGAGCGAGCGCTAGGCTTAGCGCGCTCGCGGATTTTCCGTACTTCATTCGCCGATTCTATGATGCCAAGATGACGGGGAGCTGAACCGCTTCACCCCCAAGCGGGCAAGCGCAGTTCCACGCGCGCACCGCCGCCGGGGCGGTTGCTCAGCGAGAGCCGTCCGCCGAACGACTCGACGATCGACTTGGCGATGGCCAAGCCCAGCCCGCTGCCTTGATTCTCGCTTCCTTCGCGCCAAAAACGCTCGACGGCGTGTTCGAGCGCCTCGTCGCTGAAGCCCGGCCCGTCGTCTTCAATTTCGATTCCGCACCACGAACGGTCGCGCTGCACCTTCATCCGCATCTGTCCCTGCTCGGGCACATGGCGGACGGCGTTGTGCGCGACGGCCAAGACGGCTCGTTCCAGTTCGTGGGCGTCCGCGCGCACGTACACCGCGCCGTCGGATTCGACGATCATCTTTGCGCGTTTTGCCGTTAGGGCGGATTCGAGGCGGCACGACACGGCGTTGACCACCTGGGTCGCATCCACGCGCTCGCGCTGCACGCGGCCGCTTTCGGCGCGAGCCGCGGAGAGCAAGTCGCCGATCAGCGCCTCCATGCGATCGGCCTCGCCCGCTATCGTTTCGAAGGCGGCGCGATAGGCTGCACTGTCGCGTTCGCGCCGCAACGCCAAATCGGTTTCGGCTCGAATCACCGCCAGCGGCGCGCGCAGTTCGTGCGACGCGTCGGCGGTGAATCGGCGCTGCCTGGCAAACGCATCTTCGAGCGCGCGCCGCGTGACGATGTTCGACGCAGCGACCGCAAGCAGCGCGATCAGCAGTGCGCCGGCCCCGAACGCGAACGCCGCGTTGCGATCGGTCTCGCCGATATAGTCGCTGCTGCGCCAAACCACGATCTCTCCGATCGCGTTTCCGTCCTTTCGAATCGGCGCGGCATAGACGCGAACTGCGCGATCGCCCGAACCGGCGTCGAAGTACCGGCTGCTATCGCCCAGGCCAGCCGTCGAAAAGCGAGGCGGACGCGCGGCACTCGAGAGCACGACGTTCCCCTGCTCGTCCAGAATGGTTCCGTCGCTGTCGACGCCGAGCACGCTCAAGAATTGCTTTCGGTCGTCCGCGTCGATCGCCAGCTTCCCCTTGCGCACGTCGATGAAGAGGCTCGACGCCTTTGCAGCGGTCGCAAGCCGCGAATCGAGCGAGTAACGCATCGTGCGATCCATCACGAAGACCGCGGCGGTCGCGAACACGAGCAGTCCCGCAAAGACGATCGTGACGTAGATGGCGCTCAAGCGTACTCGGTTCATCGCTCTTCGAAACGGTAGCCGGCGCCGCGAATAGTGTGCAGCAATTGCGGCTCTCCGCCGGCGGTCAATTTTGCGCGCAGCCGGCTGACGTAGACCTCGACGACGTTGGAAACGGCTTCGCTCTCCCGATGAAACAACGCGTCCTCAATCATCGGCCGCGTCACGAGCCGGCCGGCGTTGCGCATGAAGTATTCCAAGAACGCCAGTTCGCGGGCAGTCAAGTCGATCTCGCGCGATCCGCGCCGCACTTTACGGGAAGCCAGGTCCATCGAGAGATCGCCCACCGTCAGCTGCGCCTCCTGCGGGCGGCGTTCGCCGCGCCGCAAGAGCGTGCGCAGGCGCGCTTCGAGCTCCCCGAACACGAATGGCTTGCGCAAGTAATCGTCGGCCCCCGCGTCGAGTCCCTCGATGGCGTCCTGCGCGGTATCCCGCGACGTGAGCATGAGCACGGGCGTATGCACGGCTTTACCGCGCAACGCGCGCACGACTTGCAGCCCGCTCTGCTTGGGTAAGTTCACGTCCAGCACGATCGCGTCGTACTCGGCGGCTTCGGCCCATTGCTCGCCCGCTTCGCCGTCATGTGCGACGTCGACGACGTGTCCTTGCTCCGATAGCCCGCGGCGCAGCACGTCGCACAGGCGAAGGTCGTCTTCAACGACCAGCAAGCGCACCGGCAGTACTCCAATGCAGCAGCCCGAGCGCGTCTTTCGCGTGCGCGATGGCCGCATCGTCGGGCGCGCGCTCGAGCAGCATCGTAAAGTGGCCCATTTTCCGGCGGTTCACGGCATGCTTCTTGCCGTACAGGTGCAGCACGATCGCGGGATCCGAAAGGATCTGCTCGATGCCTTCGAGATGGTCGCCCTCCCCGCTGCCCAAGATATTGACCATGATCGCGTTGCGCAGCAGCTGCGGCGGCGAGAGCGGCAAGGCGCAGATCGCGCGAACGTGCTGTTCGTATTGGGAACACGGCGTCGCGTCGATGGTGTAGTGGCCGCTGTTATGGGGCCGCGGAGCAATCTCGTTCACGAGCACCCCGCCGTCGTTCGTTACAAAAAACTCCACGCAAAAGGTGCCCACGATTTCGAGCTTTCTCGCGATGGTACGCGCAAACTCTTCGGCGCGCCGCGCGACGCCCGGATCGACCCGCGCGGGCACGATCGACATGAAGAGCACGCCGCGGTCGTGGACGTTCTCGGCGACGGGATACGTCACGATGTCGCCGCGTGAATTGCGCGTGCAGATGACGCTGATCTCGCAAATGAAGGGCACGAAGCGCTCCGCGATCAGCTGTGCTCCGGCAGCGGCCTCGAGCGCTGCATGCGCCTGTTCGCTTTCGCGCACGACCCACTGGCCTTTGCCGTCGTAACCGCCGCGGACGGTCTTGAAGACTGCCGGATAGCCGACCACCTTCTCGATGCGGTCGAGATCGGCGGCGCTATCGACTTGTTCGAATTCGGCCACCGGAATGCCGCACGAGCGCACGAAGCGCTTTTCGAGCAGACGGTGCTGCGTGACGCGCAGCACGCGGCTGCCCGGCGTGACGTTATAGCCGTCGTTCTCCAGCCGCTCGACCGATTCGATGGCGATATTTTCGAACTCATACGTGACGATGTCGGACCGCCGGCCTAATTCATCGATGGCGTCGAAGTCGTCGTACTGAGCGACGATCTGCTCGTCCGATACCTGCCCGCACGGCGAGTGCGGAACGGGATCGAGCGTGATGACGCTGTACCCCATGCGCTTGGCATCGAGCGCGAACATGCGCCCGAGCTGGCCGCCGCCGATGACGCCGATCGTTTCCATCATTGTGCGGAGAGATCGATCGCAGCGACGTCGGCGTGCATCCGCTTCGCGTATGTTTCGAGCCGCTCGCGCAAACCAGGGTCGGTGACCGCGAGGATGCGGGCCGCAAGCAGGGCGGCATTTGCCGCGTTGCCGATCGCGACGGTGGCGACCGGTACGCCTTTGGGCATCTGCACGATCGAAAGGAGCGAGTCCAAACCACTGAGCGCCTTCGATTGCACCGGCACCCCGATCACCGGCAGCACGGTTTTGGACGCGGTCATGCCGGGCAGGTGGGCGGCGCCGCCGGCGCCGGCGATAATCACGCGCAGGCCGCGCTGCGCTGCCGTCTGCGCGTAGGCAAACATCTCGTCGGGCGTACGATGCGCCGAGACCACCTTGATTTCGAACGGGACGCCCAGTTCTTCGAGCACCTCGCGCGCCGCGGACATCGTTTCGAGGTCCGAGATGCTTCCCATAATAATGCCGACCAAGGGCGCGTTCGATTCAGTCATCGCCGCTTGCTTCGACACTGCGCGTTGCGGGCGCCTGTGCGGCATGAGGCCGCGGCTCGTTGGCAAAACCCGGGCGCATGGCAACGTTTCTGCTCGGCGTGAACTACTGGCCTGCAAGCAGCGCAATGTATATGTGGGAGCGATTCGACCTGGGCGAACTACGCGAAGACTTCGCCCATATTCGCGCGCTCGGTCTGCACGTCGTTCGCTTCTTTTTGATGTGGCACGACTTCCAGCCCGCGCCGGATCGGATGGACCAAGCGATGCTACGGCGGTTCGACGCGGTTCTCGAGGCAATCGCGCAAGCGGGCTTGCGCGCGATGCCCGCGTTCTTTACCGGCCACATGAGCGGCGTGAATTTCCTGCCGGAATGGGCACTCGACAAAACGCGGCCCGCCGGCCGGTTTCGAACGTTCGGCCCGGGAGGCGCCCAGTACGAACGCGGCGCGGGAAATTTTTACGTCGATCCGCTGCGTGAAGCGCAGCGCACGCACGTGCGCGCCGTCGGCGAGCGCGCGCGCGGCCATCAAGCGCTGTTTGCCTGGGATCTCGGCAACGAGTTCAGCAACGTGCGCGCCGCGGACTCGCCGGACGATTCAGCGCAATGGTCTGCGCGTTTGACGGAGGACCTTCGCGAGACCTCGGGCGTAGCGTGCACGGCGGGAACGCATGGTGAAGACATCACCGACGATCGCGGCATCCGCCCGTCGTCGTTCTGCGCGCCGCACGAGTGCGCAGTGATGCACGGATATTCGGTGTACGGCAACTTGGCCCGAAGCCGCACGGATCCGGAGATCGTGCCGTTTCTTTGCCAACTCTGGCAATCGATGTCGGGCAAGCCCGTGCTGTTCGACGAATTCGGAAATCCCGCGTGCCCGGCCGGCACGGTCTCGCCATACGAGCGCCAACCGCTGCCGGGCGATCCGCCCCCGCCGCAATCCCAACTCCCGCCCAATGCCGCCCCATATGCATGTTTGACCGACGACGAGATGGCCGAGTACTGCACGCAGGTGCTCGAGCGGCTGCAACGCCGCGGCGCCCTGGGTGCGTTTTGGTGGAACTGGACCGATTATGCAACGGAACTGGCGCAGACGCCGCCGTTCGACCGCGCCCCGCACGAGATGACGTTCGGCATGATTCGCGCGGACGGTTCGGAAAAACCGGTGGCGCACGCGCTGCAGCATTTTGCGCAACGTGCGCTTGAAGTCGTACCTCCTCCGCCGGCAATCGTCGGCGAGGAAGAGTGGTATGCCCGCCGCGCGGACCAGGCTTATCAGCACTCTATGTACGAACAGTACCTGGCCATGCAATCGGATCGCCATGCACGATCGTAAAATCGTCATCGTCACGGGAGCCAGTTCCGGAATCGGCCGCGCGGTTACACTCGAGTGCGTACGCAAGGGCTTTGCGGTAATTGCCGTTTCACGCGACCGCGCCGACCTAGAACGAGTCGCAGCCGAAGCTCAAGAGGACGGCGGCACGTGCGTCCCGATCGTACTCGACGTCACCGCACCGGATGCGCCCTCGCGCATCGCCGCCCCCGCGCAGACCCGATTCGGGCGCGTCGACGTCGTCGTCCACTGTGCCGGCGCGGCCACGAGCGGTCTTCTGCTCGATCAGAACGACGACGAAATCGACGGTCAGTGGAAGCTGCACGTCGCCGCGCCGCTGCGCATTACGCGCGCGCTTTTTCCGATGCTGCGGGAGTCGCACGGACAGATCTTCTTCATCGGCTCAGGATTGCGGCGCGTACCAGTTCCGTACTACGGCGCGTATTGCGCGGCGAAGGCTGCGGTGGAAACGCTGGCCCAACAGCTGCGGCGCGAATTGCTGCGCACCGGCGTTGCCGTCACGTTCGTCGATCCCGGCTCGGTTCGCACCAATTTCGCACGCAACGCGGGCATTCCGGCTTATGGTCCGAGTTGGGTTCCGGTCAAACCGGAAGTCGTGGCGCGCGCGATCGTGCGGGCAATCGAGAAGCGCCCCTGGCGCGTGCTCGCTGTGCCGTGGCATACCCTCGGCGCAATTTTGGGCGAGTGGTTTCCGGGCATGACCGATCGCTCACTTCCCCCGTGTCATCCTGAGCGGAGTTCGCACAGCGACGCTGAGCGAACGCAGTCGAAGGACGCTGACCTTATCGAAGCCCCTACTTGTCATCCTGAGCGGAGTTCGCTCAGCGACGCTGAGCGAACGGAGTCGAAGGACGACATGCTCGGCCCCTCATTCGAATCCGCTCTCGAACCGGTTTCGCGGCGAATGGAGCGCGTGAAATTGCCGCAATCGTTTCTTGCCGAACTGCTGCGGCAGGGCGAGGACGTGCATTTGGGCGACGCCGCGATGCGGTGGGCAGGGATGCCGAACAAAAACGAGCGCGCCGCCTTGGCCGAGGCGCTCGACGCACTTACCGCCGGCGGATTCTTGGAGCGAACCGGCGAGGAATCATGGCGCGTCCTGCGATCCGCCGGCGAGCGCAGCACGGCGTGAGGCGCCGGCAGAGACCAGCACCCTGATCTGCTTGTAACTCATGGCGGCAAAGAAGATCACCGTTGCGAACAGCACGATGGTCGCTCCGCTGGAGCTGCGCAGATAGTACGACGCGTATAAGCCGCCCACGGCGCAGAGCGCGCCGAAACAGGCCGAGAGCGTCATCATCGGCGCAAAGCGCGTCGTGAGTTGATACGCAGCGGCCGCAGGTGTTACCAGCAGCGCAGCGACGAGCACGATGCCGACCGCCTGCAGCGAGATGATAATCGTCAGCGCGAGCAAGACGAGTAGCACGTACTCCACGAGCGGTGCATTGATGCCGCTGGCCTGCGCGACCACCGGATCGAAGGACGTGTAGAGCAGCGGCCGATACAGCAGCGCAGTGACGACCGCGACGAGAATCGCCAAAATGACGATCATCACGACGTCCGTGCGGCCCACCGATAGAATGTCGCCGAAGAGAAAACTCTGGAGATCGACCGAATACGACGGCTGGCGGCTCATCAAGAAGATGCCGAGCGCGAATGCGCCGGTGAACAGCACGCCGATCGCGGTGTCGAGCGCGACGCGGCCTTTGCGGTGGACCACCCCGATCGCCAGCGCCGTGATAACGGCGACGATTCCGGCGCCGACGTAGTAGTCGATGCCTCGCAGATACGCGATCACGATGCCCGCGAACGAGGCGTGCGCGATGCCGTCCCCGATGAACGAGAGCTTGCGCAGCACGACGTACGTTCCCATCGCCGAACAAAGCACGCCGACCAGCAGCGCCGTAACGAAGGCGCGCTGCATGAAGGCGTAGTGGAACGGTTCGATCAGGTGGTTCATCAATGGGTGCGCGCGTGGCCGTGAGTGTGTGCGTGTTCGCGTATGCCCGAGTACGCGCCCGATTCCAAAACCTGCTCCGGATCGCCGATGGCAAGTACGCGACGATCCAGCACCATGAGGCGGTCGAACCACTCCGCCGCGCGATCGAGATCGTGCGTGCTCATCAGTACGGGCATGCCGTCCGCTACGAGCGAACGCACCACTTGGCGAAGCGCTTCTTCCGTTGCAGCATCGACGCCGGTCGTGGGCTCGTCCAGCAGCAAGAGTTGGGGCTGCTGCGCGATCGCGCGCGCCACAAAAACGCGCTGCTGCTGGCCGCCCGAGAGCGCCGATATCCGGCGCCCGGCAAGGTCTTGCATGTTGACCAGTTCCAGCGCGCGCTTCACGGCAGCCTTATCTTCGCGTCCGAACCGTCCCAAAAGGCCAAGCCGCGCGAAGCGTCCCATCGCGACCGCGTCCCAAACGGTTGCGGGGAAGGACCAATCTACGTCTTCGATCTGCGGCACGTATGCGATCGATCCCGGCGGAAGAGCGCGCGGCGCGCGCCCGAAGACGCGCACGGTGCCCGACGTCGGTTCCAGCAAACCCGCCACCGCTTTGAGCAGCGTCGATTTTCCCGAACCGTTCGGCCCGACGATTCCGAGCGCTTCGCCCGGATTGACCGCGAAACTCGCGCCGGCGAGCGCCACGACGCGCTCGTAGCGCAGGACCAGATCGCGAACCTCGACCGCAGCGCTCATCGCAGCGATCGAACGATCACGCCGGTGTCGTAGCGCAGCATGTCGACGTAATTGCGGACGCGCGGATCGTTGCCGATCGAATCGTCGTACAGATCGGTAACGACGCGGATCCCGGCGCTGTGGGCGAGGTTTTGCGCGAGCTTCGGACTGTACTCGGGTTCGGAAAAGACAGCGCGGACGTTGTTCGCGCGCGCCAAGTCGACCAGCCGGCCGATGTACTGCGGATTCGGGTCTTGCCCGGGCGAGAGTTCGATTACGCCGACGGTTCGGATGCCGAAACGCCGGTTGTAGTAATCGAAGGCATTGTGGAAGATGATCATGTTCCGCTGAGCTGGCGGAATGCGCCGGACCTGCTGGGGGATCCAGCTCTGCAGTGACGCCAATTGCGCCACGTATGCGCGCGCATTGGCCGCATATTGCGAGCTGTTCGGACGGTCGATCAGCGAAAGTGCGGTCTGGATTTTGGTGACGTAAACGCGCGCATTCACCGGATCCATCCACAGATGCGGATTGTGGTCGATGTGCGGCAAGCCGTCGGAGAGGATCAGGATCCGCGCCTTGGTCCCGCTGTCGTCGATGATGCGCTGCAGCCACGTTTCGATGCCGGTGCCGTTCTCGACGATCAGCTGCGCGTCGCTCACAGCGGCCACGTCCTGCGGCGTCGGCTGATAATCTTCCGGAGATGCTCCGACCGGAACGAGATTTCTCACCTGAACCAAATTGCCGCCCGCGCCTTCGACGAACGAGTTCAGCGTGGAAAATGTGGTAACGACACGAATCTGAGCGGAGGCGCTTCGCCCCCTTGTGTCATCCTGAGCGGAGGCGCTTTGCGCCGTAGTCGAAGGACGCGAACTGCAGCCCTGACCCGCGATCAAAGCGAGCGCGGCGACGAGCGCGAGCAGTTTCAGCTGCACGACGCGCACCGTCCGAAAAACTCCATGGCGTGATCGTCGAGCTTGAACCCGTGATGGCCGGCCAGGTCCGCGGCAAGCCGCTCGATGGCCTCGCACGCGATCTCGTCGACGCGGCCGCACTTATTGCAGATGGCGTGGTGGTGATGGGTAGG
>DASRDE010000311.1:0-10459 GCA_035652755.1 Vulcanimicrobiaceae bacterium | reverse complement strand
GGCGGCTCGACGCCGATCGCGACGTACGCCGCGCCCACGTTTGTCAATCCAGCGGGGGCTGCGCTCGGTACGTTACCGTAGCCTTAGCCTAAACGCGCGGTCTTGATTGCGAAAGCAGTCAGGACCGCGGCGTTCGCTCAGCATCTGTGCCGCCTAAAGCGTCAGTTCGAATACGACGCCGCAGCCGGCGCTGGTGCCGCCGTCGTTGCACGACGAAGCGGTACCGCCCGAGCGCGTCGTTCCATACGCGGAACCATCGTTTCCAAGAAGAATCGTCGTAAATTCAGGGTCGCTGCCGCGCCATTGATGGAGAAAGTCGAAGACGACCCCAAACGTGTATCCGGTACCGGAGGGCGTCAATTTATAGATCGCTCCGCAGCCGGTGCTGTTGCATCCGCCGCCGCCTTGCATCGTCGATCCGTACAATGTGCCGTCGGATGCGAGCGCCAGCTGACCGGCGGGGTCGGAGCCGCCCGCCGATCCTGCTTGGAAGCTGTGCAGCACGCGTTCGACACCCGAATACGTCAATTCAAAAGCGACGCCGTTCAGGAGGTACGCGCCGCCGAATGAGGTCGTGCCGAAGATTTTGCGGTCGCGTTCGTCTATTGTGACCGGTGCGAGCGGGCCGGCACCGTCCGACGGGCTGCCTTTGAACCTATACAGCACTTGTTCGGTATAACCGTTTCCTGAGGGCTTGAGCTCCATTACCAAGCCGCAGCCGCCGGAATCCGGGCACGCCGAGACGTTGCCGCCCGTGTTCGCCGTTCCGTATATGTTGCCCGCGCTGTCGATGGTGAGACCAGCCTGCGGTAAAGACCCGCCGGCGCCGCCCGGAAAGTTGTAGATAACGCTTTCTGCGTAGTTCGATGCGGCGGTCAATTTGAATATCGCGCCGTTGTTGCTCGAACCGCCCAGTTCCGTCACGCCGTAAACGTTACCGTCTTTATCAAGCACCGGCGCGCCGATCGGGCCCATTCCATCGCCACCGGCCGGCCTGAATTCGTACAGCGTTTGCTCGGTGTAGCCGGTACCGGAAGGTGTGATCTTGAAAACGGCGCCGCAGCCGCCGGGGCATCCGTAATTTCCGCCCAGAAGCGTCACGCCGTATAACGCGCCGCGCTTGTCCATAACGATTCCCCACGGCGCGTTACCGTCGGAGCCGTGGAACGTATGCAATAAGCTTTCGCTATACCCCCCGCCCGTTTGCGGGGTGAGCTTGAATATTGCGCCTTTTGCGTGGAGTTTCCAAATCGCGGCGCCGTAAAGTGCGCCCGCGCTATCCCTGAGAACGCCAAACAGCGGAGCGGCGCCGTCTGGGCCGGAAAAATCGTGCAGTACCATCTCTTTAGCCTGCGTTCGCAGCGGAGCGGTCAATGACGCTTGAGCGCTAACCGCTGCGGGCGGCTCTGCGGTAATTGCACGGTCGGAACACGCGGCTACTACGACGAGCGCCGCGGCCAATAGCCACCTCACATGCCCAGTGTACTGCGCGTTAGGTGCCTTTGCAACGCGAGCATAGCGCAAGCAAGAATCCCTTGACAACCGCCCCCGTGGAGCATTATGCTGCCCATACCTAATTATTTAGGTGTGCCGATCCGGAGGACCGATGGCCCGCAAGAAATCCGCCACGCTAACCGAGGGTGAGCAGCGCCTTATGGAAGTGATTTGGAAGCTGGGAAGCGGAACGGTTTCCGAGGTTCTGGAGCAGTTGCCTGAGCGCCATCGGCCCGCGTTCAATACTGTACAGACGATGCTTCGCATCATGGAGCAGAAGGGATACCTGCGGCACGCCGAATCCGGACGCGCGTTCGTCTACCATCCCAAAGTTGCGCGGGTCGATGCCGCTCGCGCGGCGCTCAAGAACGTGGTGAACCGGTTCTTCCACGGGTCGGCGGAGCTCTTGACGGTTCGCCTGCTCGAAGACGAACAACTTTCGTCCAAAGAGCTCGCGCGGCTGCGCGCACTCATCGACGAGGCCGAACAGCGATGACTGCTGCGGCGATCGTTTGGGCGCTGATCAACTCGGTTTGGCAGAGCGCCGCAATCCTTGGAGCTCTCGCCTTGCTTTCACGAACCGTGAAGCTCAGCGCGGCGCAGCTTCACGCGTTGTGGTTTTCGGCATTGCTGGCCGCGGCTGCCCTGCCGATCGCGGATCTTGCCGTCCCGGCACGATCTATCCCGGTTCCGATTCCGGCTTACGAGTCCGTTCCTTCAAACGCCGCATCGCGTCTGCCGCTGCGTGCCGTTCGTCCGGTCGCGGCGCCCGCGCATGTGGAAAGCCGCACGGTTTCCGTTCACACGCAATCTTCGGCTCCTTCCAGGCCGATCGATCCGGCGGGCATCATGTTGCTCTTCTGGGCGCTCGGCGCGCTCGGGTTGCTGCTGCGCCTGACGTTCGGCTACGTGCGGCTTCGGGCCGCGAAAACCGCCGTTACTCCCGACGATGCGCTTACCGAACGTGCAGCTGAATTGGGAATTGCCTGCCGCCGCACCATGAGCGTCGGAACCTCACGCACGCTGACCGAGCCTTGCGTGATCGGCTTCTATCGTCCGGTTGTGGCTGTTCCGGCGCCGCTGGCGACGGCGTTGACGCAAGCCGATCTCGACCGGATCCTCCGCCACGAGAGCGCACATATTGCGCGGTACGACGACTATACGAATCTCCTATGCCAAATCGTGCGCGCCGCGCTGTTCTTCAACCCGTTCGTGCACGCAATCGCGCGTTCGATGGCGCTGGAAGCCGAAAGTGCCTGCGACGACGTTGCAGCGCACGCCGAACGCGAGCGCGTAGCCTTCGCCAAGTGTCTGTACGAGTTGGCGCGGATGTCGCGCCGGCGCTACTCGCCGGCCGCAGGATTCTTTGGTAGCCGGCGGCAGATCGGTTTGCGCGTGGCGCGGCTGCTCGAACGCAATCGCGCTTCGTCCTCGAGAATGACCTTGACGTTGAAAGCGGCCGCTGCGCTCGTCGTCCTTTCCGGCATCGCCCTTGGGAGCTTGCGGGTCACTGCGCTCGCCGCGGCGGTGCGTGAGCCGGTAACTGCGAAGATTACTCAGCCTGCCGGTTCCGGCTCGCGCGACGTATCGATCGCTCCGGCGCCGGCACTTGCCGCTGCAAGTAACTCGGCACTGGCCGCGCAGCCCATAGTAGCCGCAATTCCTTCAAATCTTACAGCGCCTTCGATACTGCGAATGGACGCTCACATTCGCATCCACGTCCACGCGCATGAAGCGGAGGAGCGGCGCAGGTTTGATATGGCCGAAGCCAAGCCGAAGCCCATGCTGGTCGCACAAGCCGGAAGCGGCGACCTGATCGACGCTTTGGATGCGGCCGGATATCGCGGACTCTCGCCGGATGATTTGATCCAGTTGAGCGGCCACGGCGTGACCGCCGAGCTCGTCAACGATCTGCACGCGCGCGGAGTCGGGCCGTTGCCCGTGCATACGTTGGTGGCGTTGGTCGACCATGGCGTCACCGCCGGTTTCATCTCGGCGATCCGCAGCGCCGGATACGGTATGCCCGATCCGGAGGTGCTCGTGCGGCTTGCGGATCACGGCGTTACGGCCGATTATGTGCGAACCGTCGACGCGGCGGCCCGCACCAGAATCTCTCTGGACGACTTCGCGCGAATGGTCGACGCCGGCGTTTCCACCGATCTCATTCGGCAATTGAGCGCCGAGGGTTACCGCGGCATTACGGGCGACCAGTACATTCGCATGGCAAATGCCGGCATAACCGCAAGGTTTGTAAAACGAATCGTCGATTCCCGGTTGACGAGCGGGCGGCTTCCGACCGTCGATCAACTCATCGAGCTCGCGAACGCGGGGGTATAGCATTATGAACTTGTTTTCGCGCACGACGGCTTTGGCGCCGCTCGTGGCGATGGTGTGTGCCTGCGCCGTGGCAAGTGCGCAGCAGATTCCCGCAAGCGGATCGTGGACGCTGCAAAGCGAGCGCAGCGGCTTAGTCAATTTCGAGATCCGGATCGATACGCCGGCCGATCATTCGAGTTGGGGATCGGACGTGGCGCTGAGCCGGATGCCGCAGCTCTCGCGCTCGGCCCTCGATTCCTCGGGCTCGAACGTGCGCTTCGACGTCGTTCGCGATGCGGGAACGCTTCAGTGCACCGGCTATGTCGCAAACGGAAGCGGCGGCGGCACGTTCCGTTACGTTCCCAATCCACACTTTGCATCCGAACTCGAGCAGCGCGGCATCTCGGCACCCAGCGCCGACGATCAGCGCCGGATGACGTATAGTGACGTATCCCTGGCATTCGTCGACGTGCTGCACCGCTATGGTTACTCGCGGCTCTCTGCGGAGGATTTGATCCGGCTCACCGATCATGGGGTGACCGGCCGGTACGTAACGGCCATCGAACAGGACGGATATCACGCGGATTCGGCGGAAGGCCTGGTCCGCATGGTGGACCACGGCGTCACCGCCGACTTCATCTCTGCGATGCGCGGTCTAGGCTACCGGCCTTCGGCCGAAGATCTCGTGAGACTGATCGATCACGGCGTCACACCCGACTTCACTAGAGCGATGATTGCACTTGGATATCACCCTACGGCCGACCAGCTCGTTCGCTTGGCGGATCATGGAGTGACGGCAGAATTCGTCAAGCACCTGCGTTCGCGCGGCTATAGCGCGGACATCGATCAGTTGATTCGCCTGAAAGACGCAGGTATCTAATTCTTATGCGCCTTACACCTAAAGAATTAGGCCTAATAATTGGCACGCTGCTGGCTTGCAGTGCGACGGCGCACGCCGCCACCGCACCGCAATTCGCGCTGCAGGCCGTCATGGTGAGCGCGCCGCCGAAGCTGGACGGAACGTTGAACGACCCGGCTTGGCAGAAGGCGGCACACGTGGAGCTAGGCTGGGACTTCACGTATCGCCGGGCCGCGGAAGAACGCACCGATGCATACTTGCTGATCGACAAGAATTCTCTCTACGTCGGCTTCTCGGTCCAGCAGAGTGAAGCCGTCACGGCGACGCAGCACACGAACGACGTTCCGCTAGGCGCCGATGATGTCGTGCGCATTTATCTTTGGCCGGGCGGCGATCGCGGGTTCGAATACGGCTTCATCTCGAATCCAATCGGCACGCGTTACGAATTTTCGTCGGAGAATAGTGCATTTGCGCCCGCATGGGAAGCGGCCGGCAAGCCTTCTGCGCACGGATACACAGTAACGGAGCGCATCCCGCTGGACGTGATGCGCGGGGACGGCAGAGGCACGTGGCGGATTCAGTTCGATCGGCGCGTCGAGGCGACGAACACGTTGTATGAATGGTCGCACGCCGACGCGCAAGGCGGCACGGACAGCATTCTTTATACGGGCTATCTTTCCGGAATGGAGCTCGTGGCCAAGGGCGCGCGGACGAAACCTAGGCTGCAGCTCTACACGCTGGGTGAAGCCGCTTCGAACGCTGCCGGCGGAAGCACTTCTCGCGTCGGTGCGGACTTCGCCATTCCGATCACGTCGACCGCGTCCTTTCTGGGAACGATTCACCCGGACTATTCGAACGTCGAGCTGGACCAGCAAACGATCGCGCCGACCGCGTTTCCCCGGCGGTTCCAAGAGGTTCGGCCGTTTTTCACGCAAGGCCAGCAGTTTTACAACGCCTTCAACTGCAACGACTGCGTCGATTTTCCGCTTCTGTACACGCCGGCAATTCCAACGCCTCGGGACGGCTATGCGATAGAAGGCAGTCAAGGGCCGGCGACGTTCGGCGCGTTCGACGCGCTCTCCTCACAGCGGTCCGACTCCGCGCAATCGCTCCAGTTCGTTTCGTCCGATCGCCGCTTTCAAGCACTCGTTCAACGGGAAACGGTCGATTATCCGGGAGTACATGACGACGCGACCTACGCGCAAGCGATCGTCGGGAACGCGCATAATTTCAACGCGTACGTGACCGAAGGCGGGGAAAGCGGGACGTTCATCACGCAGCCCGGTGCCGGCGCATACCGGGAGTACGGAGTCAACTTTTACACGCCGAAATCCGGACTTTTCGCGGCCTACCACGACATCGGATCGCAGTATGGCCCGGTGGATGCGTTCAATGCGTACAACGACGTGAGAGGGCCGTCGGTGTACGTTTTTCGCGAGTTTGACTTCGGGCAGAAGAAGTTCGTTCAGAACGTGACGATCTCGCAGGACTACGATCGGTACTTCTCCCATGCGGGAGGGCTGGATTTCGGGAACAACTCGTCCGCACTGACCGTGAACACGCGAACGCTCTTCACCCTGAGCCTAAGCACCGGAGAGAATTACATTCTCCAAGGCGCGGGGCCGGGAGGGTTTGCTAATCAAAACGGATTTTCGCTGTCATATGCGCAAAATACGTCGACGCCGAGCTCGTATTCGTACAACGTCGGTCGTTTCGGCGCAGGCTACCTGCGCAGTTCGCTGCGCTCCACGACGTTAAAAGCCGGGCACCGCGGGACGCTTACGCTGGAAGCGGACGACACGTCGTGGTCGCTCGACGGCGGAAGTACGGTGCGGCAATGGCTGGAGCGCGTCAGTTACGCGCTGCAATTGAGCGGCGGCTCTTCATTCGCGATCGGCGCTCGGCGTATCATCGGCACCGGACCGACGTTTTTTCAAGCGCCGCAGTACGTCGACGCTTCAAACGTATCGCTCGCATATTACCGGCGAGTCGGAACGGGCGAACTTTACCTCGTCTACGGTGACCCCAACGCGCTCTACACGACGCCGGCGCTCATTGCCAAGTGGATATTCTACATCGGCGCCCAGAAGGGCACCTAATCGACGCAGCTGCCGAGGAAAATCCGGCATTCCCGCCGCTCGCGTGATGGTGGGCGGTAGAAGGATTGAACTTCTGACCTCTTCCGTGTCAAGGAAGCGCTCTCCCACTGAGCTAACCGCCCGCGGCGCGTGGGTGCCGAACGGCACGGGGCCGAGTATAGCAGCCGGAAAAGACCCCGTCAAAGGCCTTTTTCGGAGGGGCGGACGGGGAGCCTGCCGAGCCACGCGGCGTTCGAGCGCGCCGCGGTGCTGCGTGCGAATGAGCCAGGAGCACAAGGATGCCACATTCGCCGGATTGGTGCCCAACCGGCAGGCTCACAGTTAACAACGGCTCACGGAGCCGGCTGTGACCGGAGGTTAGGGGCGTTTGACACCCGACTTTCGCGCATGTTATCTTAGCGTTCGGCATCAGCGCGTACACACTCAAAGAAAGGAGCGATGGCAGTGCTGCAAACGATTCAAAATTCCGTCATGTACGTCAATAGCATTTTCGCCGGCACCGTCGCCGTTCTGGGAGGCGGTATGTCGCGCGGGGTCTTTCTGAACGCAGGTTCGGCCTAAACTGCCGTATGCCGTCGTCAGAAAGCCTCCGCAAACCGGAGGCTTTTTTGTTGCCCTTTTTCACTGTTGAGAGGCGTTATGGACCACTGGATAGCCGCAGCCGTCCAGCAACGCCGCGAAGAACTGCTCGCGCAAGCCGCGCACGCCCGCATTCTGCGAGAATTGGAGAGCGGACGAAGTAGCACGATTCGCGGAAGAGTTGCCGAAACGGCGCAAATTCTGAGCGACGCATTGGCCGTGCTTGCGCAAGCCCTGCGCGAGCACGAAGCCTAGTGCCAAAGGGGGAGGCTACGGGGCTTCGTCGCGGATCGTCGCGTACAGCGCGTGATCCACGTACGTGCCGCGCAGGCGCTGCGCGCCCCGTAGCACTCCTTCCAATCTGAAACCGAGCCGTTCGGGGATGCGCCGGCTCGCATGATTTTCGGTCGCGACGTGGATCTCGAGGCGGTGCAGGTTCAGCGCCTCGAACCCGTATTCGGTGAGCAGCTGCACGGCCTGCGTCATCAGGCCCTGACCCGTGAAGGTGCGATCGAGCCAGTAACCGATGCTGGCGCTGCCGTTTTTCCAGTCGATGTCGTGCAGATCGATGAAGCCCGCGAGCGTGGAGCGCCGCCAAATCGCCGCTTTAAATGCCGAATGGTCGTACGCTTCCTTTTCGGCGCTGCGAAGCCACGCGGCGACGTCGGACGGTCCGTTCAGGCCGTCGATCCACGTCATCCATTCACGCAAGTGCTCGGTATTGCGCATGATACAGTCGTACACCGCCGCGGTGTCGCTCGCGCGAAGCGGACGTATCACCGTCTCGTCGTCGATCGCAAGGCGGTAGTCCAAGACCGCGGCCGTGATGATGTGCGGTGAACTCATAACTGCGCGAGATCCGGCGGAACGGGGTCAGTCCACACCTGTTCGAAGCTCTTGAGCGTGCTGCGCGAAGCGGTGTCGCCCAAGCGCTGCTGCGCCAGACCCAGGCCGTAGAGCGCGCGCGGATCGTTCGGGTATGTCTGAAGCGTTTGCGCGAACGCCGACTTCGCTTCGGAGTAGCGCCCCTGCCGGTAATACAGCGCGCCGAGCAGTTCGCCGGCGGGGAACAGCGGCAGCATCTCGCCGCCGAACTGGTGTTGCTGGTAACTGAGTGCGCGCCCGAGCGCGTCGATCGCTTGCGGGATCCGCCCTTCGCGTTCGTCCACGGCCGATTCTAGGATCCAGCGGTAGTCCGCATCGTTAGAGGCATAGAGCGCAAGCATCGCGTGCGCATCCTTCATGACGCCGAAGTGCACGTCGGTCAGCCCGCGCGCAAACGGAGCGTAGAATTCGCCCTTTCCATCGGAGTTCGCGATGCGCGGCCATTGACCGAATCGCGCCCACGTCGCCCACAGGTCGCTCCCGTTATACGCCTCGCCGGTACGGATGGCCCAGGCTTCGGCGACCTGCAGATCGCCCAGCATCATCGCCGCGCTCCACCCAGTGTACGCATCGTGCGCGGCGTACTTTTCGGGCGCGCCCTGTTCGCGCAGACGCCAGGCGGTTTCCGAAACGGAAAGTGCTTTGGCATACAAACCCGCTTCAATGTACGTATGCGCCGGCATGTGCGCCAAGTGTTCTTCCTGCGCGTCGAAGCTCCAAGATGCAACCCGATCGGCGCAGGCGAGCGCAAACGCGCGATCGCGCGCGTAGTCGTACGCGTGCATGCACAGATGATTGGCCATCATCTGATTCGGATCGTGCGCCAGCACGCGCGAAATCAGGCTCAGCACGGTCTGGGTTTGAGCGGCCGGCAGCGTACCGTCGTGTTCCCACATGCGATCGGTGCCGCTGGATTCCATCAGCGCTTCGGCGAAGAGCATCGCAGCGTCGTCGTCGGCGGGGTTCGCATTCGCCAGCGCGGCCATAGCCGCGACATAATTCGCACCATCCGCCGCACGATCGTCAAATGTTCCGGCATAGCGGCGCGCCACCGCGTCGACGTACGAGCGCTCTTCCGCTGACGCGTACGGTTCGAGCGCGACCGCATGCTGCGCGGCTTCCTGCGCGCGCGCGAAGCGATCGGCATCGAGCGCCGTGTTCAGATCGGGGCCCGCGGCCATCGCTTGGCCCCACGCGGCCATCGCCAGCTTCGGATCGGACCGCAGCGCCTGCGCGAATGCGTCGTACGCCGCATCGCCGTTGTACGTATAAAGCAGCGTCAGGCCCCGATCGAAAGCGGCTTGCGCCTGAGAGTTCGCGGTCGTGACGGGATGGTGTACGAACGGGCCGGCCGCGAGGGCGGCGAGCAGAAGCGGAGCGATCACGCCGCTTTCTTCTTGCGCCCCCGCAGCGATTTCTGCAAGGCGCGCATAGTTCGCGAGGAGTCCGTTTCGGTTGCCCGCTTGCGCAGCAGGGCAAGTACGAAGAGCTCCTCAGGTAAAAGGCCTTGCGTGTGGCGCACCTTGCTTTGCAAATCGAAGCGCCCCTCGTCCATGTACGCCTGTACGACGTCCGGATGCACGTAGCACTTCCGGCAGACCGCCGGCGTGTTTCCCAATCGCTTGGCCACGTCTTTAATTACGCCAGTCACGTACGCCTTTCGCGCCGTCGCAGTGTCCGCCTCATGCTCTTCCATCAACAGCATCGCGCACGTCACGGTTCCAACCCACGTCCGAAAATCTTTGGCCGAGAACTCTTCGGCCGAAATGCTGTGGATGTAGTCGTTGACGTCGGAAGAGTCCACGGCGTGCGGGGTGCCGTCGTCGTCGACGTACTCGAAGAGCTGCTGGCCGGGCAAGTCCTGACAGGCGCGAACGATCTTGGCCAGGCGGCGGTCGCGCAAGTCGATGGCGTGCCGAATGCCGCTCTTTCCGCGGAAGGAAAAGCGGACCTTCGAGCCCTCGACCGTGGCGTGCTTATTTCGAAGCGTCGTCAAGCCGAACGAGTTGTTTTCTTTGGCGTACTCGTCGTTGCCGACGCGGATCGCGGTGCTTTCGAGCAGCTGCACGATCGTCGCGAGCACCTTTTCACGCGGCAATCCCGGCAGGGCCAGATCGCTTTCGACGCGTTTGCGGATCTTCGGCAATTGCTCGGCGAATGCGATCATCTTGCCGTACTTGGTTTCGTCGCGCACCTCGCGCCAGCGCTTGTGGTAGCGGTATTGCTT
>DASRDE010000310.1:0-10232 GCA_035652755.1 Vulcanimicrobiaceae bacterium | reverse complement strand
CCGCCCGCGTGCACCTCGAAGGTGTACGTTGCCGACTATGCCCGCAACAATATCGAGATCTATCCGCAGGGCGTGAACAACCCGTCACCGTGCGGAAAGATCTCTACCGGAATCAGTGCGCCCGAAGGCATCTACGCCGACGCCAAAGGCAAGCTGTACGTTGCCAACTACCTCTCGAGTTCCGTGACGGAGTACCCGCGAGGGAGACGGACGCCCAGCCTGACGATCGCGACGGCCGCTCCGCCCTACGATCTTTTCGCGGGCTCGGACGGAACGTTGTACGTCGCCGAAGCAACGCAAAACGCGGTCGCGGAGTATGCGCGCGGTAAAACGACCCCTTTTCAAACGCTGTCGATCAACGGCGGACCGCACGGGGTTGCAACCGACAATAAGAATAATCTCTACGTTTCGTATCTGAGCAATGCCGACGGGGTCAGCCACGTGGAGAAATTCGCGCCGCGCGCGACGGTCGGAACGGATCTCGGATTTACCGTCGGGTTCGCCGGCGAAGTAAAACTCGATACCGCCAACGACGTCGTCATCGGCGACCGGAACGCGGATACCCTCTACGTGTTTCCTCCGGGGCAAACGACACCCAGCCGCTCTTTCAGCATCGCCGGCGCGCCGGTGAATTTTGCGCTGGATCAAGCCGAGGCGAATATTTACGTCGCCGGTTTGGGCCAGGTTCAGATCTTCAACTTTCAAAGCGGCACGCAAACCGGAAGCATCGCCAAGGGGCTGACGAGCCCGTCCGGCGTCGCGCTCTATCCGCCCGCTCCGTACTAGCGAATCGAGAAACCGCTCCCAGCGCGGCGCGGTTATGACGCGCATGGGCAGCACAGTAAAGGCGCAGTTTCCCGCCGAGCAGACGCAGGAGGGGCAATTCGTTCGGCAAGAGGATGCGTTCCGCCGGTGGGTCACGTCCGACGGGAGCTCGGAGTTCCCGGCGGTCGCGGGCCGCTACCACCTGTACGTCTCGCTCGCATGTCCTTGGGCGCATCGCACGATTATCGTGCGCAAGCTCATGCATCTGGAAGAAGCGATCGGAATGAGCGTCGTCGATCCGGTCCGCGACGAAGAGCACGGCTGGGCGTTTCGCCTTGTTCCGGGAGCCACCGGCGATCCGGTCAACGGCTTTGAGTATCTGCGGGAAGCCTATACGGCCACGGATCCGTCCTATGCCGCTCGGGTTACGGTTCCCGTTCTCTGGGACAAGCAGACGCATCAAATCGTCAGCAACTCGGACGACGACATCATGCGCATGTTCGAGACGTCGTTCCGGGGTGCAGCGGGCGGCGCGGACGTGGTCGATCTCTACCCCGCGCAGCACCGCGAAGAGATCGAAAGCCTCAACGAATGGATCTATCAGACGTTCAACAACGGCGTCTATAGGGCAGGGTTTGCGACGTCGCAGGCGGCGTACGAGGATGCCGCGCGCCAAGTCTTCAAGACGCTGGACGCGCTGGAACGCCGTCTCGCCCAGCGCCGGTACTTGATCGCCGGGCATCCGGTCGAAACGGATTGGCGCACCTTCGTGACGCTCGTTCGCTTCGATGCCGTGTATTACGGGCATTTTAAGTGCAATGTGCGGCGCATCGTCGACTATTCGAATCTGTGGGGATACCTGCGCGATCTCTATCAGTACCGCGGCGCCGGCGAGACGGTCAACTTGGATCACATCAAGCGCCACTACTACTACACTCACGACGACATCAATCCGACGCGCATCGTGCCGATCGGCCCCGAACTGGATTTTGACTCGCCGCACGGACGCGAACGGCTGAGCTGAGCGCGATGGATTGGAAGTTCGCGCTGACGTGCTTTGCTACGGCGTTTACCATCATCGATCCGATCGGGATGATTCCGCTGACGCTGGCGGCGACGGTCGGGCTCCCGGCCGAGCGGCGTCCCAAGATCGTCGATCAAGCTGTGCTGGTCGCGGCGGTCGTGATGGCGGTGATGGGCATTATCGGACGGCCGTTGCTGCACTACTTAGGGATCACGCTTCCCGCATTCCTGATAGCCGGCGGCATTTTGCTTTTGCTGATCGCCATCGACATGCTGTTCGCGCGTCCAACCGGCGCCAAACGAACGGCCGAGGAAGAGCGCGAAGCGGCGCTGACCGAGAACCCCGCAGTCTTTCCGTTGGCGATCCCGATGATCGCCGGCCCGGGCACGATCGCAACCGTGATGCTGCTGGTGAACCTTGCGCGAAATGACGGGCCGCGGCTGGCGGTCGTCGCTGCCGCGTGCGCGGCGGCGCTCTTCATCACGTGGCTTTTTATGCGCGGCGCCACGCGGTTTCAGCATGTGATCGGCAGCACGGGAATACACGTGGTCACGCGCCTGCTGGGCATCATCCTTGCGGCGCTCGCCGTCCAATTCGTGCTCAACGGGCTGGCGCAGACGCAGTTGTTCAAACGGTAAGCCGCCGCTCCGAGGGGGCGGGATTGTGCTATACTAGTACTGTTTCGTATGACGATGACGTTCGTACCGGAGCGGCGTTGCCGCTCGTCGATCTTCAGGTGCACGCCGCGCTACCGCCTGCTGCGCGCGATCCGCATCGCGTCGTTCCACGCGTTCAAGCATCGGCGCTTGAGCAGCCTCATACACGGACAGTGGCTGTGCACGCGCGCACGCAGCTCCTGGAGCCGCGCGTAACCAAGAAGGCGATCGCCTCCTAAAGCCTATCGTGGAGGCCGCAGCGCGACGTGCGTTCCCTGCGGACTGACCTCGATCGACATGGGCACGCGCGAATTCCGCAGGATTGCTTCACGCAGCTCGCCGTGCGTGCTGTTGCCGTGGCGCCCCTGGGTGTAGATGTGGATGCTGGGGCCTTCCCGCGCGCGCTCGATGGCGACGGCCAGCGCGACGTGTCCGCGACCCATCTCCGCGCTGAGCAGCTCCCCCAGTACGGACTCGACGACGAAGAGATCGGCGTCGCCGCACAGATGCCGGAGTTCTTCTATTACCGCGTGCCGCGTTCGCGCGAGCGCGTACGCGTCAGCGCAGTCGACCGACCATTTCACCCTTTGGGCATCGCCTCCAATTGCCCAAGTCGTTCCCGCCGCGGTTGCCGGTAAACCCGGCTCGCGCAAACTTAACGCAAATCCGCCCGCTCTGCTTCCTTTGCTGCATCCAACAAGCGTCCGAGCGCGTTATAAGGCGTAGATATGCATTCGACAGTTGGACACCCGTACGGGCTTCAAGTCTTGGCGCTCTGGCTTTCATTCTTGCCGATCGGCGCGATCGGCAGCCTGATGGCCGGCGCCATCGCACGCGGCGACCGCGGCTTCCGCCGGAAGATCCGCATCACGGTCCCCGTTCCGCCGTCCTGCTAGCCAAGCAAGCGGCGTTTTCGAGGGCCGGCTTCGACGAGGTTTGACCGCCGGGGGGCGTGGTGCTATAATGCTTGCCTATGCCCCGCGCCCGATAAAGGCATATATATAAAGAAGGACGAGTTATCCACAGCGGCAGTGGAGGTCTCGTTCTTTTTAGCGTGCGCGGAAGCGAATTGCGCATCCATTTCTGGTTGAGAGAGAAAAGAACTGATGGCGAAGACGACGGCTCCTAAGTCCCCCGCGAAGAGCTCCGCGGGCACCAAGAGCAAGTCGAAGCGCGCTGCGGCCCAAACGGCCGGCAACGGCGCGGCAGGGACTGTCCAGCCCAGCACCTTCCCCATGCCCACGGGCGCTTTTACGATAGAGCAGCCCCCGGATCCGGGACCCAAGCGCGAGCGCTACACGTTCGCGAAAATTCCGCACGTCCTGGAAGTGCCCAACCTGATCGAACTGCAGAAGGCCAGCTTCGAATGGTTCAAGACCGAGGGTTTGGCCGAAGCGTTCGCTTCAATTTCGCCTATTAAAGACTTCACGGGCAACCTCGTTCTGGAATTCGGCGACCACAGCTTGGGCGAACCCAAGTATTCGGTGGAAGAGTGCCGCGAGCGCGACATGACGTACAGCGCTCCCTTGCGCGTGCGCGTCCGCCTGATCACGGCCGAGTCGGGCGAAATCAAAGGCATTCCGGACCAAGAGATCTTCATGGGCGACTTCCCGCTCCAAACGGACAAGGGAACGTTCATGATCAACGGTGCCGAGCGCGTCATCGTCAGTCAGCTCGTCCGCTCGCCGGGCGTCTACTACAATCAGGACGTCGACACGAACAACCGGCCCGTCTACAACGCCACGATCATTCCGAACCGCGGCGCCTGGATCGAGTTCGAAACCGACAACGGCACCAAGAACGACGAGACCGAAGGCACGATCGGCGTCCGGATCGACAAGAACCGCAAGATCTACGTTTCGACGTTCATCCGCGCGCTTTCGCGTCCGGATCTCGGCTACAATTGGGAGAGCGACGAGGCTATTCTCGCGCTTTTCGATCAGTCGCCGCTCGTACGCAACTCGATCGAAAAAGACAAGGACATTAAGACCCGCGAAGACGCGCTCAAAGAGATTTATAAAAAGCTTCGCCCCGGCGAGCCCGAAAATGCCGAAAACGCCGAGAAGCTGCTCGAGTCGCTGTTCTTCGACGACAAACGTTACGACCTGGCGGGCGTCGGCCGCTACAAGCTGAACGCGAAATTCCAGTACCGCATCGAGAACCCGGACGCCGAGCAGCGCGCCGAGCGTCCGACCGTGCTCATCGACGAATACGGCGATGCGTCGCTGCAGATGCCGCCCATCGAAAAGCGCTGCCTGACGCGCGAAGACATGATCGCCGTCATCCGGCGTCTGATCAAGGTCGCAACCGGCGTCATTCCCAAAGACGACATCGACCATTTGGGCAACCGCCGCATCCGTTCGGTCGGCGAGCTGCTGCAGAATCAGTTCCGCGTCGGTTTGCTGCGCCTCGAACGCGTCGTGCGCGAACGCATGACGGTTCAAGACATCGAGACGGTTACGCCGCAGGCGCTGATCAACATCCGTCCCGTCGTCGCGGCAATTAAGGAATTCTTCGGATCCTCGCAGCTCTCGCAGTTCATGGACCAGACGAACTCGCTGGCCGAGCTGACGCACAAGCGGCGTCTGTCGGCGCTTGGGCCGGGCGGTCTGTCGCGCGAACGCGCCGGGTTCGAAGTCCGCGACGTCCACCACTCGCACTACGGCCGCATCTGCCCGATCGAGACGCCGGAAGGCCCGAACATCGGTCTGATCGGCTCGCTTGCGACGTACGCGCGCGTCAATAAGTTCGGCTTCATCGAGACGCCGTACCGCGTCGTGCGGGAAGGCCACGTCACCGACGAGATCGTCTATTTGACCGCCGACCGCGAAGACGAGTACATCATCGCGCAAGCCAACACGCCGGTCGACGAAAAGGGGCGCATCACGTCCGACTCGGTCGTCTGCCGCTACGCGGAGGAGTACATCGAAGAGCCCGCGCCGCGCGTGCAGCTCATGGACGTCTCGCCCAAGCAGATCGTCTCCGTCGCGACCGCGCTCATTCCGTTCCTGGAGCACGACGACGCCAACCGTGCGCTCATGGGCGCGAACATGCAGCGTCAAGCCGTGCCGCTGCTTCGTCCCCAAGCGCCGATCGTCGGCACGGGCATGGAGTATCGCTCGGCCAAGGACTCGGGCAGCCTGATCGTTTCCGACGTCGCCGGACAAGTCGTGGACGTCGATTCCAAGACGATCACGGTCAAACTCGACGACGGCACCGAGAAGAAGTTCGACCTGCTCAAGTTCACGCGCAGCAACGCGGGCACGTGCATCAATCAGCGCCCGATCGTCAATCTGGGCGAGCGCGTCGTCGCGGGACAGATTCTCGCCGACGGCCCGTCTTCGGATGAGGGCGAGCTCGCGCTGGGCCAAAACGTCCTGGTCGCGTTCATGCCGTGGGAAGGCTACAACTACGAAGACGCCATCCTGATCAGCGAACGCATGGTCAAGGACGACCGCTTTACCTCGATTCACATCGAGGAGTACGAGTGCGAGGCCCGCGACACCAAACTGGGCCCCGAAGAGATTACGCGCGACATCCCCAACGTGGGCGAAGATTCGCTCAAGGATCTGGACGAGCGCGGCATCATCCGCATCGGCGCGGAGGTCCGTCCCGAAGACATCCTCGTCGGCAAAGTCACGCCCAAGGGCGAGACCGAGCTGACGGCGGAAGAGCGCCTGCTGCGGGCCATCTTCGGCGAGAAGTCGCGCGAAGTGCGCGACACCTCGCTCAAAGTGCCGCACGGCGAAAAGGGCAAGATCATCGACGTCAAGGTGTTCTCGCGCGAGAACGGCGACGAACTCTCGCCGGGCGTCAATCACCTCGTGCGCGTCTACGTCGCGCAGAAGCGCAAGATTCTGCAGGGCGACAAGATGGCCGGCCGTCACGGCAACAAAGGCGTCATCGCCAAAGTGCTGCCGGAAGAAGACATGCCGTACATGGAAGACGGCATGCCGGTCGACATCGTGCTCAACCCGCTGGGCGTACCGTCGCGTATGAACCTGGGGCAGATCATGGAGACGCATCTGGGCTGGGCAGCCAAGATGCTCGGCATGCACATCGCCACGCCGGTCTTTGACGGTGCGCATTCGGAAGATATCCAGGAGTGGCTGCAAGACGCCGGCCTGCCGGCCGACGGCAAGACGTGGCTCCGTGACGGGCGCAATGGCGAGCGCTTCTCGCGTCCGATTACGGTCGGCATGATCTACATGCTCAAGCTGGCGCACTTGGTCGACGACAAGATCCACGCGCGTTCGACGGGCCCATACTCGATGATCACGCAGCAGCCGCTGGGCGGCAAGGCGCAGTTCGGCGGCCAGCGCTTCGGAGAAATGGAAGTCTGGGCGCTCGAAGCGTACGGCGCGGCATACACGCTGCAAGAACTGCTGACTGTAAAATCCGACGACGTCGTCGGCCGCGTGAAGACGTACGAGGCGATCGTCAAGGGCGAGAATGTGATGGAGCCGGGCGTTCCGGAGTCGTTCAAGGTGCTCATCAAGGAGCTGCAGTCTCTGGCGCTCGACGTCAAGGTCCTGACCGAGAATCGCGAAGAGATCGAGATCCGCATTCAGGACGACGACATGGGCGAACGCGCTCAAGAGATCGGCCTGCTCATGGGCGACGAGGATCCGCGGATGACGCAAACCGCCGCGGCCCAGCGAGAAGCCGAAGCGCAGCGCGCCACCGTCGGCGTCGTCGAAGGCGACGAAGTCGAAGTCACGGACGAGGAAGAGGAAGAGGAAGAGATCGACGACACCAAGCCGATCGTCACCGGCCCCGTAGGCGGTGCGATGGGAACGGCGGAGGCCGAGCTGCAAGTGCCGGGTGCCGGCATTCGCGGCACGATCGAACTCGACGAACTCGACGTGGAAGACGAAGAGGCCGCGGAAGAGGAAGAAGAGGAAGAGCAGGGCTACGTCCTCGAGGAAGAAGACGAGGAGCCTTCGGACGACGAGGCTGCGTACGGCGAAGAGGAGGAAGAGCCCGAGCCGTACCGCGACACGGAAGAGGAAAGCTTCTAACGTTCTTAAGTAAACAATAATTCGAAGCTGGTAATCTCGGCCGCGTGAAGTGGATTCACGCGGCCGCGCTTTTTCTCTCCGGACTGCTCGTTTTATTCTGCGCACCCGCTGCCGATGCGGCGTCGAACTTGGCCGGCATCCGCGTCGAGCGCTCGACGGGCGGTAATACGCTCGTGACGTTGACGTTTGCCGGCCCGCCTCCAGCGGGATGGCACGTCAACGGCATCGGAACGCGGACCGTGACGCTGGTGCTCCCGCAAACGGCGCGCGCGGCAACGTTGCCCGCACTCTATGCCGGCGTCGATGCGATCCAGTCCGTCCGCGTTTCGAGCGCCGCGACCGAGCTGGACGTGTTCATCTCGCTCGTCGACGTAGCGCAAGTCTTTAGCGCCTCGTCCGCAAACACGATCTCGGTGGTGATCGGGCCCGTTGCGCGCCTGCCCGCTCCGCACGCGGCGGCGGCGCGGCCGATCTCCCAGCCAGCCGCCTCGACCGGCGCAGCGTACGAAGTCGTTCCTTTAAAATACGCCGACGTCAGCGAGGTCGTTGGAATACTCGTGCCGGGTCAGACGATCGCGCCCAATGACACGTTCCAACCGGCCGCATCGATCTTCACGCTGCCCACTCAGCCCGGACAGCAGGCGCCGCAGCAGTACACGGCGCCCTCGGCGGCGCTCGCGCAGCCCGAAAGCATCGGCGAGCGGATCAACGACAACGTCGCGATAGACCGCCGTTTGAACGCCGTCGTGCTCTCGGGCACGCCCGACGAAGTGGCGCGCCTCAAAGCGGAGATCGCGCAAATCGACGTGCCGCTGCCCGGCGTCATGCTCGCCTGCGAAGTCGTCGAGTTGACGCAGACGGCGGCCCACGATCTCGGTTTGGACTTAACCGCCGGAAGCGGTACGCCGGTGGCCGGCGGAGGCGGAACGCTGGCATCGGGAGGCCTTCCGCAGTTCCGCGCCGAGTTTCAAGCGAATCTGTTTGCCACCGTCGCGCACGGCGGCGGGCAGATTCTGGCGACCCCGCGCGTAGTTGCGCTCAACGGAACCTCTGCGCAGATTCTGACCGGCGACGCGCTCCCGATCATCTCGACGACCCTGTATCCGGGGAGCCCGCCCATCACGCAGCAGACGGTCAACTATATCGCCGTCGGCGTCAATCTGCAGATCCAGCCCCGCATCACGACCGACGGCTTTGTGACCTCGCATATCTTTGCGGAAGTCTCGAGCGTGACGGCCTACGTGCCGACGCAGCAGGGCAACGTGCCGCAGATCAGCCTGCGCCAGGCGACCACCAGTGCGACCGTCGCCGACGGGGAGCCCTTCGCGATCGGCGGCCTGCTCCAAAGCAACGAGATCGAAAACCTGTCGAAAATTCCCGGCATAGGCGACCTGCCAATCATCGGCGGCCTGTTCCGCGTGCGGCACGACATGACGGTGAAGAGCAACCTCTACATCATTATTACCCCGCACATTATCAAGCCGGCCACCCGTTAAGTGCGCGACAACGCGCCTATAAACTCAATTTAGCTTGCGCATTTCATCCTGAGAGCATAACCCTTCGTCAAACAAGAAAGGCGAAACTCCGTGCAACGACGGTTTGTTGTGCCGGTGACGCTCGTGCTGTCACTGCTGGCGGCGCTCCTCGTCTCTTCGGCACCCGCTAATGCGACCACGAACCACCTTCGGCGCGTCTTCGTCATCATGATGGAGAATAATGGATTCGATGACGTCATCGGCCACGACAACGCGCAGGGCCAACCCGATACGCCGTATATCACATATCTGGCGACGCACTACGGTCTCTCGACGTATTATTTCGGCGTCACGCATCCGAGTCTGCCGAATTATCTGGCGTTCATCTCGGGCGACACGTTCGGTATCCAAGACGACAATCCGAGCTGCTACGCGCAGCCGCCGCAGTCTCCGTGCGACGTCGCGAAGGGTGCGAACATCGTCGATCGGCTCGAGCAGGCGCATTTGACCTGGGAAGTCTTCGAACAAACGATGCCGCATCCCGGATATCTCGGACCGCAGTTTCCCACGAATCCCAACGGCCCCGTGCTGTATGCGCAAAAACACAATCCGTTCGTGTACTTCAAGGACATCGCCCAGAACCCGGCGCGCCGCGCGCGCATCGTCGGATTGAGCAATACGTTCGCCGAACTGCGCAGCGCGCTTTCGAGCTCCACGCTCGCGCCGAATTTTAACTTCATCGTTCCCGATCAATGTCATGACATGCACGGAACGTCCACCTGCAGCAACTACGATTCGCTGCTTATGGCGGGCGATCAATACGTCAAGGCGCTCGTGAACGTCATCACCCACTCGGCGGCCTATACGCCCGACTCCGCGATCGTCATCACGTGGGACGAGAACGACTACTCCAGCAACCTGGGCTGCTGCCTCTCCCCGCCCATCGGAGGCGGACACGTCGCGGCGATCGTCATCACGCCGCGCTATCGCATGCCGATGGAATCGGCGCTCCCGTCAAACCACTATACGACGCTGCGCTCGATCTTGGGCGCCTTCAATCTGCCTGCGCTCGGCAAGAGCGCCTACCTGCAGCCGAATTTGTTCGATCTGCTGCCCTAGCGGCAACGCGCCCGCTCCAAACAATCGGGGATGCTTCACGCATCCCCGATGTATTTTTACCGGGTGCGCGTCGATTCGTACGCGCCGCCGGCAAAGATGACGGCCATGAAGAGCATGCCCAGGCCGCAGATGATAAAGAGCGTCGCCTCGTTCATGCCGGAACGCTTGGTGA
>DASRDE010000309.1:0-6405 GCA_035652755.1 Vulcanimicrobiaceae bacterium | reverse complement strand
GTCAAGCGCAGCACGGCGTCCGAGTACCCGCCGTCGGGCACGCGCGAGTAATCGATGCAGCCGTTTCCCGTGGCGAAATACACGTTGCCCCGCGCGTCGGCTGCAGGGGCGAATCCCATCGACCAGATCGTGCCCATATGGACGTCGACGCACGCGGGCGACGACGTCGTGACGAAGCTGCCTGCAAAGGCGAGATCGCGCGCCGAATACGCGAGCATGCGGCCATACGTCGTCGATGCGTTGTGATCGCAGAATCCGGCGAACCCGATGTAGATCGTGCCCCCGGATTCGAGCAAGCCTGCGCGCTGGCGATGCACGTACGTGTTTCCGACGGCTTTGGAGATGTCGACGCGCCGCCGCTCGGCGCCCGAAGCCGTCGAAACGGCACGCAGCGTGTACGCGGGAACCCCGTGCTCGAGCGTATAGGTAACCAGATAGATCGTGCCGGACGCCGGATCGATCACCGGTGTCGATTGAATGCCGATGCTCGGTGCGGTAGCTCGGCACCGGCCGGCGTACGCGGCCGCTACGGCGGTTCCGAAATGCCGTTTCCAAAGGAGTCCGCGCGTGGGGCTGATCGCGTACAGCGTATCGTTGTCGGTGACGACGAACGCTACGCCCTTATGATACAGCGGCTGCGCGTCCACCTCACCGTCCAGCTCGAAGCGCGCGAGCATCCGCACATCTCGCATGCGAGCCGGCACGAGCATGGTTTCGCGGTTGTTCCAGCCCGAGCGCCTGTTGTCGAAATGGAACGTGGTGTAAGCGGGCTGTAGAAAAACGGCGAGCGCGGCGAACGCCGCGAGAGCGCCGCTTACTGCGGGTTCGCGATCGCGTCGAAGACTGCGATCGTCGCCATTCCATAAATCATATGCGGCGCTATATCCGCCGGTCAGCTGCCCGGTTCCCACTTTCGCGGATCTGTCGCACCCGGCAGCGTCGCCGGCACGTCGATGCGATCGGGATCTGACGAGCGGGTACGACTTTCCGGCGATGCGCCCGTTCGGGTGAGGGTTTGCTTCCCGGCTCCGGTGGGAAACATTTGGGTGCTCTCGGAGGTGAAAGCGTGGGAATTCTTCTGTGGATCGTTTTCGGGCTACTCGTCGGCATCGTCGCCAAGTACTTGGTGCCGGGTGAGGGTCCGGGCGGAATCATCGGCGACATTATCGTCGGCATCATCGGCGCGCTGCTCGGCGGCTTCTTATACGGCCTGTTCGGACATGTCGGCGTGACCGGGTTCAATATCGGCAGTTTCATCTGCGCGGTGATCGGGGCAGTCGTTTTGCTGCTCATCATCCGCTCGTTGACGCGCCGTTCGGTGGCGTGACAAGGGCAGAAAACGCCGCCGAAAACCGGAAGGCCGCGGAAATCCGCGGCCTTTTCCTTTGTCCGGTACGTCTGCTGCCGCGACGAAACCATCTGCTCCGTTAACGCTCACCCTGCCTCCCCTTTACGATAGCTTTTCATAGGAGCGAAGGCTCCTATTCGTGCCTGACGCTCCCAGAAGGCCCCCAGGACTGATAGCTGGAATGGGGATTCCCAAATCGGATCGTAGTCGCTCGATAATCGGCCAAGCGTGCCGATACCTGTATTGAGATCCTGCGAACGGGAAGGTGAACCCAGGATGACCGTTTTCAGCCTGATGTTTTCGCTATTGCTCGGGTTTTGGGGAGCGGGCCACGCGTCCGCCGGGCCCGCAGCGCGCGCGATTCCGCACGTCGCCGCGCCGATGGGCGACCACGGCGGCATGCCGTTAGCTTCGGCCCAACCGAAAGGGGACAGCGGTCCTGCACCGCTGGGTTCGGCCACGGTCCAAGGCGACCACAGCGGCATGCCGCTCTAACCAGACTAGTACGTAGCGACTATTAGCGAAGGGGCCGGCTCGCAACCGGGGCAATACTGCCTTAATGGACGCGCGGCCGGTCCTCGACCCCCATCAGCGCGCGTGGCTGAGCGGCAACTATGCTACTCTGGCCCGCGAGCTGGCAGCTGAGCGCGTTTCGCCCGGCCGCGATTTACTGCTCGCCCAAGTCTATCTGCGCATCGGCCGGCACCAGAGCGTCCTCGATTTGCTCGGCCCCTCACTGGCCGTACCCGATTTCTTTAATCCCGTCGAACGCGTTCGCGCGCTTTCCTTTGAAGGCGTTGCGCTTGCAGCGCAGGGTCAGCGCCGTCGAGCCGAGGGCGCTCTGCGCCAGATTGGCTTACGCGACCGGTGGCAGCCGCCGGTCAACGTCGAGATCCGGTTGAACGACGCGCTCGTGTACTGGATGCTCGGCGAAACGGCGCACGCGGACGCGCTCGTCGCCGATCATCTCAACGGACCGGACGTGCGCGTGGATCCGTACGTTACCGCGCGGTTCGTGATGCTGCAGAGCTGGATCCGCGCCGCTTCGGAAGATTACCGCGGTCAGGCGCACGCGTTGATCGATGCAATCCGCCGGCTGCAGCGCGCACCGGAACAGGATGCCGGGTTGCTCGCCTGGGGCGTGCACGCGCTGGCGACACTGGTTCGCGACATCGATATGCCCGAGGGATTTTCGGTCGCACAGGAGGTCGAAGCGTCCATCGCATGGACGCCGGACCTGGCGATGCAGCGATTCAGAACCGGCCGCGCCCTGGCGTGGTGTCTGGCGCTGCAGGGCGACTACATCCGCGCCTTCCGCAAGTTGGAAGAAGTGCGGCCCTTCGCACGCGATACCGTCGACAACGTGCTCGTCCATCTCGATCGCGCGCACGTTGCGTTTATTTCGGGACAGGAGGCGGGCGCGCGCGGCGAACTGCAAGCCGCGGATCGCCTGATCCGGACGGAGGACTGGTCCGCACCGGCGACGCTCGAATCGGGTGCGCTGCTGCACGCCGCCGAGTTGTTCTCGGGAGTGGACGCGCACCGGGCCGAAGAGCTGCTGGCGATAGCGGCCGGAATCCGCCGCGGCCTTGCACGCAACATGGCGATCGCCCACGACCGCCGGTACGGCGCGACGGCGAACTTCACCGAAGCGCTGATTCGCGAAGCGGTGCCGGGCCGGCGCGAAACCGCGCGCCTGCGCGCGCTTAAAGCGTTCGAAGTCTTTGCCGAGATCGGCTACAACTGGCGCGCTGCGCGCGCGGCTATTCTGCTTCACGCGATCACCGGCGAGACGCAATGGATCGCGCGGGCGGGCGAACTGTGCCGCTCGTACCCGCGCAGCTTCGTGGCCCAAGAAGCGGCCCGCAGAGTAAGTGAGGGCGCTTCGCCCGTCGATCGTCTGACGGTGCGTCAGCGGCATATTTATCAGCTCGTTCGCCAGGGAAAGAGCACGGGTCAAATAGGGTCGGAACTGGGCATCAGCCCGAACACGGTGCGCATCCACCTGGGCCGCATCTACGGCGCATTCGGGGTCCGGTCGCGCACGCAATTGCTCAAACGCGTCTCGTAATCGCAGCCCGTCCGGCTAGGAGATCAGAATGAAACGCTTCGGTGCTCTTGCCCTTGCGGCGCTGGCCGTTTCCGGCTGCTCGTCGCGCAGTGTTCCCAGCGTACCGAACGAGCCGCTGCAGCAGGCGGTGCAGCGTGCCCGTGCGGTCAGCGGATCCTTGCGGGATGCGTACTACTATCAGACGCAGTACTACAACAACATCTACCAGTCGCTTTCGCCGATTTGGAAGCACGGAAATCCGGCGACGGGCAAGCCGTACGTGACGGATCTGATCGTGGCAGCCTTCCATCTGGGCTATGACGGCAACAACAAGCCGTACATCCACCTGAACGACAACATCCCGCAGGACCCCATGTTCAAGGTCATGTGGCGCGAATGCGAGGCGCTTCAAGACGACGGTGTCACGGTTCGCATGATGCTCGGAGGCGCCGCGCAGGGCTCATATGCGGATCTGTTTGCGCACTGGAAGACGTTCTATCCGATCTTGAAATCGACGATCGCGCAGTACAAGCTCGACGGCATCGATCTCGACGTCGAGGAAAACGTGACCCTGCCGGACATCGAACGCTTAATCGCCCAGCTGTCCGCGGACTTCGGGCCCAAATTCGTCATCACGCTTGCACCGGTGGCGACCGCGCTGCAGGGCGGCGCGAATCTCTCGGGCTTCAGCTACGACAAGCTCTATAAAGGACCGCAGGGCAAGAACATCGCGTATTTCGACGCGCAGTTCTATAGCGGCTTCGGCTCGCTCCAGACGCCGGCGGATTATGAAAACGTCGTCGCCCACGGATATCCGCCGGATAAAGTGGTCGCAGGCGCCATCGACAATCCATCGGACGGCTCGGGCTACGTTCCTCCGGCTACCGTTGCAAAAACGGTGCGGACGCTCGTCGCGAAATATCCCGCGTTCGGCGGCGTCGTCGGATGGGAGTATTTCAACGCCGAACCCGGCGGTCAAACGCGCCCGGACGAGTGGTCGGCCATGATGGCCAAAGCTATGGGTTTATAGACCCGCATCCTCAACGCGCGAAGCGCGCGAATGCGTCGCCCAGCGTCGCCAGCGCTGTGCGTCGAAGGGAATACAGCACGAAATACCCTGCCCTGCGCGACGTGAGCAGATGCGCCGCGCCCAAAATGCGCAGGTGACGTGAAATCACCGGCTCGGCCATCCGCAGGTATCCAGCCAGTTCGCGCGTGGAGAGTTCTCGGCTGCCCAGCAGTTCCAAGATGTGCAATCGCACGGGGTCGCCCATGGCCGCTAACGCTTTCGCCGTCGTATTTCGGTCGGCAAGCGTGCGCGAGCGAAGCGGCAGCGGCGGCAGGGGGTAAGTGAGCGAGCACCGGACGCCTCGTGCCGTCTTCAGTATGAACGCCTGCGTGTGGGGCCAGGTAAAAAACGACGGCGCAAGCACCAGTTCGAAGCTTCCGCCGGCATCGAGGTGCGCGTCGCCGGGGCCGAATTCGAGGTTCGCGCCGTGGCGCGCACGCTGGACGCGAACCTGCGGCGAGAGTGTGCGCAGCAGTGCGGCGGCGCCGTGTTCGCGCAAAATCTTCGCGCGCATCGCCACGTCGTCGCGAAGGATGCGTTCGATAGGACCCCACGTGGGCTCGACGACATCGTCGTGGACCCGCTGCAGCATGCGGCAAAAGCCGTCAAGGCTCTTTGTACGCGACGTAATGAACGCCTCGAGCATCTCGCGCGATTGCGGTTCCCGTTCCGCGTGCGCCGCGGCGGCCGCGCGCAGCCATGAGGGTTTTCGGAGGCGTTGGAGATCCGCGTCCTGCAGCAGCTGCTTGCCGCTCAGCCGCCGCGCCACCGAATCGCGATAGGCGCCGGCGTTGGCCTCGAGTGCCTCCAATTCCGTTCCGAAGCTTTGCGTCGCCACGTCGGACCAAACGCCCGGAAATACCTCGACCGCGCCCGTGAAAAAGAAACCGAAATAGCGCATTTTCGCCCGCAGCTCGCGGGGAATGCGCCCGCGAACCGCGCGTACCCAGGGCATCTGCTCGGCATGATGCTTCGGGTGCAGCAGCACCTCTACGGCGCGCAAACACTCCCGCGCGACGGAGTAGCCGAACCGGATCTGCCTGCTTTGAATTCCCGCGATGCGCATCTGATTACCAATTGCGCTAATCAGTTGCCGCGCGCCTTCCAGCCCTGCTACACTTCGCCTATGCCCCCTGTCGCATTTATCCGCGCCGCCGCCCTTTTCGCAGCGGCCGTGCCCGCTATCGTCTCGGCGCAGGCGCCGCCGGGCGACGCCTCCTTTCGGAACGGAGATTTTGCGCAGGCAGGCAGCGCGTACGCCGCTGCGGTCGCGCGCAACGCGAAGGACGAGGCGGCGCTCATCGGTCTAGCGCGCGTAGAGCTCTACCGGAACGACCTGGACGCTGCATCGGCGACGGCAAGACGCGTGCTAGCGATCGACGCCGGGAACGCCGACGCCGCGCGCATCCTGCGAACGATCGACCTGCGCCGGCGCCTGTTCGAGCAAGGAGAGCGCATAAGCATTCCGGACCGCGGCGCGGTGTTACCGTTCGTGGAATCCGAACCACTGCCGATGATCGAATTGACAATCGACGGACGCCCCGCGAATTGCATACTCGACACGGGCGCGCCCGACGTCGTTATCGATCCGGATTTTGCGGCGCAGGCCGGCATTGCCGTGACGGGCGGGCAAGTCGGCACGTTTGCGGGCGGCCGGACCGCGACCGTTCGTCAAGCGATGCTGCAGCGTCTCCAGGCGGGCCCGATAGAGCTGCGTAATATCACGGCCGGCGTACTACCATCCCGCGGCATCTCGTTCTATCGCGACCGGCGTGTCGATTGCACCGTAGGAACGGGGTTTCTCATGCGGTTTCTCTCGACGATCGACTACCCCCGCAAACGGTTGATTCTGCGCCGCCGTACGGAAGAAGCGGCAAACGCGGGTGCCGGCGTCTCGATGCCGATGTGGCTGGCCGGCGACCACTTTATCTTTGCCGA
>DASRDE010000308.1:0-13693 GCA_035652755.1 Vulcanimicrobiaceae bacterium | reverse complement strand
AGCATGCGGGCTTCCTGCGCCAGCGCCATCCCCAGCCACACGCGCTGGCGTTCGCCGCTCGAGAGCGTCGCGAACGCGCGATGCTCGAAGTTCGTCATCCCGGTGGCTTCCAGCGCGGCGGCGATACAGTGCGTGTCGCGTGCGGACTCGCGCCATTCCCACCAGCGATGGTGAGCGTATCGGCCGGTGGCGATCACGTCGCGCACGGTCAACTGTTCGAGGAAGAGTTCGTCGGCCGCAATGTGCGCGACGCAGCGCGCCCGAGCGGAAGCACGCAGGCAAGCCGCATCGACGCCGTCGACGAAGACGCGTCCCCCGTCGGCGGCCCGAATTCCGGCGAGGGTACGCAGCAGCGTGGTCTTCCCGGCGCCATTCGGCCCGAGAATCGCGGTGAAGGCGCCGTCGCGAAGCTCGAAAGAAGCATTTGCGAGCAGCGTTCGCTCCCCAGCGCGCAAGCGAAGATCGCGTGCAGCGATCATGCCGCTGCGGCAGCTCGTTCGCTGCGAAGGTAGAAGTACAGAAACGCTGGCACGCCCAAAAACGCGAGCAGCACGCCCAAGGGAATCTCGGCAGGAGCTGCAATCGTTCGGCACGCTGCGTCGGCGGCCATCACGATCGCCGCACCCGCAACCGCCGACGCGGGCAGCACCAACCGCGCGTCCGATCCCACCGCGCGGCGCGCGATGTGCGGGACGAGCAGACCGACGAAACCGACGGTCCCGGCGAGAACGACCGACGACGCCGTAAGCAGTGAAGCGCCGCCCAAGATCAGCCATTGCGCGCGCGCAACGTCGACGCCGGCGGAAGCGGCGCGCACGTCGCCCAAGCGCAATGCGTTCAAACTCGGAACTGCGGCGAGCGCACAGACCAGTCCCGCGGCGACGTAGGGCGAACAAAATGCGAGCTCGCTCCAGCCGCGTCCGGAGAGCGAGCCCGCAAGCCAACCCAGAATCGCCGGTGCGGCCGCGCCGACGGGCAGCCGCGTGAGCATGAGCGCGATCGCCGCCGAAAAGAGCGACGACAAGGCGACGCCCGCGAGAATCAGCCGCGTCGAATCCAGCCCCGCACCGCGGCGCGCGAGCGCCGCGACGAGCAACGCGGCGGCGATTCCGGCGCAAAAACCCAGCAGCGGGAGCGCTGCGAAGGTCACGCCCGCAATCGTGCCTGCGACGATCGCCACTGCCGCGCCCGCGCTCACGCCGGTGAGGTACGGATCCACCAGCGGGTTGCGCAACATGCCCTGCAGCAGCGCACCGGCCACGCCGAGGGAAGCGCCCGTGACCGCTCCGATCGCCACGCGCGGCAGCCGCAGCTGCCACACGATGGTCGACACGTCGTCGGGGCGCGGGTGCACGAGCGCTCGCAGGACTTGTGCGGGATCGATCCACGTGCCGCCGCACAGCGTCGCCAGCAGGGCAGCGCCCAGCGCGATCGCGAGCAGGCCGGCCAAGCGCATCGCCTACCTCAGCGATGCTTCGATCGCGAAAGAGCGTCCGGGCATCGGAAATCCCGCGACGGCGGCGTAGCGCTCGTTGCCCAAATTGTATCCGCGCACCGTGAAAAACGACGAGCCTGCGCGGACGCGGACGAAGGCGTCGACCGAAGCGAACTCCGCGGGCTGATCGAAGAGCGGAAGCGTGTGGACGACCGTGCCCCGCTCGCCGGCAATTCGCACGCCGATTCCCCACCCGTCGAGCGTGCGCGGCGCGCGTGCGGCGTACTCCAAGCGTAAGTTTGCAGCCAACACGGGATCGTTCGCCAACCGGGTCTGCGTGTCCAGATTTTGCGCGCGGTAGAGGTCCGTCGCATTCAGGGATGCCGTGACGCCGTGCAGAGGCGTCGTTCGCACGTCGAACGTGAAGCCGCCGATCGACGCATGCCCGATCTGATCGATCGCCGACGTGGCGAAATCGTACGCGATGAGGTCATTCGTGCGGTTCGCGAACCACGTCAACTCCGCGCCGCCCGCAATCGCGCTGTCGGCGATGGTCAGGTCGGCAACCTTCGCGCGCTCCGGAAGCAGATTGGGGTTCCCGAAGCCCGGATAATAGAGCTCGCCGGCGTTGGGCGCGCGAAACGCAGTAGCGGCGTTGCCTTTAACGGATAGCGCGTTCGCTAGGTGGAGCACGAAGCCGGAAGAGGGCGAAAATTCACCGCCCAAAGCCCCGTCGCGCTCCGCGCGAATGCCCGCATACGCGCCGCCCCACGCCGTTTCGAAACGGCGCTGCACGTAGGCGGCAGTCTGCGCGAACGCATCCTCGGCTACGGGCGGCGTGCCTTTGGCAACTGCGCCGCCGCTGTCGCTGCGCACGAAGCCGCGCGAGAGATCGGCGCCGTACAGCAGTTCGCCGCTGCGCTCGGCCAGGTTCGCACGCACTCCGGCGCCCAACCGCGTTTCGGTATCCAAAGCGGGATTCGGAAAGCTGCAGTTCGGATCGGCTGCCGCGTCGCAGGCGAACGCGATTTGCTGGCGGCCCGCGCCCAGTTGCAGCGTCTGCGACGCGCGCTCCGATTTGCGTGAAAGCAAGAACGTCGCGTCTTCATTGACGTCCTCTTCGCGCGACGTGGGGGATAGGAAACTGTCGGGGCCCGGCGTGCCCGCACGATCGGACTCCAGCGATGCGCGCAGAACGGCGTCGTACGCGGACCAATGCCACGCATCGTTGGCGTGCAATGCGGACGACGCATAATCGCTATCCGGACGCGTCGCGCCGCCCGGAAGCGGATAATCGTTTGCCGAGACGAGACGCTCGATTTGCACGTGCGGGGTTTCGATCGCGAGCGCGCGTTCGCCGAACGACCCGTAGCGCGCGGTGACGCTGGAGGCGGCGGTACGCTGCGTGATCACGTTGATCACGCCCCCGATCGCTCCGGAGCCGTACAGCGTCGAGCCGCCGCCTTCGACGACTTCGATGCGATCCACGCCGGTGAGCGGCAAGTTTCCGAGCTCGACTGTGTTCGAGAACATGCCCGGTGCGGGCATGCCGTCGATTGCGACGAGCACCTGCGCGGATCCGCTGCCGCGTATTCCGAACGCGGCACTCGAGCCGGCCGCGCCGTACGGCCATAACTCGACGCCGGGCAGCGACGCGATAGCTTCGGCAACAGTGCGGTATCCGTATCGCACGATCTGATCGTGGGTGACGACGTAGGCCGTCCGCGCAGTCGACGTCAACGTGTGATCGCCGCGATCCGCCGTGAAGACGTGGGCGATCTGCGGAGGCTCCGATGGAGAGGGTGACGGTGATGGGGCAAGCGCAAGCAGCGTGGAGAGCACGCGCGCGAAGAGCAGCATGGCGAACCTTTCCTTTACGCGAGGTGGTCGATCGGCGCTTGCACCGGTATCCTGACTTGCGGATCCTCGCCTCGTGCCCGCGCCTTCCCCACGGCATGCCGTGAGTGACGTTGGGCGGCTCCCCGCCTACAGTGGCGCGACCGTGCCGGAATTGGACCGGCTTCCCGTGCGCAAGCGTGTTCGGCAGGGTTACTGCGTGCAGGCCGCGCTTCCTGGCCGCTGAAGAGCGCGACGCGCATGAAACTCGCCGCCGTCCTCTTTGCCGCGCTCGCCGCGTGCGCGCAGCCGCAGGCTGCACCGCTTCAGGGGCAGGCGCGCCGCATCGTCTCCCTCATGCCTTCATTGACGGAAGACCTGTGCGCCATCGGCGCGCGATCGCAAATCGTCGGAGTCTCGGCGTACAGTTCGGATATTCGCTGCGTTCGCGGCGTACCGCAGGTCGGCAACGCCGCGGCCGTCGACGCGGAAAGCATCCTGCGCCTGCACGCGGACGCGGTCGTCGGAATTCCACCGCAGGGCATGATGATGGAGCCGGTGCGCCGCGCGGGCGTGCGAATCGTGCTGCTTTCCGACAATACCTTCGACGATATTTTCACGGACATCGACCGCCTGGGAACGTTGACCGGCCGCGCGCAGCAGGCGCGCGCGTTGATCGCGCGCTTGCGAACGCGAACGGCGCAGCTTCGACGAAGCGAGTCCCACCGGAGCAGGCCGCGCGTTTTCGTCGTCATTCAGGCGCAGCCGATCTGGACCGTCGGACCGGCGTCGTACATCTCGACGCTGCTCGCGCTTGCCGGCGCGCGCAACGCGGTCGAATCGCTGCCGCAACCATACGCGCAGTATAGTGCCGAAGCGCTCCTGCGCGCGGCGCCGGACGCAATCGTCGCCACCAGCGATTCCCAGTTGCCGTCGGTGCTCGCGCGGCCCCCGTGGAATTCGCTTGCCGCAGTAAAAAAACGGCGCGTGTACATCGTCCCCGACGACGCGATCCTGGTTCGCCCCGGGCCGCGTTACAACGAAGGCCTGGCATGGCTCATCGAACGCTTGACGTCGAAGTAGCCGCGCCGCGCGCGCTCGTCGTCGCGGTGGACACCGCGGATCCGGCGCGCCCGATCGATCCCGAGCTCTCCGAACTCGAGGCGCTCGCCCGCGCGTCCGGCGTGAGCGTGCTCGATCGCGTCGTACAGCGCCGCGCGCACGTCGATCCGGCGACGCTTGTCGGTACGGGCAAAGCGATCGAGATCGCACAGCGCGCCGAGGAGCTCGGCGCGAGCATGCTGCTCGTGCTCAACGATCTGCGGCCGCGCCAGCGCCGCGCGCTCGAGAAGGTCATACCGCTGCCGATCGTCGACCGCACGATGCTCATTCTGGACGTGTTCGCGCAGCACGCGCGAAGCCGCGAGGGCAAGTTGCAGGTCGAGCTCGCGCAGCTGCGCTACCGGCAGTCCAACCTCATCGGAATCGGTGCGGATCTCTCGCGTTTGGGCGGCGGCATCGGTACGCGCGGGCCCGGTGAAACCAAGCTCGAGGTCGATCGCCGGCGCATCGCCGGGCGCATCAGCGTGCTGCGGCGCGAGCTCGAGGGCGTGCGCCGAAGCCGTGCGACGCGCCGTTCGGTTTCGCGCAGCGAGCCGCTCGTCGCGCTCGTCGGGTACACGAACGCGGGGAAATCGTCGCTGCTCAACCGGCTGGCTAAATCCGACGTTTTCGTCGCCGATCAACCGTTCGCGACGCTGGATACCACGGTGCGCCGCGTTTGGCTGCGCGCCGATCGTTACGCGCGCGTCGTCGACACCGTCGGCTTTATCACCGACCTGCCGAAGGATCTTATCGCCGCGTTCAGGGCCACGCTGGAAGAACTCGACGAAGCCGACGCGCTCGTTCATGTCATCGATGCGTCGAATCCGGATTGGCCGCGGCAGGTGCAGGCGGTCGACGCAACGCTGCACGACCTCCATCTCGAGCAAAAGCCGCGCTTGGTCGTTTTCAACAAATGCGATGCCGTGGCGGTCGAGCCCGCGCACGCTGCGGGAGAATTCTGCGTGAGTGCCCGCTTGGGAACCGGCGTCGACCGGTTGAAAGATGCCCTGTGCGAACTCTGGGCCTAATTGCCGCGGTTGCCTGCGTCTGCGGCTGCGCGCCGCACCGGCCTGACGACGACTTCGCAGCCTCGGTGCAGCGGCTGCGTCCGGCGGTCGTGCTGCTGTCGATGGACGTGCCGGGCGAATCCAAGAAATCCGGGCCGGACGAAGAGTTTGCGACCGGCACGGTCGTGGCAAGCGGGGCGTGGGGAAGCGACGTCATGACGGTCCAGCACGCGGTCGACGGCGCTTGGAACATGCGCGTGACGATCGACAACAAAAAGAAGGCGCCGGCAAAGGTCGTCGCGTTCGACAAGGATCTCGACATCGCCATCGTCCGCACCGCGCGTGCGAACCTGCCGATTGCCTCGCTGGGGCGAAGCGCCGATGCGCAGCCGGGCAGGAGCATCGGTTTGCTGGGGTATCCGATTCCGGATCAATTCGACGACGAAGGTCTGGGATTGGCGACGTCGTTGAACGCCGGCTACATCTCGGCGGTGCGCGAAGGTACCCTTGAAGTCACGCTTCCAATCGTCCCGGGCGAGAGCGGTGCGCCCGTCTTCCTGAGCGATACCGGCGAGATCGTCGGGATGGTCGAGTCACGCTTCGAAGCGGAACGCTCGATCGGATTCGCGCTGCCCATCGACGACGCAAAGCGCTTTTTGCACAAGTACGACGCCGCGCACGGACTGTGAGCTCAGGACGGCGCCTAGGCGTGCGGTGAGATGATCGATCGATCGCCCACCCATTGAACCGGCGGGATCTCGAACCAGCGCGCCATTGCGTTCAAGGCTGAGGCGTACGCTGAACGAAGTTCGGCAAATTTGGCCCACGCGATCGATTCGTCGACCAGTTGGTAGCCTTCGGCATGCAGCCGCGCGAGCGCATCGTGAAATTCGCTGCGCTCAATGCCCGGCGAGCTTTCGTCGTGCTCCAAGTCGAAGTAATGAGCGAAGTCGTACGTCAGGTGACGGCCGAGCTCGTACATCATGCGCGCTTGTCCGAGCGTTTGTTCGTTGACCAGCGCGCGCGGCTCGAGTGTGCTTACGACGAGCGACGCTGCATCGAGGAGCGCGCCGAGCGTGCCGACCCACGATTCGTAGTCGTGGCTCGACCGGAAGTATGCCAAGACCGGATAGGCGAGATGACTTTCCATCACGTCGGCCGTCCAGTGCTGGCCTTCCCGGAACACCTCTGCCAAATCGTGACGCAGGCCGGCATAGGCGTGCACGGTCAGCAACCCGACGCCGCTTGGCGGCACGCCGGCGCGCGCGCCGAACGTGACGACGAACGTTTCACGCCGTTGGAACGCGCCGAAGATCGCGAAGAGAAACGAGATCACCACCGCGACGACGCCCAATCCCGAAGCGGCACAGACGATCGACAGCATACGTGCGCTCGCCAGCACCGGGGTAATGTCGCCGTAGCCGATCGTCAGCAGTGACGCACCGGCGAAGTAGACGCAGTCGCCGTAGGTCAGCCCGGCAGGGTGCAGCGCGTCGTGCATACCGTAAAAGACCAAGCCCCACCCGAGCACGAGAATGACGAGCCATACGAGCAGCATCGTCACCAAGAAGAAGGGCGCGAAGACACTCAGCAGGCCTTCGCGCGCGCGCTCGTCGCGCGCGAAAATCCGGTAGGCAATCCGCGGCCACAGCGACCATAATCCGAGTGCCAGCAGCCGGCTTACGCGCACCGCCGACCGCTCCGATCGCGGCACGATCACGGAAACGAACACGTCGTTGAGCACCACGAGTACCGCGGCGGAGCCGGCGGCAACCGCCGCGACGTTCCACATACGTGCTGCCGGCGCGGACGCCGCTAGCCCGGCGGAGCCGAAGCGGAAGCGCTCGGTCCGGGGGTCAGCGCCGGAATCGGCGTCGCCAGCCCCGGCGTCGGGGTCGGCGTCGGCGGAGCGGGGGCCGTCGGACCGCCGGTCAGCGGCATAATGCGCAGGTAGCCGACGCTGACTGTCTGACTCTCGCGAACCCGCGCCCGGACCGTATTGGGCGCGTACCCCGGTGCGTTGGCGGTCACGTCCTGCGGGCCGATGGGAATGCTGCCGATCGAAAACGCACCCTGCGGGTCCGAGTAAGCGGTGTAAATAGATCCGACCGAGATCAACACGTTCGGCACGGGCCGGTTGTTGGTGGCGTCGAGCACGCGCCCCACGATCGTGCCATATTGCTGAACGCCGATGGCGTTCGGATTGCTGCATCCGCCGCCGTTCGAACCCAGGCAGATCAGCAGGACGAAGCCGAGCACCCAGTACTTGCGCATCCTCTTCCTTTCGTCCGGACGCCGCGTACCTCCGGCGAGTGGCTGCATGCCGGCGTCCGTATAGGGTTAACGCAGGGTAGGTAATGGGCGTCGCTTGTGAAAAACTCCAGCCGCGATGACCCCCTACGCACCCGTCGCGATCTTCGTTGCGGTCGCATTCGCGGCCGCGCTCGGTTTCAGCCTGTTGCCCGGCTTGCTCGCGCAGCGCAAGCCCAATCCGGAGAAGGAGCAGGCATATGAGTGCGGCGTCGAGCCGACGTCGAGCATCTCCGGGCGATTCCCGGTGAAGTTCTATTTGATCGCGATGCTGTTTGTCGTCCTGGACGTGGAGGCCGCTTCCTTCTACCCGTGGGCCGTCGAGATGCACGGCCTTCGCTTGTTCGGCCTGGCGGAAATGGTCGTATTCGTGATCGTCATCGCGATCGGGTATGCGTACGTGTGGAAGAAGCGAGGCTTCGAATGGAGATAGGTCCGGGGCAATTCCTCCTGGCCAAGCTCGACGACGTCGCGCGGTGGGCGCAGAGCTCGAGCGTGTGGCCGCTGACGATGGGATTGGCCTGCTGCGCGATCGAGATGATGTCCGTGACCAGCGCCGAGTACGACATCGCGCGTTTGGGTTCGGAAGTCTTTCGGCCGTCGCCGCGCCAGGCCGATCTCATGATCGTTTCGGGCCGCGTCGCGCAGAAGATGGCACCCGTCGTCAAGCGGCTCTACGATCAAATGGCGGATCCGAAGTGGGTCATCTCGATGGGCGCATGCGCGAGTTCCGGCGGCGTCTTCGACAACTATGCGGTCGTGCAAGGCGTCGACACCATCGTACCCGTCGACGTCTACGTTCCCGGATGTCCGCCGACGCCCGACGGCTTGCTGTACGCCGTCAACTTGATTCAGCAGCAGATCCGCGAAGGCGGACGCGGCGGACTGCTTGCCCGTGCCTGACCTCCATCCTTTTTAAAGAGCGAGTGTAGATGCCTAGCACCCAATCACCGCCGCTGCTCGGCGCGGCGATTGACCCCACGGCCCTGCGTCCGGCGATCGACGATGCGGCGATCGAGCGCGTCGAGCGCGCCCAGCTGCACGCCCGGCTTGAGCAGCTCAAAAACGAGGGGTACTCGATGCTCCTTGACTTGGGCGCTGCCGACTACCCCGCGCGAGAGCCGCGCTTCGACGTCGTCTATCATCTTCTAAAGATGCCGCTGCGCAAGACCGGCGTCGAGGAAGTGGGCAAGCCGGCACGCTTGCGCTTACTCTGCGCGGCCGGCCCGGACGATGCGCTGCCGACTGCGACGGATCTGTGGCTGAGCGCGGATTGGGCCGAGCGCGAAGTCTTCGACCTCTTCGGCATCCGTTTCGAAGGCCACCCGGACCTGCGGCGCATTCAGATGCCGCACGACTGGGAAGGTTATCCGCTCCGCAAAGACTATCCGCTGCGTGGACCAGCGCGCGAGCGCTCGCCGCGGCCCGCATTTGCACTCAAAAGCAACGTGAACGCAGGGACGCCGCCTTCGGGCAAGACGCTCGAGGCGCTCTCCGAGCAAATCGCGCGCCGCGCCGCAGAACGCCGCGCGGACGACGGCGAGAGCAACGCCTGATGTCGTTCACCGCACTCTCGCCCGAAATCGTTTCGCGCGACGGCACGTCCATGGTGCTCTCCATGGGACCGCAGCATCCGTCGACGCACGGCGTACTGCAGATCATGCTCGAGATCGAAGGCGAGAGCATCGTGAAGGCGGAGCCCGAGATCGGCTACCTGCATACCGGCATCGAAAAGAACTGCGAGAATCAGTTCTGGACCACCGCGCAGACCAACGTCGAGCGCATGGATTATCTGGCGCCCAGCAGCAACGCGCTCTGCTACGCGCTGGGCGTCGAACGGCTGCTCGGGATCACGAACGAGATCCCGCGGCGCGCGCAGCAGATTCGCGTATTAAATGCGGAACTGACGCGCATCGCGTCGCACTGCGTGTGGCTGGGCACCGGCGGACTCGATCTGGGAGCGCTTTCCGTCTTTTTCTACACGTTCGATCTGCGCGAGAACATTCTCGATATGCAAGAGGCCGCGGGCGGAGCGCGCATGCACCCCAACTATATCCGCGTCGGCGGCGTGAACGGGGACTTGCCCGAAGGATACTTGGAGCGGCTCGACGCGCTCATCAAAAAGTTCCCCGGACGCATGCGCGATTTGCGCGCGCTGGTGCAAGCCAACCCGATTCTGCAGGACCGCATGGTCGACGTCGGCATCCTGTCGCCCGAAGAAGCGGTCCAATGGAGCGTCACCGGTCCGAGCTTGCGCGCATCCGGCGTGGCGTACGACGTGCGGCGAGCCTTCCCGTACAGCGGTTACGAAGAGTACGACTTCGATCTTCCGACGCGCGACGAGGGCGACTCGTACGCGCGCTTCCTCGTGCGGTTGGACGAGATGGAAGAGTCGATGCGCATCGTCCGTCAAGTGCGCGAGCGGCTGGAACCGGGCCCCGTCGTCATCGACGACGCGAAGATCGTTCCGCCGCCCAAGGAAACGATCGCGCTCTCGATGGAGGCGCTCATCCATCACTTCAAGATTATGACCGAGGGCTTTCGCGTGCCGCCCGGCGACGTGTACCAATCCGTGGAAGGCCCGCGCGGAGAGCTCGGTTTTTACATCGTTTCGGACGGCGGAAATCACCCGTACCGCATCCGCACGCGTCCCGCGTCGATGTACAATCTGCAAGCGCTCAAGGGCATGGCACCCGGGAATCTCATCGCGGATTTGGTCGTGATGATCGGCTCGATGGATCCGGTGTTCGGCGAGGTCGACAGGTGAGTCGAGCCCAGGATTTTGCCGCATTGCGAGAACGGCTCGAACCGAGCTGCCGCGAGATCATTGCACAGTACGAGCAGCCGCGCTCGGCCCTGCTGCCGCTGATCCATCTTTTTCAGCAGCACGAGGGTTTCGCCAGCCGCGACGCGATGTGGGCCGTTGCCGAAATGCTCGACTTGACGCCGGCCGTCGTCGAGTCCACCGTGTCGTTCTACACGCTGTTTTTCCGCCGCCCGGTCGGCAAATACGTGCTTCAGGTGTGCCGCGGGCTGGCGTGCACGCTCAACGGCGCGGAAGATATTATGGCGTATTTTCGCGAGCAGCTCGGCATCGGCCACTTACAGACGACCGACGACGGGCTCTTCTCGTACGAAGAGGTCGAGTGTCTGGCCGCCTGCGATCGCGCGACGTGCATGCAAGTCAATCTGGAATTCGTTTACGATCTTACGCCCGCCATGATCGACGACATCATCGCGGCGATGCGCGCGGGCACCTACGCAGTCGCTCCGATCGCACAGACCGAATCCCCCGCTCGAACGTGGAGCGTGCTTCAGGATTCGCAGGTCTCGATGGGCGGCAAATCCGCGGGCGCGCTCGGACAACCGTCGCCCAATAATGCGGGCGGTTTGGACAAGGACGGCGTCATCATGCTCGACCGGATCATCCTGCAGGAAGCTCGATTTAGGGGTCGCACCAAAGAGCGGCTCGCGAACGTCGAGCCCGCAATCTCCGAGATCCTCGAAAACGGATCGGCGCATTAGGAGCCAGTCGAGAACATGCCGGTAGTAAAGGTTTTAACGGAAGGCATCGGTGAGGCCGACCTGCGCGATCTGAGCGTTTACCGCAAACGCGGGGGCTACAAGCAGTTCGCGCGCGCGCTCAAGGATCTTCAACCGGCCGACGTGCTCGAAGCTGCCGACAAGTCAGGACTTCGCGGCCGCGGCGGCGCCGGGTTTCCAACCGGAAAGAAGTGGTCGTTCCTTCCTTCAAACGATCGTCCGCGGTATTTGGTCTGCAACTGCGACGAGGCCGAACCGGGGACGTTCAAGGATCACATGCTGCTCGAGGAGACGCCGCATCTGGTGCTCGAGGGCATTCTGCTCGGCGCTTACGGCATCGGTTCGCACCACGCGTACATGTACATTCGCGGCGAGTTCAAGCGCGGCTACGAAATTTTCATGACGGCCGTGCGCGAAGCGCGCGAGGCCGGATTCATCGGAAAGAACGTCCTGGGCAGCGGCTACGATCTTGAAGTTACGGTGCACCGCGGCGCCGGCGCGTACATCTGCGGCGAAGAGACAGCGCTGCTCAACTCGCTCGAAGGCAAGCGCGGCGAACCGCGCCTCAAACCGCCTTTCCCCGCAGTTGCAGGCCTGTACGGCATGCCGACGGTCGTCAACAACGTCGAAACGCTCGCCTACCTCGTGCCGATCCTCGAACGCGGCCCGGAATGGTTTGCCGCGGCCGGTACCGAGCGCAGCAAAGGCTACAAGATCATCTCCATCAGCGGGCACGTCAAGAAGCCGGGCAACTACGAAGTCCCGCTCGGCATTCCCGTACGCGAATTGGTCGAGATCGCCGGCGGATTGCGCGACGGACGCAAGCTGATGGCGATTCAACCCGGAGGCGGCTCCTCGGCATGCATCTTCGAAGAGCATCTCGACCTGCCGTACGATTACGAGTCGCTCGCGAAAGCGGGAACGATGCTGGGCTCGGGCGCGATGGTCGTGATGGACGACACCACCGACTTCGTCAAAGCCGCATTCAATCTCGTGCGCTTTTTCGCGCACGAATCGTGCGGTCAGTGCACGCCCTGCCGCGAAGGCGGCCATTGGCTCGAAGCCGTCCTGCACCGCTTCGTCGAAGGCCGCGCGTTGGAGTCCGACATCGACATGCTCCGCAAAGTCGGCCACCAGATCACCGGCATCAACCTTTGTCCGCTCGGCGATTCGATCGAACCGTTCTTGCTTTCCGTCCTGAACCGGTTTCCGGAACAGTTCGAAGCTCGAGTCATAGCACGGGGCGTTCCAGCGTGATTCGGCCATGCCCGGCATCTCGGCCGGAAGCCGCTGGCGAATTTTCCCTCCATGGAAAATTCGCCGCTGCTCTGCATTTTTGCGAGAACGAAGTTTTGAAGAAACCATCCGGGTTTGCGCAAAAATGTCAGAGCCTTCCGGCCGAAATGCCGGGCACGTCCGAATCACGCCGAAACGCTTTGAGAGGTAAGAATGGCTGAGACGCAGCCGATGGTAAACGTCACGATTGACGGCGTGCAGGTGCAGGTGCCCAAGGGCACGCTGCTGGTGGAAGCCGCGAAGCTGATTAGGCGCGAGATTCCCGTGTACTGCTATCACAGCAAGATGGGACCGGCCGGATTGTGCCGCATCTGCTTGGTGGAAGTCGAGGGTTTGCCCAAGCTGCAGATCGGCTGCAACACCGCGGCGACCGACGGGATGGTCGTGCACACGCAAAGCGAGAAGGCCGCGGACGGACGGCGCGCGGTTCTCGAGTTCTATCTGAAGAATCATCCCTTGGATTGCCCGATTTGCGACAAGGGCGGCGAGTGCGATCTCCAGGACTACGCCATGGCGTACGGCCAGGATTACTCGCGGAGCATCGATCCAAAAGTCCCCAAACCCAAGGCGATCGATCTCGGGCCGACGATCGTTCTCGATGAAGAGCGCTGCGTCGTTTGCCAGCGGTGCGTGCGGTTCGACGACATTATCGTCGGCGAGCGGGAGCTGGTGCTGAAGGATCGCGGCGTGCGCAATATTATTGCAACGGCCACGGGTGAGCCGTATCGTCACAACTTCACGGGTAACGTGACCGAACTCTGTCCGGTCGGCGCGCTAACGTCAAAGACCTACCGCTTCCGGTCGCGGCCATGGGATCTGCGGCGAACGACGACGTCGTGCACGCAGTGTTCCGTCGGATGCCGGATTCACGCGGACGTGCGCGTCGGCAAGGTGATGCGGACGATGGCGGTACAGGAAGACGATGCTATTTCCGATACGTGGCTGTGCGATCGCGGCCGCTACAACATCGGTTTCTACGACGACCCGGCGCGCATTATTCAGCCGCTGTACAAACAGAACGGATCGTGGGTGCAGATCGATTGGGATGATGCGCTCTCGCTGTGGGCGACGGCGCTGCGCGAAGCGATCGCGGTCAATCCGAAGAGCGTGGGCGCCATCGGCGGCGGACGGCTCACCAATGAAGAAGCGTACGTGCTCGCGC
>DASRDE010000307.1:0-5769 GCA_035652755.1 Vulcanimicrobiaceae bacterium | reverse complement strand
TATACGGGCGCATCGGTCGGTGTCGTGCTCAGCGGCCCGCGCTACGAGCACCCCGAGGAACTGCTGCGCGACGCCGACATCGCCATGTACCGCGCCAAAGAAGCCGGTCGAGGACGATTCGTCGTCTTCGACGAGGACATGCACGAACGCGCGCTGCAGCGCATGCTTGTGGAAAGCGCGTTGCGATCGGCGATTCACCACAGCGAGTTCTGCGTGCGTTACCAGCCCATCGTGAACGTTGCCACCGGCGAAGTCTGCGCGGTCGAGGCGCTGTGCCGGTGGTCGCGGCCCGAGCACGGCGAGGTCGGTCCGGTCGAATTCATTCCGATTGCGGAGCAGACCGGCGCCATAGCCGAGATCGACTCGTTCGTTCTGCGGCAGGCGTGCAGCGATGCGCGCGCGCTGACGCGGCGGTTTCCGCACGTCCCGGTCTCGGTCAACGTCTCGGCGACCCGCCTGACGCACGGTGATTTCGTACCGGGCATCTCACGCGCGCTCTTCGAGTCGTCGCTGGACGCGCGCTGCATCAAGCTCGAGATCACGGAAACGGCAATTATGGGCCGGCCGGAGGAGGCCGTCCAGACGCTGGCGCGGCTGCGCGAGATCGGCGTCGCGGTCGAGATCGACGACTTCGGTGCCGGCTATTCGTCGCTGAGCTACATTCAGCGGCTGCCGATCTCGGGTCTGAAGATCGATCGCTCCTTCGTCAAGCCGATGGTTGCAGATCCGCAATCCGCGGCGATCGTTCGCGCGATCGTGGGCTTAGCCAAGACCCTGGGGCTGCGCGTCACGGCCGAAGGGGTCGAAACCCCGCAGCAGCTGCAGATGCTCGCCGAGATGGGGGTCGATTTCGCGCAAGGATTTTACTTCTCGCCGGCCGTTGCGTTCGATGCGCTGGAATCGCTGATCGCCGCCAGAGTGCTGCGCATCCCCGGATAAAAAAAGCCCCGGATTGCTCCGGGGCTTGCATGCAACCAGGTGCTCCCAAATTTCAGCCGCGATAGCGGAGGAACGCCGGTACTTCGATGTCTTCCATATTGAGCGGGGCGACCGCGTCGATCTTGGTCTCGCCGAAGAACGAGCTGCGCGAGCGCGCGAATTCACGTCCGCTGCCAAAGCCGGCGGCGAGCACGGTGACGCGAACCTTGCCGTTCATCGTCGGGTCGATGCTCGCACCGAAGATGATCTGAGCGTCGTTGTCGACGGCGCGCGCGATCATCTCGGCTGCTTCGTTGACTTCGTACATCGCCATGTCGGCGCCGCCCGTGATGTTGAAGATCACGCCGCGCGCACCCTCGATGGTCGTCTCGAGCAGCGGCGAAGCGATGGCCTTTTGAGCTGCGTCGGCGGCGCGGTGCTCTCCGCTGCCCTCGCCGATGCCCATCATGGCGCTGCCCGCATCGGACATAATCGTCTTGACGTCCGCGAAATCCAGATTGATCAGGCCCGGCTGCGTGATCAGGTCGGAGATGCCTTGAATCCCCTGACGCAGCACGTCGTCGGCATAGGAAAACGCCTCGTTGAGCGGCGTGCGCTTTTCGATCACTTGCAGGATCCGCTCGTTGGGGATCGTGATCAGCGTGTCGACCTTGGCTTCGAGTTCGGTTATGCCGTTTTCGGCGACCTGCATGCGCTTGCGTCCTTCGAACGCAAACGGCTTGGTCACCACGGCAATCGTCAGCGCGCCGGTTTCGCGCGCGATTTCGGCGATGATGGGCGCGGCGCCGGTTCCCGTGCCGCCGCCCATGCCGGCGGTAATAAACACCAGATCGGCACCGTCGATCACCATGGCGAGATCTTCGCGCGAATCTTCGGCTGCTTCACGCGCGAGCACCGGATTTGCCCCTGCGCCCAGGCCGCGCGTCAAATTGCTGCCGATTTGGACGGTGTTCTCGGTCAAAGAGTTTCGCAATGCCTGGACGTCGGAGTTGACCGCAAAGAATTCGACGCCGGAGAGTCCCGCCTCGATCATGCGATTGACGGCGTTGCAGCCGCCTCCGCCGATACCGATCACTTTGATCGTTGCCGCGTGCTCGGGAACGTAGCGCTTTGCATCTGCCATGGTGAGAGACTCCTCTGTAAAGAGTGAGGGTTGGTGATCGGGATCCGGATTCAATTCCACAAGTCGCCCAGCCACGAGCGAACTTTGGAGAAGACCGAGGGGCTGCGTTTGATGTAGTGATGATTTTCCAAGCCGCCGTTGGGGCCGAAGAGCACCAGGCCGATGGCGGTCGCGTACTCCGGCTGCTTGAGCGTGTCGGTCAGGCCCGCTACCGCGCTCGGCAATCCGACGCGCACCGGCAAACCGAAAACGTCCTCGGCGATCGCATCGATGCCGCGCAGATGAGCGCCGCCGCCGGTCAGCACGACTTCGCCCAGCACGAGATCGCGCGGCACGTTGTCGACGATCTTTGCCTTGGCCATGCGCAGCGTCTCGACGACGCGCGGCAGCACGATTTCCCGCAGCTGCGAGGTGGTCGCGTCTTTGGTCGCGCGTCCGTCCAGCGTCTTGACCGGGAAGATCCGGTCCGCGGCGTCCGGGGTGCCGGCGCCGTACGCGCGCTTGATCTGCTCGGCTTCCGACGTCGTCGTCTTCAGACCCAGCGAGATGTCGTTCGTGAGGATGTTCCCGCCGACGGGGATCGCCGACGTGTAGATCGCGCCGCCGCCCGAATAGACCGCGATGTCCGTCGTTCCGCCGCCGATGTCCAGCAGCACCACGCCGACCTGCTTCTCTTCCGGCAGCAGGGTTGCGGCCGAACTGGCGAGCGGCTCGAAGACTAGGCCGGCCGATTCCAGGCCGGCGCGATGGACGCACTTGAGCACGTTCGTGATGAAACTCGAGCCGCCGGTGATGATGTGCGTGTCGACTTCCAGCCGTCCACCCGCCATGCCGACGGGATCCTCGACGCCGTCCTGGCCGTCGACGGTGAAGTAGCGCGGAAGCGCGTGGATGATTTGCCGGTCGGCGGGCAGGTTGATGATTTTACTGGCGTCGACGACGCGCCGCACGTCGAGCACGCCGACCTCGCGGTCCTCGCTCTGCACGGCGACCACCGCGCGATTGTTCGTGCTGCGGATGTGCTCGCCGGTAATGGCCACGAAGACGTCTTGAATGTGAACGCCCGCCATGCGTTCGGCCTTTTCAGTGGCCGCCTCGATGGACTTGATCGTCTCGTCCAGGTCGGTCACGACGCCCTTGCGCATGCCGAGCGACGGCGCCTCGCCGTAGCCGATGATCTCCAGGCCGCTGGGACCGTCGGCGGCCACGACCGCGCACGTCTTGGTCGTTCCGATGTCGAGCCCCGCGACGGTCTCGTGCTTCATGCGCCTAAAACAGCCCCCAAAAAGAAAATCGGCCCGGTACGGTCGGCGAACCGCTCAAACACTAGATATTGTGCTTTACTCTTCTTAACCCTACTACTTGTAGCGGGTCCCCGCAAGGTTGCGGGAGAGGGTTGGGCGGGGGCGGGCGGTCTCCTTGCGAGCAACTTGTGAGGCCCTGTGCACAACCTGTTTACATTAACGTTTACGGGCCGCGCGGCCGACATACATCACGATATGGTAGCGAAGCGAACGAGTCTTGAACGCGGCCTGACCTCGGCGTTTGCGCTGGTGATCTTGGTGGTCATCGCGATGATCCCGGTCGCGCTGTTTGCGATGAACGGCATCACGCAGCAGGCGCAGGTGCTGCACGATACGATCATCCGCGGCGAGCTGGCCTACGTGAAAGTCGCTTCCGACGCAGATGCGCTGCGGGCCGCGACGATCGACGCGGCGACGAATCCGGACACTACGCGCGCGGCCGCATCGCTCGCGCGCGCAAAAGCGCTGGTTTCGCAGTATCCGAGCGACTCGCGCGCCATGGGCAACCTGACGGGATCCGATGCCGCGGTTCGTCCGCTCGTGCAGCGTTTCGTCGGCGTGCACGACGACAAGAACAACGTTCAGGGCAGCGCGGACGTGTACGATTTTCAGGCGCTCGCGGCGGTGGGACAGCTGCTGCAAGGCAAGCGCGCCGACGCACTCAAGCAGATTCAAGGCAGCGCCGCCGCTTCGTACGATCAGCAGAGCAAAGACGGCGAAGCGCTGCTCAATGCGCTGCGCACCAGCTCCGACTCGCGCTTCGGTTCGCTGATGGCCGCGCGCACGTTCGCATTGACAGTGCTCATCTTCGGCGCGCTTGCGGCCTGCGGCATCGCCATCTGCGCGATGGCCTGGTTCCGGCGCACGATGCGATCGGGTCTGGAACGCTGCCTGGAGGTCTTCGAAGCCATGGGCCGCGGCGATCTCCGGGCGCGCGTCGGCTTCGAGGGTAAGGATTTGCTCGGCCGCTTGGCGCAAGCGGTCGACCAGCTCGCCGACCGGTTGTCGCTGACGATCGCGACGATTCAGCACGCCGTGATGACGGTGCAGAACGCGAGCTCGCACACCAACGATACCGCCCGCCAAGTCGAAGCGCGCGTCAACGAAGAGCTGGCCGCTCTCGGGCGCGCCGCCGAATTTTCGACCTCGGTTCGCGCCACTGCCAGCACGGTAACGGACAACGCCGAGCAGGTCGCGCGCCGCGTCACGGACATCTCGAGCGCGGTCGCGGAGATGACGGCGTCGATTCAAGAGATGGATCAAAACTTGCTCAACCTGGCGACCGTCGTCGAACAGGCCGTCGCGAACACGCAAGAAATGTCCGCCTCGATCGTCCAGGTCGCCGGCAATGCCGAGCGCGTGCGGCAGGAATCGACCAACACCGATCAGCGCGTTCGCGAGGGACGCAACGAAGTCGCGCAGCTCTCCAAGGGCATGTCGAGCATCAGCGAAACGGTCGCCGACGTCGTCTCGGAAATGCAGAGCCTGGACCAAGCCTCGCGCCAGATCGGCGAAATCCTGGGATTGATCGAAGAGATCGCGGATCAGACGAACCTGCTGGCCCTCAACGCCGCAATCGAAGCGGCGCGAGCGGGCGAACACGGCCGCGGCTTCGCAGTCGTCGCCGACGAGGTGCGCAAACTCGCCGAAAACTCGGCAAGTTCCACCAAGCAGATCGGCACGCTCGTTGCGGACATCCAGCGCCGCACGACCGCTGTGCTCGAACGCACCGCGCGCGCGAATAACCTGGTTCAGAACAATGCGGCGTCGGCGCGCACCGTCACGGACATGATCGAAACGATCAGCCTTCGCGTCACCGAGATGGCGCAGCTGGTCAGCGAGATCAGCGTCGCGACGACCGAGCAGGCCCGCGCCTCGGAAGAGCTTGCACGAGCCAGCGAACAGATGGGCGCGATGACCCACGAGGCGGCCGCGACCATGCGCGAGCAGGCGATTACCTCGAATCAGATTTTGGAGAGCGTCTCGGAGATCGAGCAGCGCACCGGGCAGGTCGCCTTGGCCAGCCAGGAGCAGCAGATCGCGATCGAGTCGCTCGGCCAGACCATCGGCCATACCTCCGACCTGGGCCGGGCCAACTCCGGGGCGGTGACCGAGGTCGCCGGTCAGGCCGGCCAGGTCCTCGACCAGGCCTCGGAGCTGCAGTCCCTCGTGACCCAATTTCAGGTTAACGGAAAGGCTACGGCGCTGGGTACGAAAAACGACCAAAAGGCTCTGGATGAACCAGGGTCCCTTGCGCTATCATCTTAGGCGACTTTAGTCTACCCTCGCTTGCGCTTCTACGGAGAAAACGTGCGTAACAGACTCCCGCTCTTGGCCCTCCTCGCCGTCTCTGCGGCCCCGGCCGCCGCGCTGGCCGGCAGCACGGTCGACCCGTCGCTGATT
>DASRDE010000306.1:0-3952 GCA_035652755.1 Vulcanimicrobiaceae bacterium | reverse complement strand
CTGGAACAACTCTACCGTGCGGCGAAGATCGCGCGGAATGAGCCCTATCACCACTGAACCCGTGCTGCCCGATGGTGCCCTGCAGACCTTTGCGACTGCACTGAGCGCAGCGATCGCGCAAGCGTATCCCGGCGCGGATGTGAAGGTGGCATTCGAAGCGCCGCGGCGGCCCGAGTTCGGAGATTTTGCCACCAATGCCGCTTTTGCGCTGACGCGACTTGCGCGCCGCTCGCCGCAAGACGTCGCCGCCGCGCTGGTGGAGCTCGTTCGCGAGCGCGAGCCCAGGCTCGACGCACTCTTCCAGGACATCGTGCCGACCGCCGGATTCATCAACCTGCGGCTCGCGCCGGCGATCTGGCAATCGGTCGTGGGGCAGATCTTGCGCGATGGATCGCGCTTCGGCGAGGGCGCCAAGAAGAACACGCGGATATCGCTGGAGTTCGGCAGCGCGAACCCCACGGGCCCGCTCGTCGTCGTTCAAGGGCGCACCTGCAGCATCGGTGACACCCTGGCAAACGCGATGCGCTACTGCGGCTACGACGTCTTCGTCGAATGGATCATCAACGACGCGGGCGGTCAGATGGAGACGCTCGGGCGGTCGCTCTACGCGCGATACCGGCAGCGCTTCGATCCCGCATTTCCGTTTCCCGAAGAAGGGTACCCGGGCGAGTATCTGCTCGAAATTGCCGCAGACATCGCGCGCCACGACGGCGAGAAATGGATCGCAAGCGACGAGACGCAGTGGCTGCCGTACTTTGCCAAGTTCGGACGCGATCGGCTTGTGGAAGAGCAGTTGCGCACCGTCGAGCGCTTCGGCGTGCGGTACGATCTCTGGCAGAGCGAGCAGGAGCTGCACGATACCGGCCGCATCAAAGCCGGCTTGCAGCGGCTAACCGATCTGCATCACACGTACGAACAGGACGGCGCGCTCTTCTTCAAAGCGACCGACTTCGGAGACGATAAGGATCGCGTCCTCGTGCGGCGGGACGGGCGGCCGACGTACTTCAGCAACGACGTCACCTATCATTACGAGAAGTTGCTGCGCGCCGATAAAGCCGTCGATATCCTGGGTCCGGATCACCACGGCTACATTGGGCGGCTCAAGGGTCTTGCCGAAGCGCTCGGCTTTTCACGCGACAACTTGGAAGTGCTGATCGCCCAGCAGATCACGCTCATGCGCGGCGCCGAGCAGGTCAGCATGAGCAAGCGCGCCGGCAACATCGTCACGCTGGACGACATCATCGACGAAGTGGGCGTCGACGCTGCGCGGTTCTTCTTCATCATGCTCGCGCCCGAGTCGCCGCTGACCTTCGATCTCGCACTGGCAAAAGAGCAGAGCAACGAGAACCCGGTCTACTACGTGCAGTACGGCCACGCCCGCATCTGTTCGGTCTTCAAAAACGCTACCGCGTCTGACTTAGAGGAAGCGCGCAGCGGCGCAACGCTCGAGGCGCTGCGCACGGACTCCGAGATCGCGCTGGCGCGCCGGCTGGCAGAACTGCCGCGCACCGTCGAAAACGTTGCCGAGCACCTGGCGCCGCATCGCCTGACGCGCTATGCGCGCGACATCGCCTCCGATTTTCATCAGTTCTATCACGAGTGCCGCATCTTGGTGGACGATCGCAACGTACGGCTGGCGCGTCTGGGCCTGTGTATCGCGACGCAAACCGTGCTTTCGCGAGCCCTTCAAATCATGGGCGTCAGCGCGCCGGAGTCGATGTAATCCAGAGTTTCCTTTGCACCTCACGGCACTTTATGCCGGAGCGCTGCGCTAAGGCCTGACAGCCGGGTAAACCGCGCCGCCTCCAATATACATTTCGTTAATGATCGCTGTTGGGGACCCGCCCTGCGGGTACGCATAGAGGCCGTTAGGGCCGTAGAAAGTCGATGCCCAAACTTGCCGCCCGTCACTCGTTAGCGTCAACATGTTGGCGGGCTTGCCGTCAATGTCCTTAATGATTGTCTTAGAAATGGCGTTCCCGATTTGGCCATTCGCAGGATGCGGGTACGTCACGATGGGTCCGCCATAGCCGACAGACTGATCGATCACCAATTCGTCCTTTGTGTTGAATTGAAACCGCAGAAGCTTTGATATGTTCGGCTTGTACGAAACCGCGCTTTTCGCCCCACACTGTCCGCTGACTGAGATGACCACGTTTCCCGGTCCGCTCGACCCTACAGCAAATAAGGTCCCCTCCGCGTCGAAGCTTCCGGTGCTCGTCCATGCCCAGCTGGACGGCTTTTTTATGCCCGCGCACGGCTTAGTCTCTCCGTGGCGAAAGAACCACATGGCAGAGTGGTACTTCGGATATGGGGCATAAGCGTCGGTAGCAACCGCGAAGACGCCGGTCTTCCAGTCGACCGTAATTCCGCGCGCGTATCCTAAGCCTTTGAATGAAACTTCCCTGGGCTTCCCTGTGTACGGTGGAGCGAAGATCAGGACGTGATAGCTGTACTGCTGGTAGCTGTCGTAATAGATATTGCCTTGCCGATCAAAATCTACGGCACCTTGCGCTTCACTCATGGCTATTGTACCCATCTGCCTGCCTGACGCGTCGTATAAGTAGAGCGCATTCGATCCCGACAGAACGAGCGCGGGAATCTGACTCGGCGGCCCAACCGTCACCGGTACCGCGGCTTTGTAAACGTTATGGGAAAAGGGCTTCGGAGTGTTTGGCGGCGTAACCCGTTGCGCGCAGCCCATGAGTTGGAGAAGTAAGAGACCAGGGATAATAAGCGTACGCATCTGTCTCAACCCCACTACGGCGAAACAAAGGGGGAGAACGTCAAATCGGCTCCCATAACGCCGAACTGCGTTAACCCCGAACTATCAAGGTACCAATGGCAGCGAACGCCTTGGGGCGTCTGATACTGACCAGGGGCATCGAAGTACAGAAACGCGCCAGTCACAGCATCGTATGGCGAAGAGGAATCAATTTGCGTTTCAGCAGTACGCAGATACGTCGCCTGATCATTGGGGCTCAAGTATTCTTTACAGGCGCCTGTTTCGGTAATTGAGATGGGTTTGCCGCCCCACTGCGATCCCGAGAAATCGTTAAATGAGGAATCGAATACCTGGTTAAACGTGTTTGGATTCGGAGCATCCAGAGTTGGATACTTTGAGTACCCGTCAAAGGCGATCCAGTCGACGCTGTTAACCCCAGGGTAGAAGGGGTCCGGCGATGGCGGAGTTGGAATGATATCCGATTGCGCGATAGCGACGGTTGGATTCCACATGAAGGTCACGTTAGGAATCCCGGTGCCGGGATCGAGCACGTTGCGGATGTAGTTCCAGGCATTTATGAACTGCGTTTGCGGCGATTCCAGGGGATCGGCGGTGAAACATCCGTTGTTGTTGTTCGGATTGGGCGGCGGGTTAGTTATGTTGAGATTGAACTCCCAAAACCAGCGCAGCACTATTGGGTATGCCTTACCGGCGAGCCTTGCCCCTGGCGGGTATTGAAGATTTGCGAGGGCGTTCCTGATAGAAACTAAGTCGTTGTATGCTGAACCACTCGCGATCTGCTCAAGATTGTAATTGGCGCCCCCAATATTTTCGAAGCACTGCAACGCAATGACAGGCACGCGCCCTTGACTAATATCTCCGCTGATTTCTGCGTCGGTCGAGTTGCTTGTGATGCTCGCAAGGTCGGACCATTGACGATAGAGGTTGTGGACGGCGAAATATCTGCCAATGTTGCCCTCGACCGTTTCCGTCTCCGACTCCTGCGTTGGCCAAGACGATTTGCCTGAAGCGCCTTGAGGGTTGCACTGGCAGCCGAAGTACACGCCAGAGGGCGCCTTTTGAACTATGAAATATGCGTGGTTCTTGTGCGGCGCGCCCTCCGGAGTGCTTTGCCCTCCCCGCACGCAACGAGCGCCGCGCTGACAGCGATGCCGCCAAAAAAAGATAATAAAAATGCGCGACCTGTACGCGGTTCGCGCCTCTGCG
>DASRDE010000305.1:0-2887 GCA_035652755.1 Vulcanimicrobiaceae bacterium | reverse complement strand
GAACCGTCGAGCGGAGCGATAACGCCCGCGCACGCTCGTCCGCGCGGAATAACCGTCGTTCCGCGGACGACGGCGTCGTAGCGGTCGAAAAGTGGCTCGCGCGAACAGACGTCGCGGTGCGCCAGCACGCGCGGAAAGAGCTCGGCCAGATCGTAGGGCCCTTCGACGTAGCGGCGCGCGGGATCGGTGACCTTACGTTCGCTCATCGCGCGAATCGGCAGTTCGTCCCGGATGGTCCCCGTGAGAAAGTCGATCGGCACGTCCATCACGATCTCGTCGCCGTGGCGCATGACGTACCGCTTTTCGCCCTGCACGCAGCCGATCACGGTCGCGCATGCGCCGCGCGCGATCTCCGGAAGCGAAAATTCGGTATTGTAGATTTGCAGCACGTCGGCGGTCACGTCGCCCGGCAGAATCCAGCACAGGCGTTCCTGCGTTTCGCCCACGGCGATCACTTCGGGCGGCATGTTCTTTATCGCGGTGTTCACATCGTCCAGATCGATGATGGCGCCGAAACCGCCTGAGCCGCAGAGCTCGGCCGTACAGCCCATGATGCCGCCGGCTCCCAAGTCCTTGAAGCCGACGGTTAAGCCGCGCTCGCGCACGTATTCGAAAACCCGGTACGTCGCGCGCATAATCACGTTCTTGAGGAACGGATCGGGCACTTGCACCGCGCCTTTATTGGCGTCGGCATCTTCTTCGTCGAGCGTCACCGACGAAAACGAGGCCCCGCCGAAGCCGCTGGTGTCCGTCGCTTTGCCGACCAGCACGATATCCCAGCCCTCGGAATGCGGGGGCGCGGCCGAGTGGATGATGTCGCTTTCTTTGATCAGCCCCAACGCGACGACGTTGACCAGGCAATTGTCGTCGAACCGTTCGTCGAAGTAGACGTCGCCCGCGACGTTCGGAATGCCGATCGCATTTCCGTACGCCGAGATGCCGTCGACGGCGCCTTGCGCCACGTAGCGCTGATGCGAATCCGGATCTTCGACGCGTCCGAAGCGCAGCGGATCGGCGATCGCGATCACTTCGGCTCCCATGCACAGCACGTCGCGAACGATGCCGCCGACGCCCGTAGCCGCGCCTTCGAAGGGCACGACCTGCGAGGGGTGATTGTGCGACTCGTGCGCGATCACGACGCCCCACTTGGCACCGTCGAATTCGCCCAAATGCAGAATGCCGGCGTCTTCGGCCGGGCCTTGCATCACCGACGGGCCTTCGGTCGGCAGCGCGCGCAGCAGATGACGGCTGCTCTTGTACGAGCAATGTTCGCTCCATTGCGCATCGAACGCGTGCGCTTCGACCATCGTGGGATCGCGACCCAGGCGCTCGGCGATGCGCCGCAGTTCGTCGGCGCGCAAGGCCAAGCCGCTTTCGGCGGCCGCACGCCGCAGTTCGTCGTCGCTTCGTCCGGCGACGGCGAAGTTACGCAAGATTCGGCGGTTGGACGGGAGGCTGCGCATTGAGCTGCGCGTCGGATTGCAGCACGGCCGAACGCGCATTGGTTTGAATGAGCAGCGTCCGCCCGAAGAGCACCGTATCTTCGAGCGAGAGCACCTTGGCGCACTGCAGCGCCAGCGATATCGGCTCGACGCCGCCGTCGAGCACCGGATTGCTCGTGCCATTTTCAATCATCGAGCGCAGCGCGCCGTCGCTGCCGGAGAACGCGACATAGATGAGGCGGGCGAACGTCGCGTCGTGCTGCTGCAGGAGCTGCAGCACGTAGCCGGGCGTCTTCGTGGCGCTCGCGACGTGCCGGATCAGCGGCAGCCCAAGCTGCGCCAGCGCTTGCGCGGCGGAATTGAGCGCCTGCGTCTGCTCGTGCGACTCGGCGAAGAGCGCGATCATGCCCGGGCGCATCACCGGAAAGCCGCCGACCATCTCCGCGACTTGTTCGTAGGCGTTCTTGACCTGTGCGAGCGCTTCGGCGTCCACGGTCTGCAGGTTGCGGTAGATCTGCTTGTCGAGCATCCGATCTTCGCGTCCCTGCGGCCAGATGCGCCAGGAGTCGTTGTCGATAACGTCCGCGATTACGAGCTGGCCTTTGTTCTCGCCGCCGGCAAGGCGGCCGAACTCGATCTTCAAATCGACCAGCAGCACGTCGCGCTTGCGCCACGCGTGCGCCAGGATTTCGAACGTGAGGCGCGCGATCTCGGTCATCGCTGACATCTCGCCGGGGTTGGCAATGTTGCGCGCGACGATCTCTTCGGGCGAGATCAGCGGGTCGTGATTGGCGTCGTCTTTGAGAAAGAACTCGACCATGCGCGGGACGAGCAACGAGCCGCGCTGCAGTCCGGGATTGCGGCGGACCAGCGATCCCGCTGCGACGCCGCGGACGACGACTTCGAGCGGAATCATGTTGCAGCGGCGCACGAGCATCTCATTGTCGTCGTCGTCTTCGCCGCCGTTCAAGTAGTGCGTCGGAAGACCGCACAAGTTAAGCAACCGGAAGACGCGCGCGGTCGTTTGGGCTGCGAGCCGCCCCTTCCCGGCGATTTCGTCGCGCCGGGCGCCGTCGCCGGCCGAGATTGAATCCGTTTGCTTGACGACGAGCATGTCGGGCTGACCGGCCGCTTCGTAGAGCACCTTGGTCTTGCCGCGCGCGATCTCTATGCCTTTATTCACGAACCTGTGTCATCCAAAGAGACGTCCTTCTGTTGCGGAAAGGGTTCGAGCGAGCCAATATCTGCGGCGAGATTGCGCGCTCGTGCGCTCGCCGTACCAATGTGCTTGCTGGGATCGAGCATACGCCGGATCTCGGCGGGATCGACGCGGCTGGTCAGCTCGTGCTCTTCGGTGAGCAGATGCCCGAGCGGATTGGCTTTGCCTTCGGCGATCGCGTTCCACGACTCCATGGCGGCCGAGCGCAGCACTTCGTGCAACTCCT
>DASRDE010000304.1:0-4153 GCA_035652755.1 Vulcanimicrobiaceae bacterium | reverse complement strand
GAACGCCTCGAGCAGATACGTGAGCCGTCCGACGGTTCCAATGGCTGCAAAAACGGCGATCGGGTGGACAAACACGGCAAGAACCGCTTGGGCGGGGCCGTGGGCAAACGAGTACGTGTAAAAGTGCGAGGGCTGCCAGTGTCCGACGCGCGGAATGACCGCATACGAATACACGGCGAGCGATACGCCCGCGATCGCGGCCAAGCCCGCGCCGGCAACGGTCAAACGTTCGCGTTCGATCGGCGAACCTGCCAGCAAACCGTTCTCGCGATAGTCTCGCGAGAGTAACGCAGTGGCCGCTAACGCTACGCCCAAGACGATCAGGTCGATGCAGACGTCTTCCCGGATGAGCACGGCGCCCGTTGCGAAAACCGCGAACCACACCCAGCGCGCGCGATCGGCCGCCCAGACGAGCGCGAGCAGCAGCACCGGATAGAGGGCGAGCTCGTGAAACTCTTCAAACGCGATCGAAAGCAGCGGGGGATAGATCAACGCTAACAACCCGCAGCGCGCCGCCCACTGCGCGCCGCAATACGGCCTGACGAGAGCCGCCAGCACGAGCGGTGCAAGCACTATCGACACCACTTGCACCAGCTGCAGGGCCAGGGGCGAATGCGTGACGGCGACGACCGGAAAGAGCGCGGCCAAAATGGGCGACCAGTGGAAGGCGAAGTGGCTGCCGCCTTCGGGTCCGTCGGTAAAGCCGCGAAACGCGTTATCGGCGATCTGTGCGAAGGTGCCGGTATCGGTGCCGTACGTCCAAAGATTCCAGCGGATGACCGCGAGCGCGGCCATCACTCCCGCGATCGCCGCGAGCGCAGCCCAGAACCACGACGGAAAAGGCTCTTCACGCGAAGCCCGCATGCGGGCTCATTCGGTTACGGCAGAATCGCGCCCCGCAGATCGATGCCGGTCATATGCATTTGCGCCGTGTCGAGATGCCGCAGATCGACGCCGCTGAAATCGCAGCCGACGAATTCGGTTTGATGCAGGTGCGAGCCGTCCAGCGAGGCGCCCGTAAAATCGACGCCGGTGAAGCGGGTTCCGTCCAAACGCGCGCCGCGGAGCGTGACGCCGCTCAAATCGACGCCGGTGAGTTTGGCTCCGCTCAAGTCCGCTCCGCTCAGATCGGCGTTGCCCAAATTCACGCAGAAGAGTGAAGCGCCGTGAAGATCGGCCCCGCGCAGGTTGGCAGAACGCAAGTCGATGCGCTCGATGCGCTGGCCTGCCAGGTTGCGTCCATGCCAGTCCGCGCCTTGCTTCCACGTGCGGATGCAGTCCATGCCTTCCTCACTGTAGGCCGGCATGCGGTCTTCGAAATGGGTAATCGTCGACGCACCGCCCCCGAAGGCCAGCGCGATCAGCAATGCCCAAGTGCTCGAAGCCATGAGAGAGCCTCCATCTACTAATTCGTTAATAGATAATACGCCTGACGCGCCCGATTGTCAACTAATTATTTAAGACAAGCCGGTTTCCGGAGGTCCGGCGGACTGTAAAGGTACCGCCCGGGCTAAAGGGGCCGATGGCGGCCTGTTGAACCCAGGCCGGGCCCTCGCGGCGTAATGCCGACGTAGCTCAGTTGGTAGAGCAATTGTTTCGTAAACAATAGGTCGCCGGTTCGAGTCCGGCCGTCGGCTCGGTTTACACTCCCGCAACTATGTTGAGTTCCCGATGCGAAGCGCCCGAGCTCATCGACGCTCCCGTCGAATCGCGCGAGGAGCTGCGGCAAAGCTTTTCCGATATTGCGCTCGCCAACCGCTGGTTCGGCGGCATCTCCGCGGCGCGGTTGCTCCTGGATCGCATGCAAGCCCGGCGGGTACTCGACGTGGGTTGCGGGACGGGCGACATCGCGCGCGCTCTGCGCAAAGAAGCTCTGCGCGGGGGACGGGACGTATCCTTTACGTGTCTGGACAGCAACCCCGAACTGCTTGCTCTCGGCCGCGCGCAGTGCGGCAGCGATCCGGGCATAACGTTCGTCGAAGGCAATGGACTTGCGTTGCCGTTCGACGACGGTTCCTTCGATGCGGCGATGTGCAACTTGACGCTGCACCATTTCGATCCGCCCGCCGCGGTCCGCTTGCTGCGCGAACTGCGGCGCGTCTCGCGTTTGAGTCCCGCGGTCACGGATTTGCGCCGAAGCGTCGCGGCGTGGGCGGCTGCGTACGCGTTCACGCGCCTCTTCACGCGCAACCGGCTTACTCGCCACGACGGCCCGCTCTCGGCGCGCCGCGCGTATACCGTACCCGAAGCAGTCGAACTGGCGCGCCTGGCGGGGTGGACGCAACCCGTGGCGCACACCTTCGGCATCATTCGTATGGTGTTGTATGATGCCGCGCGACTTTGACGTCGACGTTGCGGTCGTCGGGGCCGGGCCTGCCGGCTCTTCGTGCGCGCTGCATTTGGCGCGCGCCGGACACCTCGTCGCGCTGATCGATCGCCGCGACTTTCCGCGCCGGAAAATTTGCGGTGAGTACCTGAACTGCGGTGCGGTACGCGAACTGCAGGCGTTGCCCGGGACGGCCGATCTCGAAGCACAAGCGCTGCCGCTCTACGGCATGGAGTTGCATGCGCATGGTGAAACGGCCGAATTTGCTTTTTCGAAACCGGCGTGGTCGCTGCCGAGGATCGTCTTGGACGATCGCTTGCGCACGCTCGCGGTGACCGGCGGGGCAATCGAAACGACCGCAAGCGTCTACGCACTCGAAGACGACGGCACCGGCGTCACGCTGGCGCTGCGCGGCGCAAGCGGCGATGCCCGCCTGCGCGCGCGAATCGTCGTGGGCGCGGACGGTCTGCATTCGACGATCGCGCGGCTGACCGCGGCAGCGCGATCGACGAATTGCTCGCGATTTGCGATTGGCGGGCATTGCCCGGGGCGGACGCGCCGCAACTGGATCGAGATGTACGCGGCGGCCGAAGGATATATGGCGCTCAATCCGGTCGACGAAGAGCGCGCGAACGCCATGTTCGTCGTGTCGAAAGAGCGGCTCCGCCGCAATCGCGGCGACGTCGCTGCCGAACTTGCTCGCTTTTCGCACTCGGTCAGCGGCGGGCTGCGCTCGTTCGCGCCCGAACCGCTGCGGGACGAATCTCTGGCGGTCGGCCCGCTTGCCTATCGCGTTCGGACCGCGGTCCGCGGCCGCGTGATTCTCACCGGCGATGCCGCGGGTTTCGTCGATCCGTTCACGGGACAGGGCGTGTATCTCGCACTGCGCGCGGGACGCCTGGCGGCGCAGAGCGTCGACGAAGTGCTACAAGACTTCGGCCGCGCTGCCCGCGCATTTCACGAATACGAACGGCGCCTGCGCGCCGAGGTGGCCGAACGCGAGCGATTGGCGTTGTTCGTGCGCGTCATGCTGGTGCACTCCGCGCTCTCGCGCAGAGCGGCGCGGGCGCTGCGCGCGCGGCCGGATGATTTTCGCCCGCTCGTCGATGCGGTGACTGCCGCAGCCGGCGCGCCCGTCGAACGGTTGATCGCGGCGGCCCTGTGGGCATTGCGATGAGATCGGTCACCAGCGTCACGATGCGCGCTCCGGCGGATCGGATCTATGCGTTGGCGCACGACACGCTGCGCTGGCCCGCGCTGCTTCCGCATTATCGCTTCGTCAGACTCCTCGAAGCACGCAACGGCGAGCAGCTCGTGGAGATGGCCGCGCGGCGCGGATGGATTCCGGTGCGATGGACCGCGCTGCAGCGAAACGATGCGCGCGAGCCGGCAATCTACTTTCATCATACCTCGGGATGGACCAGAGGGATGGATGTCGTGTGGCGGTTCGAGCCGCGCGACGGCGGAACGCAGGTCTCGATCGTTCACGACGTCGTCTTCTCGCTCGCCTTTGCGCCGCGCTGGATTGAAGAATGGGTCGTGACCAAGTTCTTCATCGAGGGCATCGCCGCGCGGACGCTTGCGTGTTTCAAACGACTGGCCGAGGATGGCCCTCCCGAAACGAGCGCGCAATGAACGCGCGGCCTCGCGTCGCGATCACCGGCATCGGCGTCGTCACGCCCTTGGGCACGGGCAAGGATGCGTTTTGGAGCTCGCTGCTCGACGGAACCGTCGCGGTGGATACGATCGAGCGATTCGACGCCTCGGAGTTTCCTTCGCAGATCGCCGCGGAGATCCGCGATTTCGATCCGTCCGCCTACATGAACC
>DASRDE010000303.1:0-24335 GCA_035652755.1 Vulcanimicrobiaceae bacterium | reverse complement strand
TCGTCGTTGACGATCGCGTAATCGCACACGCGCGTGCCGGCGTTTTCCAGCAGCGCCGAAACGTGATCCGCCGCGGTCATGTCATCCGTCTCGCCCGGTTGCGTCATGACGTTGCAAACGTAAATCTTTACGGCCTGCGAGCGTTCGACTTCTTTGGCGATCCGGTCGACGAGGAAGTTCGGCAGCACGGACGTGTACAGCGAGCCGGGCCCAAGCACGATCGCATCCGCGTCCCGGATCGCCGCGAGCGCTTCGTGCAGCGGCGCGGCGTAGGGCGGATCGAAGAACACCTGCCGGATCGGCTGACGCGATTTGGAGATGTTGCTCTCGCCCTCGACGACCGAGCCGTCCGCCAGCCGCGCGCACAGACGAACGATGCCCAGCGTCGAGGGCAGCACGCGGCCCTTGATGTTGAGCACGCGGCTCGACTCTTTGATCGCACGGTCGAAGTTGCCCGTGATGCCCGTCATCGCGGCAAGGAAGAGATTGCCGAACGAATGACCCGTCAACCCCTCGCCTTCGGCAAAGCGATAGCGGAAGAGATCGGTCACCATCGCTTCGTCGTCGGCAAGTGCGACCAGGCAGTTGCGCACGTCGCCGGGCGGCAGCACGCCGAGCTCTTTCTGCAAACGCCCGGAGCTGCCGCCGTCGTCGCTGACGGTAACGACCGCGGTCAAGTTCGTCGTCTTGCGCTTGAGCCCGCGCAGCAGTGTGGAAAGGCCCGTGCCGCCGCCGATTGCGACGATCTTATAGCCGTTGCGCAGCCGCATGTCGTACAGGGTGTCGAGGATGCCGGCGCTGCCGCCGCCCACGACGCTGGCGCGCAGAATCGCGAGCAGCCATTGCCGGATGCCGATGAAGATCAGCGCGATGCCGACGACCATGAAGATCCACGACAGGTACGACGGCGGGAAATAATCGTCGATGAAGCTGTCGATGACTTCGTTGGCGTGCACGTTATAGCCGATTGCCACAAGGTAGCGGTCGACGCCGTTGACCAGCAGCAAAATGCCGGCGATCGCGACCAGCAGCCAGCGCTTGACGCCCAGACCCGGATAAGCCCACCGCAGAAACGGCGGTACGCGCTGGATCATCGCGTCGCGTCCCGCGTGTCCAGGTTGACGTCCACCAATCCGCCGTTTTCGAGATGGCGGCACAGGCGGCGCGCGATGTATACCGAGCGGTGGCGCCCGCCGGTGCATCCGACGCCGATCGTGATCTGCGCCTTGCCTTCGGTCAGAAAGCGGGGAACCAGGAAATCCATCATGTCGAAAAGCCGGTCGATGAAGGGTTGCGTCGAGGGGTCCTCGTCGATGTACTTCGCGACCGCGGGGTCGGCCCCCGTGAGGGAACGCAGGCTTTCGACGTAGTTCGGATTCTGCAGAAATCGCACGTCGAAGAGCATGTCGAGATCCAGCGGAATACCGTATTTGAACCCGAACGCGACGATGGTTACCGTCAGTTGGCGCTCGGGATGCGCGGGCTCGAACGCGGCGACGAGCCGCTCCTTGAGTGCCGCGTGCGTCAAGCCGGTGGTGTCGATGACCGCGGTGGCAAGTGCGCGCAGCGGCGCCAGCGTCGTGCGCTCGATCGCAATCGCGTCGCGCAGCGAACCAACCGATGCGAACGGATGGCGGCGGCGGGTTTCGCTATAGCGGCGCACCAGCAGATCGTCGCGCGCGTCCAGAAACAAGACTTGCGGACGCACGCCGTTGCGCGAAACCTCTTGAAGAAGCGGAAGCGCGTCGCCGAGCGCGCCGCCGCTGCGGACGTCCAGCGCGATCGCCGCTTGCCGGATCTGCGCGTCGTCGAGCAGCTCGAGGGTTTGCGAAACCAACTTGGGAGGAAGGTTATCTACACAGTAAAAGCCCAAGTCCTCGAGCGTCTTCATCGCCTGACTTTTCCCGGCACCCGAAAGCCCGGTGACGAATACCAGCCGCGTCATGCAAGGTCAACGTCCATGAAACTGTTTTCGCCCGAAAAGGCCAACGCCCTCATCCCGAAAGTGGCGCCGCTCATGGAGGAGCTCTGGGCGAAGCGGCGCGACCTGGCGATCCGCCTTCTGGAGACCGACCCGGTGCTGCGCGGCATCGAGCCCACCCCGCATACGCGCATGGCCGCGCCCCGCTCGCCGTTCACCCCGGGGCGGTTCAGCGAACAAAAAGCCGAAATCGTGCGGATTATCAACCGCGTCGAGGCATACGGCTGCATCGTCAAAGACATCGACCTGGGCTTGGTCGATTTCCCCTCCATGCGAGAAGGGCGTGCCGTCTATCTGTGCTGGAAATCGGGCGAGCCGCGCATCGCGTTTTGGCACGGCATGGACGAGTCGTACGCCGAGCGCAAGCCTCTGGAGTAGGCTTTCCCTACGCCGTGGTGACGTCGGCGGTAACCGGGATAAAGTCTTCCGCCAGCCCCTGCAGGCGCACCTCGCCGAACTCGGCCGTGTAAGCGCCGGCGTCGACGCTCTTGATCTCGCCCACCTCGGGCACGTTCGCCAGCTGCGGAATTTTCGAGCGGATCTCGTCGGGGATGCGGACCTTGTCGCCGATCGACAGCGCACCCTGATCCCAAAGCGCGTTCAAGCTCTCCAGCAGCATGGGCAGCGGAATGCCGTAGTCCTCGCTGATCGCCCCGATGGTGTGCGTTTCGCTGATGGCGCAATTCGAGCAGCCGCCTAGGTGAAAGCGCGCAAAGACGCGGCGCGCGCCTGCGTGCAGTTTGAAGGCCTGGTCGACGGTCATGTCTGGGGTGAAGATGGGCTGGGTCACGGGCAATCGGTACTCCTTGGGCGGCGATATCCTTCGCCTACGACAGACCCGCTGCCTCGACGGTTGCGAAACGGCCCTCGGCCGCTTCCAGGCGCCGGCGCAGCTCTCGTACCTCCAGCGCGTCGTAGGCGTGGCCCACGGCCATGGCCATCGCTTCGAGCGCGTCGCGTTCGTCCGGTGCATAGGCTTCGCCGCCCTGCGCCTTTGGGCCGCAGACCAGCATCCCGAGCAGCTCGCCGCGGACGACCATAGGAAACGCGAGCGCGCCCGGCAGGGTCGTCCGGCAATCGGCCAGGTCGACGACGACGCGCCGCGCGCGCATCGCGACGACCGCGGGGTCGTTCTCGCTCACGGCCGCGCTGGCAGAAAACGTCGACTCGACCGGCAGATACTCGCCGCTTGCCGACCGTTGCCAAATGCCGGCGTCGGGCGTCCCGCCGTACCGCACGGCGATTTCGATGCACCGCTCTCCCAACACGCCCGCGTCGGTGACATAGGCGGCGTCGTGCGCGAACGCGCGAATCGCCGATTCGGCTTGGTGGCGTTCGCGAAACAGGACCGTGTCGACGAAGCGATCCACTCGCGTGTGGATGGCTCGAATCGAAAAGCCCAGCGCCAGCGCCACGGCCAGCTGCAGCGCCGTGCTCGTGACGTGGTTGGTGCTTTCTACGTATTTTGCCAGCAACGTTTCCACCACGACGAAGATGCCGACGATGACGATCGACATCAATCCGTATACGGCGGCTCGGTTGAGTACGAAGCCCACGTCGATGACGCGATGGCGCAAGATCACGTATGCCAGCCCGAACGGGATAATCGTCAGCGAAAGCGATGCGTACTCGTCGATTGTCCGGTTGTACGAAGCAAACACCTGAACGGCGAGATCGATCCCCGGGCCGGCCAGTCCAAGGCCGAGAATCAAGAAAATCCACTGCCGCCGGCGGCGGTCTTCCGCGCGCGTGTTGAGGTATCGTTCGACCAGGATGGCGACGAGCAGCAGTAACGACGCGAGAAAACCCAGGTACACCACTCCCGCCGCAACCTGTCGAAGTGAAGCCGGCGCGATGCCGAGGACGGACGCCGCGACGATCGCAATGGCAAGCGTCGTGACGATCGTGGCAAGGGCGGCCAAGACGCGAGGGGCGCCTGTGGCTGCACCTTCCGGAAACGTGGCTGCAAAGCGGGCACCCGCGCCGAACGAAAAGAGCAGCAGAAACACCGAGCCGAGCTGCAGAACGATCATCGAAGCCAGCGCGGATCCGAACTCGTGATTGTTCAGCGCGATTCCCAGTCCGATGGAAAAGAGAAACCACACGAGCATGCGGGTGCTGGCGTCGTCGGGCCGCCGCCATGCTAAAAGGGCGGCGATAGCTAGAAAACACAGCCGCACGAGCATGAAGCTCACGATCGGGTGCGCCGGTTCGCTTTTGGTTTCGACCAGCGTTACGCGCCGGGTGCCGTCCACCAGCACCTCGACCTTGGCACCCGGAGGCGGATACGCGACCGTTGCGCGGCTGAGCATGTCGTGCTTTGCCGGCTCGACGCGATCGCCAACGTGAATACCCGCTCGCGCCGCCGCCGACCCGGCCTCGAGGTCATGCACGACGTAAGACGACGTGCGCGAATCCGGCAGCAGCGACATACCGAACCCGTCGTTCGCAAACTGCGCGTACGATCCGAACGCGACGAACAGTACGGCGCCGAAGATGATCGTCAAAGCGGCGGCGCGCCAGACACCGTACGCGTTGCTCATGCTGCCGTGGTTCCGCTTGCGAAGGTCCGCCGCCTAGTTCCAGAAGGCGCGACTGCGCGGAGCACGCCTGTAAGCCGGATTCTGTACCCCGAAGGGTGACGGCCATCTCTCTGCGGCGCGCGTCACCGCGCGCCTGATGCGACTTGGCTCGTACGGACGGGCCGTCCGGCTTCGCACGCGGCGAAGCATAATCGAGCGCGTCTTGCTTCGGGTGGGGTTTACCCGAGCGCACGTCTCCGTGCGGCTCCGTGAGCTCTTACCTCACGATTTCACCCTTGCCGGGAGCGCGAAGCGCCCGGCGGTATGTTTCTGTGGCACTTTCCTTCGGGTCGCCCCGACAGGACGTTATCCTGCACCCTGCCCTGTGAAGCCCGGACTTTCCTCAATCCCTTTCGGGACCGCGGCCGTCCGGCGTACTCCGCGTGCGCAGTATAGCACGCTTCGACGTTTCTATCGAATGCGCCGCAGAATCCGCCGGCGAACGAAGCGGTCGCGGCCCGGGACGGCCGTTTAGTACGTCGTGGTTACGCCGATAAAGCCGCCCGATTGTGCCGGCGTTATCGTTTTTTGCAACTGGCCGTTCCGGTAGTTGAACAGGCGGATCGCGTTGTCGTCGTCGTCCGGCGCGTACAACCGCTCTCCCGCGGCGCCGAGCGCGATCTGGACGACGTGGCTGCCGTCCGGCTGCACCGCAATCGATCGGAACGGTTTGGTCGAGCCGGGCGCATAGACGAAGACTTCGGAACCGCCGTTCGGGCTGCCGCTTTGATCGTCGAGTACCAGATTGCCGTTCGCGTCGAACAGCAAACCGCCGGGGAAGTTGAAGGCGATGTTCACAGGAACGTATGTCTGCGAGCCTGCCGGCCAATACCCGATCGTCCCCGGTGGGTATGCTGACGTGTTGCCGTCGGCCCAAAGGTTGCCCGCGGCATCAAAAGCGACGAAGAAACAGTAGAAACAGCCGTTGGCATACACGCGCGTCTGCTTGTAGTCCGGTGCGAGAAAGACCGTGACGTTACCCTGATCGAGCTGGTCGAATTGGCAAAATTGACGCACCGTCGCGCAGACGTTCGCTACCGCGACGTCGCCTCGGCGATCGATGGCGATGCCGAGCGGAGCGAAACCGTGGTCGCCGATCGTCATCTTCGCCTTGGGCGTATCGGACGCAAAGACGCGGATCTCATGAGCGCATTGGTCGGCTTCGTAGACGTTGCCTTGCGCGTCCGATGCGAGCCCTTCCGGTTTGCACATGGCTTTGAGCGTTCCGATTTGCTTGCCGGCGTTCGTAAATACGTCGACGTCGTTATCGTAATAGTTGCCGACGTAGACGCGTTCGGAATGATCGGATCGTCTCGGGGATTGCATCGCAACGTTGCTGACCGCGGCGGCATGCAGCGGCGACGGCAGCGGGAGACCTGCGCAGTTTGACAACCCGATTGCCGTGCAGGCAGCAGCGAGGGAGCAGAGGGTTCGGCGGCTCATAGGCGCCTCCACGCAAGCTTCAGCGAGCTCCACCTCTGGTATAGCACTTAGCGAGCGGTGGCGAATTAAGGCGCGCTCGAGCCGGCCTGCGGTATGAATGGTGATTGGTGGAGGCAAGGAGACTCGAACTCCTGACCCTTACGCTGCCAGCGTAATGCTCTACCAACTGAGCTATGCCCCCACGCCTGTGGAGATGAGGAGACTCGAACTCCTGACATCCTGCTTGCAAAGCAGGCGCTCTACCAACTGAGCTACATCCCCCTGCGGACCGGCCGACGTTCGCCGTGCGGGCGACGCCGGCCCTTCCGGCCGAGGGTGTCAAATAGGTTAAGGCCGGAGCGGCGATCCTTGGGTCGTTTGGGGACGGCGAGAAAAAGGGGGCGCCGTAGCGCCCCCTTTTCGCGTTTTTCGTGGACCCGGTTTAGATGTTGAAGAAAGCGGCGCCGATCGGCAATCCGCTCGAATTGCCTGCCAGCGAGCCCGTGTTGTTTCCGCGGAAGTTGTAGTATTCACCCGCGTTGTTCGAAGCATCGGCCGTGAGGATCGTTGCTTCCGGAACGCTCACTGCGAAGCTCACCGGATCGCCGGCGCCCGAAAGCGTGACGGTCTTGCTGATGCTCGTATACGGGGGCGCGGAGATCGCGATCGTGCGGTTGGTCTGATCGTCGACGTACAGCTTGCCGCCGTTATCCGTGCGGATGCCGCCCGGGAAATTGGTGCCCAGCGCCGACAGCTCTTTCGGGTTGCCTTTGCCGCCGACCCACTCGTTCGTGCCGCCGGTACCGTTGTTCGTCACGTATGTCGTGAACAAGTTGCCCGACGCATCGCACGTGTCGAAGCGCTCGGAGGTCGTGTTCGAGTCGGTCAGCGTCGACGTCGGGTTCGTGGCGCTGCCCTTGTAGATCTCGACATTGCCGGCGCTTCCGTTGGTCGCGAAGATGTTGGTTATAGCTTCATACCCCTTGCAGAGCGCGATGTCGGTGGGGTAGTAGCCGGTATCGTTGAGGGTGACGGCTGGAGAACCGTTGTAGGGCGGCTTGAATTCGACCGCTCTCGAGTTACCCGTGTCGGCGATCCAAAGGTTGCCCATGTTGTCGACCTTCAATCCCTGCGGATTGAGCAGGCCGGTGATCTGCGCGCACATCGTGCCGTTGGCGTAGATGTTCACGACGCTGTTGTTGAAATCGGAAATAAACGCCAGGTTCGTCGTTCCGCAGCCCTTGCCGTGGAACGCCGGCAGCACGTGTCCGACCGACGGATGGATGTCGCCGCGCGTCGCCAGATAGTTCACGCCGTGGTGAACGGACATCGGAATCGACGAGTGGCTCGACATCGAGCCGGCGGGCGTGGTGGACGCGCCGCTCGAGCAGCCGGCGATCAGCGCGATGGACGCTGCGGCCGCGAGTAATGTGATTGACTTACGCATTCTATCTCCTCACGAGAGCAAATAATAGAAATCTGGAGCGCTGTAGGAGAAAGAGGGAGCGCCGCGGCGCTCCCTCTGCGTCTTAGGATCGGAGTTGGTTTACGGGGTGTCGTCCGAGTTGTACTCGGCGCCGATCGGCACGCCGCCCGAGTTGCCCGTGAGCGAACCCGTGTTCTTGCCGGTCAGGGCGTAGAACTCACCCGCGTTGAGGCCCGCGTCGGCGGTCATGATCTGCGTGTCCTTCGAGCTGACCGAGAAGCTCACCGGATCGCTCGCGCCCGAGAGCACGATGGTCTTGCTGACCTTCGTGTACGGCGCTTTGCCCATCAGGATGTCGTGGTTGGTCTGGTCGTCGACCCACAGCGAGCCGCCTTCATAGCGGACGCCGCCCGGGAAGCTCGTCGCGAACGCCGTCAGCTCTTTCGGCGTACCTTTGCCGAGGAGCCACTCGTTCGTGCCGCCCGTGCCGCTGCTCGTCGTGTAGTCAGTGAACAGGTTGCCGGCCGGGTCGCAGCTGTCGAAGCGCTCGGACGTCGTGTTAGAGTCCGTCAGCGTCGACGTCGGGTTCGTGGACGTGCCTTTGTAGATTTCGACGTTGCCCGCGCTGCCGTTGGTCGCGAAGATGTTCGTCACAGCTTCGTAGCCTTTGCACAATGCGATGTCGGTCGGATAGTAGCCGGTATCGTTGAGCGTCTTGATCGCGGCACCCGTGTACGGGGCCTTGAACTCGAGGACGTTCGACGCGCCGGTGTTGGCGACCCAAAGATTCTTCTTAGAGTCGATCGTCAAGCCTTGCGGATTGACCAAGCCCGTGATCTGATGGCACAGGGTCTTGCCCGAATAGATGTTGACGACGTTGTTTTGGAAGTCGGACATGAACTCGAGCGACGTGCCGCACGCAGCCGGATGAACCGGCGTCGTGACGCGGACGGACGAGTAGTGGAAGCCCGGGGCCGTCAGCTGATAGTTCACGCTGTGGTGAACCGACATCGGCACGGAACCCGTGTGGCTCGTCGGGACGTAACCCGCGGGAGCCGAGGAACTGCCGCCGGAGCAGCCCGCCGCGAAGGCGAGCGATGCCGCTACGGCAAGAGAACCCAAACGCGTGTGAAAACGCATAGTGTACTGTTTCTCCTGGAAAAGAGTAACAAATAGGGTCGTGAATCTAAGCGCACCTGTGGATGCTTATCTTGAGCACCTGATCTGGAGCACTAATAGCGCAATAGGACGACTCAACCCAGCCTCCCTGTAGTAAAAGTCGCCTATGACAAAAGGCCTATGGCTGGCTGCTGACACTCCCAACCGAAACTGCCATTCCCGATAGTTTCGCGTGAGTAAGCAGGGATACGATCATTCGTGCAAAGGCACGCTGCCGAAGCGTGCCTTTGCGCTGTTCCGGAGAAACTCTGGTGGGCCATCCAAGGCTCGAACTTGGGACCTCATGCTTATCAAGCATGCGCTCTAACCAACTGAGCTAATGGCCCGCGGCGTCACCCGAGCCGCAGGCCTGATTCTACCACAGGGGGGAAGCCCCGCCCTCCGGCCGATTAAGGAACCGCCGAGAGACCGTTCGGATGAGCGAGGCCCGAGATCGTCGCGCTTGGAGATTCGCCGCTCGTTATCGGGAGTTGATAGGCCCAAACGGTATCGTGGAAGTTCGAGACGTAAAGCGATGTCGCGTCCACGGCCACTCCGAACGCGTTTCCCGGTAGGGCGAGTGTCGTCGACGGCATCTCGCCGGAGGTGAGCGGCAGCGAGTAGACGGCGACGCTGTTTCCGAAATAGCTGGTCAAGTACAAGTGCTTGCTGGTATCGACTGCGACGCCGATCGGCGTGTTCAATCCGCTTAGCGAAAGGGAGGGCGAGCCGCCGTTCTGGAGCGGAAGAGCATAAACGGAAAGAGTGCCGGCGCCGTAGTTCGCGGCGTAGAGATGCTTGGCATCGACGGCGACGGCATTCCCCTGCGCCGCTCCGGGAATCGTGACGGTCGACTCGGGCGTTTCACCTTTGACCAGCGGCAGAGCGTACGCGGAGATGGTGTTCGCTGTGTAGCTCGAGACGTACACGACTTTGGCGGAGGCGGCAATGGCGTAGGCGCCGGCCAGCCCGATTCGTACCTGATCTTTCTCGCCGTTCGTGCTGGGCAGCTTATACGAAAGAAACGCGTTGTTCGCGGGATTCGAGGCAGCGTTCGTTACGTAGATTCTGGCCGATGCGGCGGCGACGCCCAGCGATGCACCCGAAAACGTAGTGCTCGGCGACTCTCCATTTGTGAGCGGAAGCGCATACGATGAGACGTCGCCTTGATACCGGTTGGAGATCTTTTCGCCCAGCGCAACGTAGAGCGTGCGCGGCAGGGTTTGGCAGCAGCTGTGCTGCGACATGGGGGCTTGCGGTACTTGTACGCCCGGCGTACCCGTGGAGCAGGCAGACAAAAAAGCCGGAATCACTATCGCGAGCGGCCCGAGTTTGAACGCGGAAGTCATTTGGCACCTCCATGACCCGGTCCTGATTTCTTCGATTCCAGTATTGAAAACCCCGACTTCAAGCCGGGGTTTTTCCCAATGGCGCGCGGCTGGGGCCGCAGTCCCGGCTATACGCTAAGGGTCGTCCTTGTTGAAGTTTGCGCCCACGAGCGAGCCGCCCGCGACAAAGGGGTTGAGAACGCCGATCGGCGATCCGGCCAGGTTGTAGAAGATCCCTCGATCCAGTCCCGCGTCGGCGCTTAGGATTACCGCGTCGCTGGGGGAGACTTCGAACTTGATCGGATCCGCCGCGCCGCTCAGGTGAATCGTTGCGCTGGAGCTGGTAAACGGCGGAGGCCAGATGCTGATGTCCAGCCCGGTTTGATCGTCGACCCACAGCGCGCCGTTCTCCCATTCCAAACCGCCGGGCTTGGCAACTGCCGCGCCGACTGCGTTCAGCACGATCGGAGCCCCTTTACCGCCGGCGAACTCCGTGACGACAGTGGATGCGCCCGCCGTACCGTCGGTGTAGAGATTGGCCGAGCCGTCGCAGGTGGCAAAATTCTCATTCGTGCCGGCCGGCGCGCTCAACACGCGTAACAGCGCCCCGGCGTACGAGAAGATCGAGATCGTGTTCGACAGACGGTGCGGTGCGGCGATATATCCTTTGCAGAGCGTTACGTCGAACGGCTGGCCCGCCGGGTCAGTGATGGTTTGGCTAACCGCGGTGTAGGGCGGCTTGTACGCGTAGATCTTGTGCGTCAGCGCACTGGCGACAAAGAGCACGGAAGGGCCGAGCGCCACCGTATTCCCCACGTCCATGCCCAACGGCACGACGTGCGTGATCGTCAGACACGCGCTGCTGCTGCCGTTGTTGTACACGTAGACTTCGCCCTTGGAATTATCGGAAAGGAACTCGAGAATCGAAGCTATGCAATTTTGACGCGGTGCTTGGCCGAGCTGCTTGGCGGCAACTTGGGCAAGAGAGCCGTTCGACGGCGCTAGAGAACTTGCGGAACACCCGGAAAGCGCAAAAACCGCACAAAGCGGAAGAATGCCTAAACGAGACATGGCGACTCCTCGTACATGCGATGGGGCGCTGCGGCGTAGTGGAAAACCGCAGGGGCCGAGGAGGCATTTGCAGGGCTGCCGAGCGCCGATACTTCGATGATACGCTTGCCGGCCGATGGCCGCAAGACCGGCAAGCGTAAAAGCGCTAAATCATCGCGATGTACTTCTTGACGACTTCGTCGTCCAGTTTCATTTGTTCGAGCATCATGTCGCGCAGTACGTTGTACTCGCGTTCGAGCTCGGCGCGTTCTTGAGCTTCGAAGTCGAAGTTGTTCTTTTGGCGCGCGAGGGCCATCTCGTCCCGCACTTCGGCCGCATGGTCGCGGTCGACCGCATCGGTAAATCGCGAGACGCCGCCGCGCGGCGCCTGCACTTTGGATGCGCCGGCCATTACTCTTCCGTGATCGACTGGATGAACTTCTTGGTGATGGCGTTGTCGGCTTTGCGCTGTGCCATCTGTACGTCGCGCAAGGTGTTGATTTCGCGCATCTGCTCGGACTTCTCGTCGATCATCTCGTCGAACGCCTGCGATTGCGCCTGCATGCGCTCCTGATGGCGAATCTGTTCGCCGTACATGCTGACCTGAAACGCTTCGCTCTGCGCGTCGAGCGCACCCAGCGCGCCGTTGCCGATTTCGCCGGTCATATTCGCCGCCGTGGTCCCGGGCAGCATCCCGACCGCCCCTTCCAGCGCTGCGCCGACATTGCCGCCGCTCATCAAGAAGCCTTCGGCGCCGCCCACCAGCGCATTGACGATGTTCATGGTTCGTTTCTCCTCGTTCGGCGTTTCATTCACACCGAAGAGGCGTACCGTAAAGGGGCGCGCGCGTCCGCCGGCTCGTCCCGCTGAAACGAGCCGGCGAACGGGGCACTCGGAGCTAGAAGGGCTTTCCGAAAGGCTCGGGCGGCGACAGACTCGCGCCGTACGCCGAGGACAAGCCTTGGGTGATCGTGTTCACCAATGTGCCGCTTGTGTAGTTGAAGACCGGAACGGTGTTCGAGTTGGGAGCGGCGACGTAGATCAGCGTGGCCCCGCTGTTAAAAGCGAACTTGTACGGATTGTTGCCCGACGTTGAGATGGTGCGGAACGGCGTGGTCGTCCCCGGTTTAAAGACGTCGATGGCGAAATTTATCTGGTCGCCGAGAAGCAGATTGCCGTTCGGATCCAGCTTCACGTCCCCGGACGGTCCCACCGCAATCCCCAGATCTTTGCCGGTCGTGCTCTTGTGCTTGAATTTCATGACGCGGCCGTTGTTTGAAGGGTCGATGTACGACGCGTACAGATTCTCGGCGTTGTCAAGCCACAGCCCCTCCGGCTGACTGATCGAGATCGTGCGGCTGGGCGAAGTCGCACCCTTGTCGAATTCGACGATTGAGTTCGCCGAAAATTCGGAAACGTAGACGGTGCCCAGCGGGTCGACGACGACGCCGATAGGCAGGGACAGTCCCTTGGAAAACGTCTTGCTGGGTTTGCTGGCGCCGGCCGGATACTCGGTGACCGTGCTGTTATTTGAGTTTACGACGTACAGCGTTCCCTTAGCGTCGACGAAATTTCCCAGCGGTCCGGCAATGCCGGTCGTAATCGTCTCGCTCGGTTTTTGATTCTTGCCGGCAGCGGGATAAATGACTATCTTGTTTCCCGCATAGTCGGAAACATAGAGCTTGCCGGTTGAGTTCGCGAAACTGCTGAAAGCGGGTTCGGCCGTACGCGTTTGGTTTTGGACTTGGACCGGGCCGGAGCGCAGCAGCGCGCCGGTGAGCGGCGAGAACTGCATGCGCGAAACCGCCGAAGGAAAGCGCGATTGAGGCGATTGCGGATTGAGCTGCGAACCGGAACCCGCGCACGCCGCCAGCGCGATCGTCAGCGCGGCTGCACCATAGGCCGGACGCAGTGAGAGGAAGTGACGCATAGAGCTCCTTCACTGTTCACTCGGGTGAGTAGGAGCTAAAGTACGTCACCGCAGTTTTTGCGGTCTAGTGTCCTTTGCACTATCGCCGGTTTAAAGCCCGGGCGGATCGTCGTCGCTTCCGTCGCCGCCGTCGATGAGCGAGCCGAAATCGGCCTGCTGCCCGCGCGTGGAGCGGCCGCTCGCGTCGAGCCCTGCGACTTGCCGGTACGAGTACGTATTCGTGGAGCTGCCGGCGTTCAAATTGGCGCTCATCTCGTCCAGCAGCGGATCGAACGTGGGCATGGGAGCCGCAGAGCGTCCGGAGCCTAGAGCGGTCAGTGCGCCGATGCCCGCCGCCGCGATCGGGTTGGCAGTCAGGGCGAGGGCCTCGACGCCGCGCACGATGCCTTTGACCAAATTTCCGAGACTGAATCCCATGCGTGCCGTTCCTTTAAAAGCGGGCGGTGCGATACTGGGCAGGCGGGCGTAATGCCGCAAGACCGAGTCGGCATAGCCCAGGCGGCGTCCATCTCCCCACGTCGTGACGGTGCCCGTCGCGTCGGGGTCGCCGGCGTTGTAGGCCGACAGCGCCCGCCGTACGTCGCCGTACCTGCGCAGCAGCGACACGAGCATGCCTGCCGCATAATCGGCGTTGGCCGCGGGGTCCATGGCCGCGCGGGTGCGGGCGAAGGCGTGGTAGCGGTCGTCGATCTGAAAGACGCCGTGCCCGTGGCCGGCGTCGCCGACGACGTTGCGGCCGCTGTCGGATCCGGGGCCGCCCGTTTCCTGAGCGGCGACGGCGGCAAGCAAGCGGGGGTTCAGTCCGTGGCGCTCGGCCGCGGAGACGATCTCGGACTGGTACGCGATGACGCTCATCGGAGGCCCATTCACGCCGAGAACGCCGTTTGACAAGGCGCTCCCCCTGCGTCTACAATGTCCCGAGTCTAGGGGGCTCCGCCGCGGGGCCTTCCTCTATGTTATGGCTTCTTCGTATAAGGTAGACGTCGGCGGCTTGCTCGCCGGCGGTCGCAGTCGCCTGGTGGTCGACGAGCAAGTGCGGCTCGAGCCGTTCGAGGGGATCACCTTTCCGGAGCCGGCGCGCGTCCATTTGGATCTCCATGCCGCGGGCGACATGCTCGAGGTGCTCGGCGCGGTGGACGTCGGCATCCGCGGCGAATGCGATCGCTGTTTGGGAGAAGTGCGCCGCGTGCTGCACGTCGACGTCGACGAACAACTCGACGTCGGGCCGGAAGCACAAGGCGATCCGTTCGGCACGAGCAACGTGCTGACCGGGGACCGGTTGGACGTGCGGGACCTGGCGACGCAGCTGGTCGTCAGTTCGATTCCAATCGGACTGCTCTGCAGCGAAGAATGCCTCGGCATCTGCGCCGCGTGCGGCGAAAACAAGAACACCGGCGCGTGTACGTGCCGAGATAAAACGACTGAGGACGAATAGTGGCAAACTTAAAATGGAAGACACCGCGCAGCAAGACGCGCAGCCGCAGGGCGGCAAACTGGAAGCTCTCGCCGGTGACGACGGTCGAGTGTCCCCAGTGCCACTCGCCGAAGCGGCCGCACTTCGTTTGTGAAAACTGCGGAACGTACGCGGGGCGCCAGGTCGTCGAGATTAAGGACGACCACGCCGGTCACTCGCACGGTTAAGACAGGCCCGCTTCGTTGAGCCAACCGGGCGCCAAGATTGTCGCCGTCGGCCGTTACGTGCCGAGCGGAGTTTTGACAAACGAGGACCTCGAAAAAGTGCTCGACACCTCCGACGAGTGGATCACCACGCGAACGGGGATGAAGCGCCGCCACGTTTGCGCTCCGGACGAAGCGACGAGCGATCTCGCGATTGCTGCCGCCCGAGCCGCATTGGCCAAAACCAAGTACACGCCGGCGGATATCGATTGCTACATCGTCGCGACGGTGACGCCGGACTATCCGTTCCCCGCGACCGCGTGCATTCTGGCCTCTAAACTCGGCGCCGCCGACAAGCCGGCGTTCGATATCGAGATTGCCTGCAGCGGGTTCATCTACGGCCTGACCGTCGCCGCGTCGCTGATTCGGTCGGGCGTCTACAAGCGCATCATGCTCGTTGGCGCGGAGACGCTCACGCGCATCGTCAATCGAAACGATCGCGCGACGGCCGTGCTTTTCGGAGACGGTGCGGGCGCGGTGATTCTCGAAGCGTCGAAAAAAGATTCGTTCCTGTCCAGCGCGTTGGGATCCGACGGCAGCCGCCCGGAGATTCTTCGCGTTCCGGCCGGAGGCACGCGCATACCGCTCACGCCCGCCGCGTACGAAGCCGGCGAGCAGTACATCTACATGGAAGGGCGCGAAGTCTTCAAGTTCGCCGTCACCAAGATGATCGAAGCGACGGATGCGGCGCTCAAGAAAGCCAAACTCAAGAAAAAAGATCTCGATTGGCTCATTCCGCATCAGGCCAATAAGCGCATCATCGACTCGGCCGCCAAGTACTTGAAGATGCCCGAAGATAAAGTCGTGATCAACATTCAAGAGTACGGGAATACGTCGGCGGCGTCGATTCCGATTGCGCTTTCGGAAGCAGTCGAAAGCGGCAAGATCAAAGACGGCGACATCATCGTGTTCGTCGGATTCGGCGGCGGCCTGTCGTGGGGCGCCGTTACGTGGAAATGGGCGAGCTGAACGTGCAGCGCCTGTGCGCGATCTTTCCGGGGCAGGGATCGCAGGTCGTCGGCATGGGCGTCGACGCGGCCGCGCGTTTTGAAGCGGCGCGCGACGTCTTTACGCGCGCATCCGCCATTCTCGGATACGATCTGCTGGAGCTTCAGCGCACCGGCCCGGAAGAGCGCTTGCGCGAGACGCAGTACAGTCAGCCCGCGATCTTCGCAACCAACGTCGCGCTGTATGTCGCCGCTGAGACTCCCGACCCGGTCGTGAGCGCCGGCCATTCCTTCGGCGAAATCTGCAGCCTGACGATCGCAGGCGCGCTGCCGCTCGAATCGGCCGTGCGGATCGTCGACGAGCGCGGCAAAGCGATGCAGGCTGCGGCAGAACTCGCGCCGGGCGGTATGTCCGCGGTGTTGGGAATGGAGGCCGAACGCATCCGCGAGATCGTCGCGCGCGTGCGCGAACAAAACGGCGGCCGCGTGCAGCTCGCGAATTTTAACTCACCGTCGCAGATCGTCATCAGCGGCGATCTCTCCGCGGTGCAAGCCGCCGGCGAAGCCTTATTGGAAGCCGGCGCCAAGCGCGTCGTGCCCTTGAACGTTTCGGGTGCGTGGCACAGCGAACTCATGCAGCCCGCGGTCGAACGCTTCGCCGCCGCCGTGGAAGCAGCCGATTTTGCGATGCCGCGATTCGACGTCGTTTCGAACGTCGACGCGCAGCCCTATCGCGACGTCGCCTCGATCAAGCGCAACCTCGTGCGCTCCATTACCGAAGAAGTCCGCTGGCACGACTGCGCGCAGCGTTTGCTTTCATACGAACCCGATCTGGTCGTGGAGTTCGGCGCATCGGCCGTACTCGGTCCGCTGATGAAACGCCTGGGCGCGCAATCCGTGCTCAACGTGAGCGACGCATCGGGCATCGAGAAGCTTCGAGTTCATGCCTGAGACGATGTTGCAAGGCCAAGCGGCGCTCGTCACGGGCGCGAGCCGCGGGATCGGGCGTGCGATCGCGGTGGATTTGGCACGGCACGGCGCGGACGTTGCGCTCGCGGGGCGCGATCGCGCTGCGCTGGATGAAACGGCGGCGGCCTGCGCGAGTGCGCGCGAAGGAGCACGCACCCTGGTGCTCACCGGCGACGTCGCGGATCAATCGGCGGTCGACGGTTTCGTCGCGCAAACGCTGGAAGCGTTCGGCCGCATCGATGCGGCGATCGCAAACGCGGGCCAATCGGCCGACGCGCTCTTGCTGCGCCTGCGCGAGGACGTCATCGATCGGATGCTTTCGGTCAATTTAAAGTCCGCATTCTATCTCTGCGGCGCGGTCGCAAAGCCGATGATGAAGCAGCGCCGCGGTTCGATCGTCCTGGTCTCGAGCATCGTCGGCCTGACGGGGAATCCCGGCCAGTCGGCGTACGCGGCATCCAAGGCAGGGCTGCTCGGCTTGGCCAAGTCCCTAGCGAAGGAATTAGGGTCGAGGAACATAAGAGTCAACGCCGTCGCGCCGGGCCTGATTGAAACGGCGATGACGCAAAAAATGACCGACGAAATGCGCGAGTATATGCTGCGCCAAACGGCGCTCGGGCGCCCCGGTACACCGGAAGACGTCAGCGGAGTAGTCACTTTTCTCTGTTCGCAAGCCGCAGGCTATATCACGGGCCAAACCCTGGTAGTCGACGGCGGCGTGCTCATGTAAGGAGACGTATGGCCACCACGTTCGATAAAGTCAAGAAGATCATCGTCGAGCAGCTCGGCGTCGACGAGTCCGAAGTGACGCCCGAAGCCTCGATCACCGACGATCTCGGCGCCGATTCGCTCGATCAGGTCGAGCTGGTCATGGCCTTCGAAACCGAGTTCAACATCGACATTCCGGATGAAGAGGCCGAGAAGATTAAAACCGTCGGCGACGCGGTCAAGCGCGTCGAGGACGCCACCGCAAAGGAGTAACGCCCCACCCTCGTGTTCGATCAGTTATCCGACCGGCTCAACGCGATATTCACGCGGCTGACCGGCCGCGGCCGCTTGAGCGAGTCCGACGTCGGCGAAGTCATGCGCGAAGTCCGCATCGCGCTGCTCGAAGCCGACGTTTCGCTTGCCGCTGCCAAAGAGTTCGTCAACCGCGTCAAGGAAAAAGCGATCGGCGCCGACGTGCTGGCGTCGCTTTCGCCTGCCCAGACGATCGTCAAGATCGTTCACGACGAGTTGGTCGAGCTGCTCGGCGGCGCGCAGGCGCGGTTGGAGTTCTCCGACGCGCCGCCGTCGGTCATCATGCTGGTCGGCCTGCAGGGCTCGGGCAAAACGACGCACGCGGGCAAGCTCGCGCTGCGTTTAAAAGAACAAGGCCGGCGAAGCATGCTGGTCGCGGCTGACGTCTATCGCCCGGCGGCCGTCGATCAGTTGCAGACGCTCGGCAAGCAGATCGAACTTCCGGTCTTCGAGCGCGGGCAGAACGACCCGGTGCAGACCGCGCGCGAAGCGGTCGCCGAAGCTCGCCGCTTGGGGATCTCGACGGTCATTATCGATACCGCCGGACGGTTGCAGATCGACGACGAGCTCATGCAGGAGCTCGAGCGCATTAAAGCCGCGACGTCGCCCAAGGAAATTCTGCTGGTCGCCGACGCGATGACGGGGCAAGAAGCCACGAACGTCGCCAAGGGGTTCCACGATCGCCTGGGCATCACGGGCGTCATCCTGACCAAGCTCGACGGCGACACGCGCGGCGGCGCGGCGCTCTCAATCCATAAAGTCACGGGCGCGCCGATCAAATTCATCGGCGTGGGCGAAAAGCTCTCGGCGCTCGAGCCGTTCTATCCGGATCGGCTCGCGTCGCGGATCCTGGGCATGGGCGACGTGCTCACGCTGATCGAACGCACCCAGAATCTGTACAGCGCGGATCAAGCAAAAGAGCTCGAGCAGAAGCTGCTCAAGCAGAGCTTCACGCTCGACGACTTTCTGCAGCAGATGCGCCAGATCCGCAAGATGGGCTCGATGACCGACATCTTGAAGATGATTCCCGGCGTCTCGCGCGCGCTGCCCAAAGATTTCGAGATCCCCGAAGCTGATCTTAAACGCATCGAAGCGATCATCTGCTCGATGACGCGCCGCGAACGGCAGAACCCGGATGTGCTCAACGGCTCGCGCCGCAAACGCATCGCGCAGGGGAGCGGCACGCAGGTCGCCGACGTGAACCGCCTGGTCAAGCGCTTCGAAGAGGCGCGCAAGATGATGAAGCAGATGGGCTTCGGCGGCAAAAAACGCCCGCGCATCCCATTGGGGATGCGGTAATATGTGTCATCCTGGGCGGAGCCTACGGCACGCGAAGCGTGCCCTAGCGCAGTCGAAGGACGAAGCACGAAGCACGAACGCTAACTTTTAAAGTTTTCTCTCAATCACTAAACGGATAAGGGACATGGTTAAAATCAGACTCCGGCGCATGGGCGCCAAAAAGCAACCCACGTACCGCTTCGTGGTGGCGGATGCCCGCTCGCCGCGCGACGGGCGATTCATCGAGATTCTCGGTCACTATAACCCTCGCACCGAGCCGCGCGAGATCGTGGTGAACGAAGAAAAGGCCAAAGCGTGGCTCTCCAAGGGCGCGCAGCCGTCGGACACCGTGCGCCGGCTCTTTGCCGAGAAGGGCATCATGGAGCGCGGCCCGGTTCCTCAAACGAAGGCCAAAGCCAAGTCAGCTGAAGAGAGCGCGACGTAATGAGCGCGTTCGATGACGAGTTCGGCCTCTTCGGCGAAGAGGGCGAGGAATCGGAGCGCCGTTCCACGCTGGGCGCGCGCAAGATCGCAACGAACGAAACGATCATCGACGACATCGAACCCGAAGACGATGCGCCGCGCCGCCGCGGGAGCGTCGAACGTACGCACCGTCCGCGCGGAGGGCCCGCTGCGGGCAAACGTTTCGAGAAGCATCGTTCGCCGGCCGATCCCGAAGGTGCGCGTCAGCGCGCCGCCGACCTGCTCGTCTTTCTCGCGAAAAAGCTGGTGAGCAAGCCCGAGACCGTCAGCGTCGACGTCTTTCCGCCCGAAGACGGCTATCAAGCGCAGATCGAGCTGATCGTCGATCCGGAGGATCTCGGCAAAGTCATCGGCCGCAGCGGCCGCGTGGCGCAGGCGCTGCGCACCATCGTGCGCGCAACGGCCGAAGGCAAAGTCTCGGTCGAAATTCTCGACTCCGAAGAAGCGTTCGAAGACGAAGGCGCGGAGCCGTCCGATGCGCAGGCCGCCGACGACGCCGAATGAGCTGCCCGTCGGGCGCATCGCCGGCTTGTTCGGCATTCATGGTGAAGTGAAGTGCGACCCGACCAGTGCGGGTCGCTCGCTTTTTGCGGCGGGTGCGCAGTTTCGTGCCGCGCTCGCGGGCGGCGCATCGCGTGAAGTGGCAATTGAAACGCTGCGCGAGCACAAGGGACGACTGCTCCTGCGTTTCGACGGCGTTGCGGACGCAACCGCAGCGCAAGCACTCATCGGCGCGACGCTCTATGCGGACCGCGAGCGCATCGTGCTGGAAGCGGGAGAATATCTCGATCGCGATCTCGCCGGCTGCGTGCTTTACGACTCCGCGGGCCGAGAATTAGGCACCGTCACCGGCGTCGAGCATTATCCGAGCTCGGATATGCTCGTGGTGCGCGGCAAACTGGTACCGATGATTCGCGAATTCATCAAGTCGGTCGACGTCGGCGCGCGCCGCATCGTTGCGGATCTGCCGCCGGGTTTGCTCGACGATGCGGAAGCCGAGAGCGACTCGGGCTAAGTATTTTGCGGGTGCGCGGCGGCGTAAGCGTCGACTGCAGCCCGGACCGCGTTGTCGAGCGTGTCGCCCGTGCCCGGCGTTTCGACGAGTTTGGCGCCGAAACACGTGTACATCGCAAGTTTGAACGTCCATACCGTGCGCGCCCCTAAACCGTGACGCGTGGTGACGGCCGAGAGCGAGCCGGCGGCGATGCTGTTGTCGCGGCTGCTGCCGCAAATCCCGTCGGCTTGTTTGGCCATATCGACCGGCGTGACGGACGTCAGGTGCGCGTTGAAGTGCGCGTTTAAAGCGCTGTACAAAACGGTCGTCGCGCGCGCGAGATCGGCGGCGGGGACGGTGCCCGATGCCCGCACGACGAACACGCCTTTCTCAGGTTTCGGCGCGGCCGCGGGCTTGGGCGTGGCGGCGTGATGTTTGAACAGTCCCGCGATATCGGAAAAGCCCTTGCTGATATTCGCCTGCGATGACGGCGCGGGAGTCGTGGTCGACGACGCTTGATCCGCAGCGTACCGCTCGGCCTCGCTTTGCTCCATCGCCATCACCGCGCCGTGTATTTGAATCGCTTGGGCGCTGGCATCGTCGAACGAGTTGATCTGCGCCGTCTGCCCGTACACCAGCGTGCCGCTTTGCGTCGAAACGAGCTGCTCGACCAGCGAGACGCCCTGGCCCAGCGGCGTCATATATCCCATGAGGTAGTAATCGGCTTGCAGCTTGCGCGCGTAACTCAAGTAGTCGGCGCGCTGCACGGTCGCCGGTCCGGTGAGCGCGTCGATTCCGCCCGCGCCGTTCATCTGCTGCGCAAAGAGCGCGGCCGCGCGCGCGCCGGTGCCCGCCTTCAAATCGCTGCTCGTCTGGAACGGAAAGACGACCAGCATGGGGATTGCCGGCCGGGGCGTCGCGGTAGGTGCCGGTGCGGGCGTCGGCGTCGGTGCGGGTTTGGGCGTCGGGCGAGCGCCCATCAGCGCGACGGCGGCGCATGCGGCGAAAACGAGAGCGGGTAAGCGGCGCACGAAACTCCTTTCGGTTTACTCGATTCGCGAGAGAAACGCGCGGATCTGCGCGTTCGTTACCGCGGGCTGCTCGGCCATCACGAAGTGGCCGGCGCCCGGGAGTATTCGCGCCTGCGCACCGCTCACCCGGTCTGCGAGCGCCTGCGCGAACTTGGGCGGCGTCATAACGTCGGCCTCGCCCGTGACGGCTAGAAGCGGCACGCTTAGTTCGCCCAGCCGGTCGAGAGCGTCGAACGCATTGCACGCGCGAAAATCCCGCAAGCATTGGTCGCGTCCGACGCGGCGCATCTGCGCGACGGCCCACTCCACGCGCTCGGGAGTCGGCTCGGCGAAGAAGTGCGCCGAAATCTGAGCGATCGCCGATTCAAAATCCTCTTCGAGCGACTGCAGGATCGCGGGCGCGACGCGCAGCCGCGCGCCCGAGCCGATGAGTACCAGTGCGCGCACCGGTACGCGTCCGCGCAATGCCGTTTCCATTGCGACCGCGCCGCCCATGGAATGACCGCAGAGCACGGCGTCGCGCAGCGAATTGCGTTCGACGTACGTTTCGATGAATTCAGCAAAGCCGGCAATGCTGCCGGCGCTGCCGGCGCAGTCGTGTCCCGGCAGCGACGGCGCATGTGACCCCTCAAAGGCCTCAGCTTGTGCCGAAAACGCTTCGCCGGTAAAGCCTGCGCCGTGAATGAAGACGAGCGTCACGTCGCGGCCTCCGTCGTCGCGGTTGCTTCGATCTGCTCGCGCGGCTCGATGTGATCGACCAGCGGCGAGACTTCCTCCGTGCCCTTGTGATGTGCCCAGCCCGCGCTCAGCTCCGCGCCGAAGAAGAAGATGACGCCGATCGAATAAAACCACAGCAGCAGCACGAGCGGCGCTGAAAGCGCGCCGTACACGTGCGTGAAGTCAGTGTGCACGGTGTAAAACGCGAACGCGAACTGCACGACCGGCCACGCCAGCGCCACGAAGAGCGCTCCGGGAACGGCGAAGTGCCACTTCACGGTACGGTTGGGCAAAAACGTGTACAGGAAGATCACGACGGCGAACACCATCAGCATCGACAGTCCGTATGCCAGCACTTCGGAGAGGTTCTGCGGGTCGCGGATGTGCGCGTAGTTGAAGACGATCGAGACCGCCACCGGCAGGCCGATGGCCACGATCATCAGCACGCCCATGATGGGCAGCATAATAATCGAGAGTGCCAGGTCGTGCAGCAGCGGCCGGCTTTGCGGCACGGCCAGTGCGCGATTCAAGGCATATGCCAGGCCCATGAAGAGATTTTTCGCGGCCCAGATCACCACGACGAACGCGATGGCGCTGGATACCCCGCGCCCGTACTTGTACGTTTGGAGGTTCTGCGCAACGGTTTGATGCAGAGCGGGCGCGAACGTATCGACGAAGCGTAAGATCTGCGCGTCGGCGTTCGGAAAGATCAGCGAGGCCGCGCTCAGCACCAGCACGAGAAGCGGGAAGACGGCAAAGAGCGCGTTGAATGCGATGGCTTGTGACAGAAAGGCGCATCCGTCGCGCGAGAAGCGCATTCCGGCTTCGCGAAACGCCAGAATGAGCCTCATATGGTCGTGAGCATCTTCATCGACGGGGCGCCGGTGCGTTCGTACCAGGCGCCGTACGTCGCGCGGGGACGCGTCATGGCGCCGCTCGTTCCGTTCGTGCTGGACGTGGCGGCAAGCATCGAACTCGACGGCGAGACGATCGTCGTGCGCAGAGGAGACCGCTTCTCACAGATCCCCGCAGCCGCGTTCGTGCCGATCGGCCCGCTGCTGCGCGATCTGGGCGTGGACGTGACATACGATGCTCCTTCCCATCGTTTACTCGTTCACACGCCGCGGGCGCCGTTTGCAACGCCCACGCCATTCAACCCGGCCGTTCCGAGCGCCGCGCCGCGCGCGATCTTCACTCCCACGCCGGCGGTCACGCCGCGTCCGGTCGTAACGGGATCGCCGACGCCCCGCCGCACGCCGCTGCCGTTCACAACTCCGCAATCGCGGCCAAATCCTTCGCTCCCAAGTCCCGCTCCATCGCCGCGCGCAGCTCCGCTTCGACGGCCTCCAATACGGGCAGCGATGTTCCGCCGGCGCTCTCGAGCATGAGCCGCGCGTCCTTATGCGCCATCTCGAGCGTCCAGGTCGGCTCGTAATCGCCTTCAGCCATCCGCTTTCCGCGGCCCTGAATCTGCGCTCCCGGATTAAAATGCGCGAACAGCCCGTACGCCGATTCGCGGTCCAGCCCGTTGCGCTGCGCAATTGCGAACGCGTCGCGCATACCGCCGATTACCGCCAAGATCATCGCGTTTCCGAGCAGCTTGCGCACCGCGGCTCCGTCGGCGCGTTCCCCGACGTACCACACCTTACCGGTCATCGGTTCGAGCAGCGGACGCAGGCGCTCAGCCAGCTCGGGATCGCCCGAGATCATCATCAAGCCCGTCGACTCGAGCGCATTCTGCGGCCCCATGAATACCGGCGCGTGAACGAACTGCCGTCCGTCGCGCGCAAAGCGCTCGGCCCGATCGGCCGCGCCGCGCGGCGAGGTCGTCGTGTGGTCGATAATCGGCGCATCCTTGGCAATGCCCGGCAGCGCCGCGGCCAGCACGCCCTCGACCGCCTCGTCGTCGCGAAGGCAAAGATGCACGCGGGTTGCGCCGCGCGCAGCGTCGGCCGCCGATTCGAACGCCTGCGCTCCGGTGCTTTCCAGCGCCTTTGCTTTTTCGAAGGTGCGATTCCAAACGCGCACGGGAACGCCGCGGCGGCGCAGCGCCTGCACGAATCCCGAACCGAGCATGCCCGCTCCGTAGAAGGCGACGGTATCGGACATCAGACGCCGATCGTTTCAGCCGCGCGCCGCGCCACGCGCGAAAGCACGCCCGCTTCGAACGGCGACTGCAGCCCTGCCGAACGGACCAGCTGCTGAAACGGCAGTTGGCCGCCGCGTTTGCATAGCGCCGTATACGCCTCGAGCGCGCCTTGGTAATCGTCTTGCGAGCGCGACCAGAACTGCAGCGCGCAGCAGAGCGCGAGCGTGTAATCGATGTAATAGAAGGGCGCGAA
>DASRDE010000302.1:0-5505 GCA_035652755.1 Vulcanimicrobiaceae bacterium | reverse complement strand
GCGTTTCGTTCGATCCGAACGTTCTCTATCAAATCAAGATCGCGAACGCTGCGAACGACCCTGCTGAACACATGGTCATCCAGATGAAGGCAAATGCCGCCGGCCCCGCGCCGACGTTCACCTTGTACGGTCCCGGTAACGTGAACGAACAGGGAACGGCCAATACGCTCCTTACCAACGGCCAAACGTTCAACTTCAACTCGTCGACGGCGCTCAGCGGCGGAGTGCACGTTTTCGTCGGCCCACGGCGCGATCCGTTTTTCTTCGATCTGGCTCAGTTCTTCAAGATCGTGCCGGACCGCAACTATAGTAATCACCCCAGCCCGCCGCCGCCGACCGCGTCGTCGTTCAATTTCGCATCCGCAAGCCAGCCCATCAACGGGCTTGGCGGGGTCAGCTACGGTACAGCGGGTTCCAACAACTGCGTGATCGCGCAACCCAGCGACTTTTTAGCCAACTACGACGTCGAATCGTTCGTCGTTTCCGTACCCGCATCGATGCTCGGCGGCGCCGGCAAGATGGGCATCTGGGCGACGGCGTCCACTACGACCGGAGCATGAGGAGCAAAAAGATGAAATCAGTGATAAGGTATGCCCTGGCCGCCGCGGCGTTACTGGCTGCCGCCGGATGCAACAGCAGCAGCAGTACGCCGTCGGTTCAACCGACGTCTACGCCCGGCACGCAAAGCTACATCCAGACCGAACTGCTCGCGCGTCCCGCGGTCAAAGAGGCATTCGAAAGCTTCGCGAACCACGACGTCACGAATCGCACCGAGCCCTACAAAGACACGACCCTGCAGAACGCGATCGGCATCTTCACGACCACCGTCGCCGGCCGTTCCGCTGGGACCGCGTCGGCGCTTCAGGCGGTCCTCTATCCGAATGAAATGGTGATCGACACCTCTCAGGTCAGCGCCGGAACGGGCGCGTACCTTGGCGTGGAAACCGGCGGTGCGACCGGCAGCAAATTCGGCGGCCGCGCACTGAGCGATGACATCATCACGATCTCGCTGGGCGCGATCTTCGGGAACACGGTTTCGGCTTTGGGTTTGACTGCGGACGACCACAAAGAATCGCCGTGTCTCATGACCGACAACGTGAGCTACGACAAGACGAACACTTCGACATTCCCTTACGTTCAGTCACCACTCTAACTTCGTGTCATCCTGAGCGGAAGTGTGCGGCGCACTGCGCCGCACACTGCAGTCGAAGGACTGGCGCGAGGAAAATCGTGTCATCCTGAGCGGAGCTACGCCGCGCACCTAGTGCGCGGCGTACGCAGTCGAAGGACTGGCGTGAGAAAGGCTGCGTGCTGAAAACTGTGTCATCCTGAGCGGAGCCTAAGGCACGCGAATGCGTGCCCTAGCGCAGTCGAAGGACGGCGCAGCTGTGTTAAAGAGCTACCCCCCAAAACCCGCACTGGTCACGGTTATGGCCGCGGGCGGAATGTGGAACTGGCGCGCGGTTGAAGTAATGTACGACTGCGCCGCCTGCATCCGGCGCCGAGCCTCGGAAAGCGATGCTGCGTTGGCGTAGACGTCGATGCTTACGCCTTCCGGGGCACTATGCGCCGCATCGGCTCGCCCGAAAACCGCGATAGTGCTCGCAGTATCGGTCCGGTACACCACGGCAACCGTAACGATGCGGTTCTCGATCGTAACAGTATTAATCGCCTTCAAAACCGGCGCGCCCGGCACCGGCGCCATCGCCTGCGTGTCGCCGGAGAATTCGGTAACGGATTGAACGCCGGTCAGCCGCGCCGGCATGCGCAAAGCAATCGCCGACGCTTTGCGGCGAGCATCGTCCACCGCCGCTTGATAAAGGCTTGCGCTTGCGGTGAAGGCGCTTCCAAAGTCGCCGCGCCACTCGCCGACGGTAAAATTCGCACTCTGCGCGGGCGCATTGTTTCGAAGCGCGTTAACGAAAGCCGTAACGTCCTGCCCGGGCATTCGAACCAGGTACGTTGCGCGCATATTGGCGATAAAGCTCGATCTCGGGGGCGGCGAACTGCCCCCAGCTACACCCAGCAACACCGCAATCGCAACGATCGAGCTTCGCATACCTGGTGTAGCGCGCCGCGCCCACCGGCCGTGACCAAGCGCGCCAATACGATGTAAGAAAAGAGCGCCGCGAATTGCGGCGCCCTTCCAGCATGGCGTGCTGTAAGCGTTCGCGCTAATCGCGCCCCGGAGTCGCCTTCGGTTTCGGGTGAGCCGTCGCGCGAGCCGCGGGAGCCGCTGCCGGTTTTTGCGGCGCAGCTGCTGGCTTTTGAACCGCATGCGGCGTCGGCCGCACGATCGGAACCGCGTGAACCTCGGGCTTTACCGGCGCTGGCGCGCGATGCACGACCGGCGCAGGCACAGGCGTATGCCGCACGACCGGAGCAGGCACAGGCGTATGCCGCACGACCGGCGCAGGCACAGGCGTATGATGCACGACCGGCGCTGGCGCGTGATGCACGACCGGCGCTGGCGCGTGATGCACGACCGGCGCAGGCGCGTGATGCACGACCGGTGCCGGCGTATGCCGAACCGCGGCTGGGTGCGGCGTTTCGTGCTTGGCCGCCGGTGCCGTATGCTTCTCCGGCGGAGCTGCGTGCTTGGCCGCCGGAGCTGCGTGGTTTGCCTCCGGAGCCGCATGGTGCGTTGTCGTGGTATGCTGCGTCGAAGTTACGCGACGCGGTGCGGGCTTAATGACGGTGACGTGAACCGGCGCGCGTTTGACCGGCTGATACACCGGATGCACCGGCGCGTGGTAGGCGGAGAGCGCCACGACGTGCGGCTTGGCCGCCGCAATAGCCGTAATCCTCGCCCGCTGCGTCGCGAACGCAATGCGCGTTACCACGGGCGCGTTCGCAGCTAATCGGGCGGAAGAGAAGCGCCGCGTGAGCACGACCGGCGTGCGCACCGTTCGAATCGTCGTATATTGCAGGTTCGCCGTCGTCGGCACGACCGGCACGGCGCCGCGAATAATCACGATCTGCCGGATCTGGCGAGGCTGCATGACGATCGGGTGCCTGAAGTTGCCCGCACGCCACACGCTCACCGGCACCATCGTAATCCCGCGGTAATAGCGCGCGTTTGGATACACGTTGTAGATGTTCGTGATGTTGGGCACGTTGGTCAAACCGGTTTGCGGATACGTGTAGTTCTGACCGTACCACGGCTGATAGGGCTGACCGGGCGCGAGCGGAATCCAGCCGATATTCGCGTTATTACCGGAGTTGCCCAGAAAACCTAACAGGTTTCCAAGCAGACCCATCAGGCCGCCGCCGCCGAGCGAACTTCCGTTGTTGCCCGAAAGAAAGAACGAAACCGCTGCCGGCAGCCACGCCGATGCCAGGCTCGTAGGCGACGTTTGGTATTGATATCCCGGCGGCTGCCAATTCCATCCGCCGTAGCCCTGATTGTAAAACCACGAGCCGTAGTGCGACGTCGCATAGCCGTACGGGGCGTTGTCGACCCACGTGTAGCCGTAACCGGGCTCCCACACCCACTGACCGTTTTGATAGGGTGCGAAGTTGTTTTGGTTCTGATTGTACGGTGCCCACGAGTAGCCGTAACCCGGCACGTTCTGCCACTGTCCGTAGTTGGCAAAGTTCGAATAGCCGGCCAGTTGCGGCGAAACATACGGGTTGGCGTTGTACGCCGTCTGCACGGCCTGGTCGCGAGAAATATTGAACTGGTCGAACGAATCAAAGCCGATTGCGTTTTGCAGCGACATGGAAGAGCCGTTTGCGACCAGCGTGCTGCCGGGCGTAATCGTTTGCGAGCCGTTCGCGCTCGAAACCGTTGCCGAACCGCTGCGCGCGGTCACGAGCGTTTCGCCGTTGCCCAGTACGGTCACGCGATAATCGCCCTGCTGATTAGGACGAACGCTCAGCGCCGGAGTATCCACCTGCGCGCTGCCGCTTGATCCTTGCAATTGCGCTAGGTCGACGGTACCCGTCGCCAACTGCACTTCGGGCGAACCCGCATTGAGGTTCACAAATCGAACCTGCGTATTATTTGCCAAGCGCAGCATCGACGTTCCGTTGAACTGCACTTCTGCGTCGGACCCCGAGCCGGTCGTCAAGTAATCGCCCGGCACCACCGGCGCATTAATCGTGGCGGCCGTCTGCGCGCCGCTGTCGGCGCGTACGATCACCACGTAGCCGTTGGCGACGCTCACGTTGGCGACGCCGTAGTTGCCGTAGTTATACTGCTGGGCGCTCGCTGGCGCGCCCGCTGCCGTTACGCTGGTAAAAAGGAAGATTCCGGCCAGAGCCGGGGCCAGCGTGTTCTTGAAAATTTGCATGGTATGTTTACCTCGCTGCAGGTAACGCGCGTCGCTCTGCAATCGTTCTCATACCCTTTGGAGCCCCCCGTGCGACCAAGCCTTAGTCCGCTCTTGGCTGAATGAGAACACTGTGTAGTCCTGAGCAACTATGTCATCCTGAGCGGAGTTACGCCGCGCGAACGCGCGGCCTACGCAGTCGAAGGACTGGCACGAGGAAAAACTATGTCATCCAGAGCGGAGCTACGCCGCGCGAACGCGCGGCCTACGCAGTCGAAGGACGCAGCCGAAGGAGCGCACCCATCGAAAGTAAGTATCGCGCTCTGCCCCTGTCCTGGTATTCAAAAACTTGAAGCCGGAAAGCTGGCAGCCGGCGGCGTAGTACTCGGCTCCCCGTTTCGGAGCGGGGTGGTTCCGCTTTTCCACGGAGGCCACGCGCATGGAAATCGCCTGGCAGCAGATCAAGGAACGCGCTCGGCAGTTCGCCGCTAATGGCTGCCCCTTGTCGAACGGGCGCGCCACGATGGAGGTGGTGGAAATCCTCCGTAAACGGGCCATTAAAGCGCCTACGGAGGCCGTCGAATACTTGACTGGGGAAATGCTGGAAGAGTACCGTCGCCAATCCCGAGGCACAGGAGAGCGGACTCGCCCGCGAGACGCTGACTCGGACGGCTAGACGGCGGAGCCGCATCCCGCCGGCCCCGCGCGTTCCTCCGCTCGCGCTACTTATCTGAAGGTGCGTACGCCGCGCCGTTCAGCCCGCTGTAGAAGTTGGGGCTGGCGATCGCGGTCCACGAATTGCCGGTGCGCTTGCCCAGGTCCAGCCATCCGCCTGAATCGCCGATAGCAATTTTCGAATCGGTGGCATTGAATGCGCCCGAAACGGGGTCGCCGATGCCGAACGCATTGAGCAGCGTCGGGCCGAGCACGTTGAACGGCGCGCCGTTTTGCGCCAGCGGCAGGTGATACTGCGAGATCGTGCGCGCTTTTTGGTCGATGACGTTGAGCGTATGCCCGTGGTTGCTCGCGTACACACCGCCGAAAAAGCCGTACGTTCCGATTGGCTCGACGATCGTGAGCGCAGGCGAAGTCGTCGGACTGGTGATCTCACCCAACCCAAACCCGTAATTGTTATTCGAATCGTACCCGCTGAACGTAAACCACAGGTTCCCCGCCGCGTCGACGTCCATATACCCCACGCCGCAAATCGGGCTGCAACTCGTTCCGGTCG
>DASRDE010000301.1:0-3675 GCA_035652755.1 Vulcanimicrobiaceae bacterium | reverse complement strand
TTCATTCCGCCGGTCGCGGCGTAAGAATAGGCGCCCCGCGAAAAGGGGTCGGCGCTCCAGTCGTGCATCGCGGCGCCCGCAAATTCGAGCTCGATCAGGTCGCGATTCCCGAAGATTCGCCCCAAGCCGGCGATCGCGATTTTCGCTAGCCGATCCAGCCCAACGCCCGCCAGCGCCGCTGCTCGGGGACCGCCCGCCCACGCGGAGATCGTTTTGCCGCTTTGCGGCCACTGCGTCCAATACGCCGTGAACGGCTCGTCTTGTGCGCGAAAGAATCCGGCGTTTGCGTAGCGTCCGCCTTCGAGCCGCGTCCAAAACGGCGATCGAAAGTTCAGCACCACTTTGACGGCGGGCCCCATCTGGAGCTTTTCCAGCGCGTCGCGCTTGCGTTGCGGCAACGGCGGGTCGAACGCGATGTCGCCGGCGCGCAGGAGCGAGACCGGGAGCGTTACGATCGCGGCACGTGCGCGAAACTCGCGCGGCGCGCCCGTTCTTTCCGCCGTTTCCACCCGAACGCCGCCGCGGTGCCAGGCTATGCGCGTGACCGCGGCCGAGGTGAAAAGCTGCCCACCGGCTTTCGTACACTCGGAGAGCAAATACTCGAACATGGGGCGATATCCGTCGCGGGGCCGCGAAGACGCGTCCGCGCCGCTGCTCCATTCCTGCGCGATTGCACGCGCGCTGGCGATGGCGGGGTCGGCCGCATCGAAGCCTTCCACGAACGCGCGCGCAGCTCGTGCCTTTTCGATCGCCGCCGGATTGCCCGAAAAGCGCTGCAGAAATTGGTCCACACTTTCGTCGGGCTCGAGCGACTGGGCGGCTTCGAACACCGCCGCAGCGTCGAAGAAGTCGTCGTCGCGCCGCAGCTCTGCGCCGTCGAGAACCCACGACTCGGCTTGCTCGATTTCGATTGGTTCCGAGTGCGTTTCGCGCAGCAGCGCGAGCGTTTCGGCTGCCCGGCCGTGAATGAATTCGGCGCCGAGCTCCGCTTGGCCGCCGTCTTCGAATCGATGCCACAGCACGCGGCCTCCAATTCGGTCGCGCGCCTCGAGCACGGCTACGGAATGTCCATCCTTTGCGAGCGCGCACGCCGCCGCAAGACCCGCGGCTCCCGCCCCGATAACGATCGCTCCGGACTCCATGCGGTTAAAGAATAGTTCTCAGCGCTGCGACGATCTCGCTTCGGTCCAACTGCCCGACGATGATATTGCGGACGGTTCCCCGCCGATCGATGAATACATGAACCGGAAGGCCGTTGACGTTGTACTGCGACTGCAGCGCGCCGTCGTCGACGACCGCCGGATAGACCAAGTGAAACTTTGCGACGAACTCGCGCGCTTTTTGTGCGCTTTCCAATTCGTCGACGCCGATCACGCGCAGCCCGCGCGCCGCATAGAGTTTCTGGAGATCGTTGATGTACGGCGCTTCCTCGTTGCACGGGCCGCACCACGTCGCAAAGAAATTCAAGTAGACGGGGCTTCCGCGCAGCGAGGCCAGCGACAGGCGCGAACCCGACGCCGTAGACTGCGTCCATTGGGGGGCGGCCTGCCCGATGCGCGCGTGCTTGGGAGAGGAGGTGCCGCCGCCGCTCGCGCTCGCGCTGCAAGCGGCCAGCAGCGCGCACAACAGGGTGGCGCTTGCGAATTTACCCATACGAGGGATACGCCACGGCGTCGAGATCGCGTTCCATTTGCGCGAGCAAATCGTCGACGCGCTCGAAGCGCTCCTGAGCGCGAACGTACCGCAGGTCGCGAAGCCGGATCTCTCGTCCATAAATCGTCTCCTCGAAGTCACGCAGCCATGCCTCCACGGTTCTGGAGCCTCCCTCGAACGTCGGGTTGCTTCCAATCGACACGAGCGAAGGATAGTCGCGTCCGTCAAAACGCGCCACGGCGGCGTACACGCCGTCTTTGGGCAGCAGCTTCGCCGGCACGCTCACGTTAGCGGTCGGAAAACCGAGTCCGTGACCGCGCCCGGCGCCCAGCTCGACCAGGCCGCCGATCTCGTACGAGTGTCCGAGCAGCTCGTCGGCCGAATCCATGCGGCCCGAGGCGATCGCCTCGCGAATTCGCGTGCTGGAAATCCGCGCTCCCCCGCCGTCGACCGTGGGTTCAAGCGGAACGAACGCGATACCCGCTTCACCTAAGACGCGTGCCATCAGCTCCGTATCGCCCAGGCGCTTGTGCCCGAACCTAAAGCTCTTGCCCACCACGACGCCGCGCACGCGCAGCGCACCGATCAGCGTTTCGCGCAGAAAATGCTCCGCCGACTGCCCGGCTATCGAAGCGTCGAACGGCACGAAAAAGCAGGCATCGTATCCCGCCTGCGCGAGCAAATCGATCCGCTCTTCGGGCGTGGTGATCAGCGGCGGCTCTTGACCGGGGCGCAGAAACGATGCGGGATGGTTCGCGAACGTGAGTGCGGCGGTACGCCATCCGAGTCTGCGAAGGCCAATCGCCTGCCGGGCAATGTCGCGGTGGCCGCGATGCATGCCGTCGAAGAATCCAATGGCCAGAATCAGGGGCTCATGCGAATCCCACCGCAATTCGTGAAGGATCTTCACACGAACACCTTTCGCGGAGCCAGCAAAGCGCCGTGCGCCTCGCCGACGCCCACGAGCGTTCGCGATTCATCTCGAACGAACACGTGCTTTCCGCCGGCGCCCGCTGGCAGCGGCACGACGCGTCCGGCTCGAAAATCGGAAGAATGCCGCAAGTCGAGCACGATCGTCGGAAACGGAATGATGAACTCGGGCGCGATCATCGCACCGGCCGGATCCGCCGCAATCTCCTCGATCGTGCGGCTCTCGTACAGCAAGAACGGCCCCGAGCCTTCGCGCACGAGCGCCCCCATGTGTGCGGGCACGCCGATGGCGCGTCCGAGATCTTCGCAGAGCGTTCGAACGTAGGTGCCCTCGCTGCACGCGATGCGCAGCCGCGCGGTGCCGTCTTCGACGCCAAGCAGCGTGAGGCCGTAGATCGAAATCGCGCGCGCCTTGCGCTCGACTTCTTTGCCTTCGCGCGCGAGCTGATACAAGCGCTTTCCGTCGTGATGGACGGCGCTGTGCATGGGCGGGATCTGCGAAATTTTACCGATGAACTGCGGGAGCACGTCGCGCAGCCGCCGCTCCCATCCCGCCGGGACCGGCGCGGACGAAAGCGTTTCGCCCAGCGCGTCGGCCGTCGTCGTCGATCGGCCCGGCACGAACGTGCACACGTATGCTTTGCGCTGCTCGGTCAAAAGAGGGATGAGCCGCGTTGCTTTTCCGATCGCCACGGGCAGCACGCCCGCTGCTTGCGGATCGAGCGTTCCCAGATGTCCGGCAGCTATGCTGCGCTCGCGGAAATGCGCGGCGTAAATACGCCGTACGCGCGCCAGCGCCCCAGCCGAAGTCGGGCCGGCCGGCTTGAAGACGTTCACAAAGCCGAGCACGGTCCGCTGCCGCGACCTACAGGCCTTCGGCCTTAAGTGCTTCTTCTACCGCGCTGACGGCGCCGCGCAGCGCTCCCACGTACGTTAATCCGCTTGCGCGAAAATGGCCGCCCCCGCCCAGCCGTGCCGCCGCTGCCTGCACGTTGATCCGCCCGCTGCTGCGTAGACTCACGCGAATCTCACCGTCGAAATGTTTGAACAGCGCGGCCACTTCTACGCCTTCGACCGAGCGCAGGTGGTTGA
>DASRDE010000300.1:0-2403 GCA_035652755.1 Vulcanimicrobiaceae bacterium | reverse complement strand
CAGGCGGCGGGGCGGTATCGAACGTCGTGCCGGTGGGGCAAAGCGGAACCGTTCCATAGGTATTGAGCGAGTACGTGAAGGGCGTTCCGGCAGCAGGCCCGAGAACGGCGTAATTATTCAGCGAACCGCTGTAGTAGCGCGCGAGAAACGTCCCGGTGCGTCCGACGGTCGTTCGAAATTCGCCTTGGAATAGGTTCTGCTGCGTCCATGTGTGGCCCAGGCCGTTAACCGAACTCACGTCGAACGGGACAGCCGAATTGCATGCCGGTGCATTGCCTGTGGTCGCGCAGTTGTACGTCGCGCCCGATGCGAACGGGTTGCATTCCAGCGGCGCGTTGGCACTGCCGCAAGGTGCGAAGTACGCCGCCGGCAAGCCGGTATTGCCGACGAGCGAAACCGAGTACGCATTGGGGTCGCCGTTCCCGTACATGTTTTGTCCACCCAGGTACGATAGGGTCAGCGACGTTCCGCTTGAAAAATTATAGACAAGCTTGCCGAGTTCCGACGTCGAGTGGTAGCCCGTGTCCATTTTATAGCAGCACCCGGTGACGGGATCGACGAAGTTGATGCCCATTCCGTCGTACGGAGCGAATTGCGGCGGTGCGCCACCCAGGCCGACCACGCCGCCGATCATCGCAACTTGCTGACCGTTGATGTAATAGGGGCCGCCGACCGGACCCGTGGTCAGCGGCAGCTGCGAACCGTGAAAGGAAAAGTCCTTGAGTGGGCCAGGTGCGCCGTCCGTTACATAGCCGAAGGCGTATCCTAATTTATGATTCGCGGTCGAACCCGTCGCCTTGAATCCGGTCGAGACGCCGCCCCAATTGTCGTAACCGAACATCGCCGTTCCCTCGGGCTTGGCCGTCGGGCTGAGCGTACGATAGTTCACCGTCCCGTTGATGGCATAATTGATCTCCTCGGGCATCGAGCCGGGACCTTTGACGAGCTCGACGTCTTGGATCAGCCATGGATTGATCAGCGTCGGCGAGTAGAATCCCGCCGAGCCGACGGAAACGGGATGACCGTCGATGAGCGATTCGGTTTCGTAGGGTAACGCACCGCGAATTTGCGGGGTTTGAGGGGACGCGGGCGACACGCCGTTGCTCGGATTGCCGTTGGAAGAGTTGTACGGCGACGTGAAGATGCCGGGGGTTTCGTTCAGAACTTTGGCGACCTGCGTTTGGCCTTGATTGATGAAGGTTTCGCCGGAGATGGTCGTTATCGACGCGGTTGATTTATTGATTGCCGCCCGGCCGGGCTCGGTAGTGGAGATATTGGCGATCGTGCGCAGCGAAGAAAACGACAACGCCGCAAGGACGACGTTCACTTTTTGCGTTTCTCCGCTGAACGCCGCGACGTTGTCCGTGCTGTACGTCTGGAAACCCGCCTTCGTCACGACGAGCGTGTAGAAGCCCGCCGGAACGTTTGAGAAGCTGAACGCCCCCTTCGAGTCGCTGACCGTCGCCATTCGAGTTTGACCTTGTATGACGACGTTGGCGTCGGCGATCGGCGTCCCGTCGGCGGCCTGTACGCTGCCGGCGATCGCGCCCGTGTCCGCGGCAAGAGCCGCAGCCGATCCAAAACCGCTCCACAGAAGCAGACAAGTCAGAGTCCAGATACCAAAACGCATGTCCGCGACCTCCTCCACACTCGGTTTGCTTCACGGCGCCGGTTGGCGTTCCTGTCAAGTGCGACGAAATTTTGCGTCAGAAGTCTAAATTTCGTCGGCAGCGAAATTTCGCCGCCGCCGATTGCTTACCGCCGGGCCGCGGAAAGGCCGCCGCCGGGCTGCGGGGCGAACCTTGCGGGCATGAAACGAGCGCCCAAAGAGACGCACCTTCCGGACGTCGGCAAGATTCTGCAGCGGCTTCGCGAGCAGCGCAACGTCACCGTGCGGGAGCTGGCTGAGAGCAGCGGCCTGTCCGAATCGTTCATCCGTGCGGTCGAGCGGGGCGAGTCGGATATCTCGCTAGGCCGTTTGGCCCGCTTGGCGCAGTTCTTCGAATACGATCTGGGCTCGTTTTTAGGTTTCACCTCGCGGCTGTCGCGCCCGAATTTCGTCCGCAAGGAGAACCGCGCCGTCATCAACCGCGGCCGGGGCGTAAAGTACGAGGCGGTCCATCTGCCGGGAATCGATCTGGACTTCGTGACGGTCGAGTTGGCACCGCACAGCAAACTCAAGGACGAACTCACCCACGAAGGCATCGACGTCGTCTATGTCACCGAGGGCGAGGTCGTCGTGGTCGTCGACGGTGCGGATTATCCGATGGCCGAGCGCGACTGCTGCGTCTTTTCGGCCGCGTACCGGCACCGCGTGCGCAACGACAGCAACCGTCCGGCCTCGATCATATCCATCACGACGGGCCGCATGTACTAGCCTCGTCCCGGCCGGCAGGAGAACGT
>DASRDE010000299.1:0-5856 GCA_035652755.1 Vulcanimicrobiaceae bacterium | reverse complement strand
GCGCGCGAGAAGATCGTTCGCACCGCGTTCGACGGCCGGGAACGGGCCTCAATCCACCGATCCGTCTCGGGCAGGCCGGCCCGCAGAAACCACACCGCGACGCCGCCCAGGCTGCCCACCATTGCCACGTAACGCCATCCCGCCACGCCGAAGTACGTATGCGGTACGAGCAGATACGCAAGCAGCGCCGCGCACGGGATTGCCAGATAACCCACGAACTGCGAGAACGCGATCCAAAAGCCGCGCCGCTCCTTCGGCGCAATCTCCGTGATGTATGCGTCGATCGTGATAATCTGCACGCCGATGCCGATTCCCGCGACGAATCGCCAGAAGTCGATCGACGCGGCCGAGTGCGCGAGCGCCATAATCAGCGTGGCCGCCGCATACCATAACAGCGAGTACGTGAACGTCGTGCGCCGGCCGAAACGGTCGGAGACCCATCCGAAGAGCAGCGTTCCGGCAAACATACCCGCAAAGCCGGCCGCTACGAACGTGCCGAACGCATTTAAAGCAAACGGCGAGGGCTGCGTCGCCGCAAAAAGGCCCTCGCCGATCAATCCGAGCGCGATATACGCACTCATGAACACGTCGTAGATCTCGAACCATCCGCCGATCGAGACGCGGAGGACGGCCGCGCGCAGCGCCCGCGCTCCTACGGTTGGACGCGCGCGGGCGGTTTCTCGTGCAGCGCTGCCGAGATCGGCGGCATCGTCGCGGCAAACGCATTGTATTCGGCAACCGCCTTGCGATATGCGGACTCTATCCGCTTTGCAAACTCCAGCACCGGCGGGGCCAGAATGCTGCCGGATTGGAACTGCAGCCCCTGCACGTCTTCACGCAGGAACCCCGGCCGCTGAATCGAGTCTTCGTCATTCTGATAGTTTGCCGTCAGCTCGTTGAACAGGCGCGTCCGTTCGGTTTGCGCCGCGCGTACGGCCGCTGCCATTGCCGGCGGCTTGACCGCCTGCAACTGCTTGTTGGCCGCGTCGAGCGCGTTGAGCATCTCGTCGATGACCGAGAAACGGTGCATCCAGAGCTTCGAGAACGCGAACGACTCTTCCAACTGCGCCTGCGTGAGGACGGTCCGCGGATCGGCTTTGACCGAAAACGGCTGCGTGTACGTCTTGCCGCCCAGCGTCATACGCGCCGCGTAGCGTCCCGGAGGCACGGTCGGACCACGGCTCGGTCCCTGGTATGATTCCTTGGCCGCGCCAAGCCACTTCACGGGGCCGTCGGTTGCGAAGTCCCAAACGAAGCGATTGATGCCGGCTTTATTGGCGACGACCGGCTCCTGTTTACCGCCGACCTTGTGCGTACCCGAGAGCGTCCGGATGACGTGGCCGGCGGCGTCGAGGATCTCTATTTTCGGCGGGGTCTTCGAGGGCGTTCGCTGATAGAAGAACAGCGCGGCGCCGCTGGGGGGATTCTGCCCGGAGTAATCGGTGTACGTGCCCTCGTCGTCCGAGTGCTGGTTGTATTCGTAAGCCGTTCGCGGACCGACGAAGGCATAGCCGGACGCAATGGCCGCGGGCAACTGCTGGATCAGACGCATGTCGTCCATGATGTAGAGCGCGCGGCCATGCGTGGCGATGAGCAGATCGTCCCATTGCGGCTGAAAGCGAATGTCGTGGATCGAAACCGCCGGAATATTGTTGCGGAAATCGTTCCATTTGCGTCCGCCGTCGAATGAGATCCACATTCCGTTCTCGGTGCCCGCGTAGAGGATGCTTGCGTTTCGAATGTCGGGACGAATCGCGCGCGCGTACTGGTCGGCGGGCAAATCGCCGGCGATCGAATCCCAATGCGCGCCGAAGTCGTGCGTGGCAAAGAGATACGGGCGGTAATCGCCCATGAAGTGGCGGTCGAACACGGCATAAGCGGTGCCGTCGCGCAGCGTGGACGGCGCGATCGTTTCGACTCGCCCGTACGCCGGAACGCCGTGCGGCGTCACGTTCTTCCAGTGTTTTCCGCCGTCGAGCGTGAGTTGCACCAAGCCGTCGTCGGTTCCGACCCAAATCTCGCCCTTATGACGCGTGGAACCTTCGATATCCAAGATCGTATCGGAGTACTCCGCGCCGGAAACGTCGTGCACGAGCGGGCCGCCCGACGGCTGCTGGTGCGTTTTGTCGTTGAGCGTCAGGTCGGGGCTGATCGGCGTCCAATGAATGCCGCGATCGGTTGTTTGGAACACGACGTTCGCACCCAGCCAGCCGATGCGGCCGTTCCACGGCGCAAATGCGATCGGCGATTCCCAATTATACCGGTATTTCGAAAGCGACAGGTTGTACTGTTCGAGCCCTGTCTGAAGATACGGCATGCCTCCGATGCCGTCTTTAGTCACCTTGTTGTAGACACCGATCGAGCCGTTCTCCGAATCGCCCCAGATCCAATTCGGATCCACCGGATCGGGCACGACCCATTCGCCGTCGCCGCCGGCCGCCGCAACCCAGTATTTGTTGAGCAGGCCCGACGGATCCAGCGAGTTGTTCGGTCCGCACCAGCCGTTGTTGTCCTGCCAGCCCCCGCAGACCCAATACGGATTCTCGACCGAGGCGGCCACGCGATACACTTGGCCGATCGGAATATTACGATCGAAAAACCAGTGGTCGCCTCCGTCGACTGTGCGCGCGATTCCGCCGTCCTCGCCCACGATCATCCGGTTCGGATCGTTCGGAGCGATCCACATCGCGTGGTAGTCGACGTGCACGTCCTTGGCAATTTCGGTGAACTTCTTGCCGCCGTCGGTGGAGACCGAAAGGGCTTCCGAGATGCCGTAGATCTTGTCGGGGTTCTTGGGATCGACCGCGATATGCGAAAAGTAGAACGGGCGCTGATCCACGAGCGTGTTGTTGCTCACCATCGTCCAGTTCGTCCCGCCGTCTTGCGAGCGCCACAGAATGCCGTCTTTCGATTCGATCAGCGCGTACACGCGCTTGGAATCGCTCGGTGCCGTCGCTAGGCCGATGCGGCCGGTCGTACCGTTCGGCAATCCGTGATCCGTCAGACGCGTCCACGTGTTGCCGCCGTCGGTCGACTTATAGAGACCGTCGTCGCTCCCGCCGCTGGTAAACGTCCAAGGGCGGCGCAAGAAGTGCCAGATGCCCGCATACACGACGTTGGGCGCCTGTCCGTCCATGGCGAGATCCGACGCACCGCTTTGATCGCTCACGAACAGCGTTTTTCGCCAGGTTTTACCGCCGTCGTCGGTGACGAAGACTCCGCGGTCCTGCGACGGCCCGAAGACGTCGCCGAGCGCACCGACGATAACGTGCGACGGATGCTGCGGATCGATTAGAATGCGCGAGATGTGCCGCGTGCCGCGCAGTCCCACATTCTTCCACGTCTTTCCGCCGTCGGTGGACTTGTAGACGCCGTCGCCGTAGCTGACGTCGTTGCGCGGATTGGATTCTCCCGTTCCTACCCAGACGACGTCGTTGTTCGTCGGATCGATCGTCACCGCGCCGATCGCCGAAACGGCCTGCTTTTCAAAGACCGGTTCCCACGTCTCTCCGCCGTCGTGCGATTTCCAGACGCCGCCGCCCGCCGAGCCCAGATAATACAGTTGCACGTCCGTCGCCGAACCCGCGACCGACGTTACGCGTCCGCCCGGCAGCGCCGGACCGATTTCGCGCCAGTGCATTCCCGACCACGGCGGGCCGGGGGTGGGAGACGCCGTCGGCGTCGGCGTGGGATTTGCAGGTTTGGCTTCGTGCTCGCGCGGCGCCGCCGTCCCTTGCGGAGCGGCCGAACCGTTCGGCGCACTGCTGGGCTTGGGTGACGGAGTGCTTTGAGACAGCGCGGGAAGAGCGCATGATATCGAAAGTATCGCGCCCAGCAAAATCGATCGGTACATTGGCCCGTATTTTAAGGTAGTGAAAGCGCGCGCGCAAGGGCAATGCCCGCGAATGCCGCCGCGATGCCGAAACCGACGCTCGCGGCCACGTACGCAACTGCCAACAATGCGGCACGATCGCCGGCGAGCGTGAGCGCATCGAGCGAAAACGTCGAGAACGTCGTGTATCCGCCCAATACGCCCGCCATCAAGAACGTGCGCAGGACCGGCGACGCCCACAGCGCGCGCGATTGCGTCATTTCGGCAACGACGCCGATGGCGAAGCTTCCCGTCACGTTGATCGCCAACGTCCACCACGGAAAGCCGGGTCCGAGCCGTTGCGCAACTGCAATGGTGACGCCGTAGCGCAGCAGCGAGCCGGCGCCTCCGCCCGCGGCGACCGCCAGCGCCGCTTGCCAGGAGTTCACGGCGAATCCTTTGCCGTGCCGCTCTTGTACTGAATCACTTCGACCGTTTCCAGCGTGATCAGGCCGTCTGCAATCATCGCGTCGATCGCCGGAATGAAGTCCCGGATCTTCTCCTCGCTGTCGACGATCTCGACGACGATCGGCAGATCGGTCGAGAGATCGAAGACGCGCGCCGCGTGAACGACCGAGTGGCCGCCGTACCCCTCGATCCCCTTGAGCACCGTCGCTCCGGAAAGGCCGGCGCGGCGCGCGGCTTCGACGATCGCGACGTACAACGGAGCGGCGCCTTTGCGATCGCTCTCACCCAGGAAGATCCGCAGGAGCTTAGCGGTGCCGGTGAGCTTCATATGCCGGGAGCGTCACGTGGTACGCCCACCATTGCGCGAAAGCAATCGAGCCGCACAGAAGTATGAAGAATGCGATAAGTCCGATGCCCCATGCGCGCCGCGCACGAGGAGATAGCCCGGAGTAGCGGCTCACGCGGAGCGCCTTGCGACGTTACTCACAAGGACCCTTCCCGCCCGTCCCGTACCCATCGCCGATGCGCCGTTTCGTTGCCCCGCTGCTAGCGGGACTTGGAATCGCCTTGATTCCCGTTTTTGCCCACGCCGCCGCACCTTCGCCGTCGATCGCAACCAGCGCGCCGGCGGTTCGCGCGTATGCCGGAGTCCTGCGCAAGATCAACCCGCAGATGCCGGTTTGGCAGAGCCGCGAATTCGCCAAGCACCTCTTGGTCAACGCGAACCGCTGGAAACTCGATGCGAATATGCTCGTTGCGCTCGTTTCCGTCGAGTCCGCTTGGCACACGCACGCACGCTCGTGGGCGGGAGCGATCGGCTTGGGTCAGCTGATGCCCGGCACGGCCGCGACGCTCCACGTCGATCCGTCGGATCCGTACCAGAACTTACAGGGAGCCGCGCACTATCTCTACGGTTTGCTCAGCAAGTATCGCGGCAAACCCAACCGGTACGCGCTCACGTTCGCGGCCTATAATGCCGGGCCCAGAGCGGTAGCCGAGTTCGGCGGGATTCCTCCGTTTGCCGAGACGCAGCATTACGTCGTAAAAGTCATGAGCGCGTGGCATCGCGTCCGTTTGTCGGTGCATATCCCCAAGCTGCGCGAGCAGCCCGTGCGCACCGCCGTCGCAGCCGGCGCTATCTCGCCGGATCTGGCGTACTGGACAGCAGCTTCTCGATAGCGTCGATGGCGCCGTAGGGATCGGCGACCAGCACGCTGCGCGCGCCCGCTCGGAAAGCGGCTTCTTCGTCGCTCTCCTTGTCTCCGATGACGACGCACTCGCCCACGTCCACGTGCATCGCGTTTGCCGCGTCGAGGATCATTTTCGGCAGCGGCTTGCGGCACGCGCAGCCGTCGTCCGGCCCGTGCGGGCAGTAGAGCCAGGCGTCGAACGGACCGAGCTCTTCGTCGATGCGGCGGTTGACCGCTTCCACCTGTTCGATCGTCAGCAAACCGCGCGCGACGCCGCTTTGATTGGAAACGACGCTCGTTGCCACACCGGCGCGGCGAAGGCGCTGCAGCAACTCGCGCATCCCCGGAGCAAAGCGGATCGCCTGCGGATCGCCGTTGTAGGGAACG
>DASRDE010000298.1:0-5026 GCA_035652755.1 Vulcanimicrobiaceae bacterium | reverse complement strand
CGACACCAAAGATCAAGATGCGCTCGAGGAATCGTCCCGCCCCCACCGGGCTTGCAAGGGGAAAGCGCAGCGCGAAGGAGACAAGCGCCGTTTGTGCCGCAATCGTGAGCGCAATGCGAAGATAACCAATTGCGAGCAGCACAGGAGCTGGCATATATTCTTTGGTCAGCTGCGCGGGAACAAAACCGAGCGAGGCACAGAAGAGAAAGAACGCCCAGGTCGCCGGAGCCGGGCGCAGGAGAACGAGCACTGCAGCGACCGCCACGATGAAGAGGAAGCCCAACATCTGCAGCACGTCCGAGACGTTGTCGGCAAGCGTACGTGAGAAGAGGTGCGAGCGAAGCGAAACCGCATGGCCGGAAACCAGCGGCAAGACGACCAGCGTCCCCTCCGGTGCCAGCGGTGAGGTGGTAGCGTAGCGGCGGCGTCCGTCGCCGAGCGAAAGCCGCGTGAGATCGATCCGCTCGCCCGCGCGCAAGCCCCGGCGCGCCGCATCGGCATCCACGGCCGTGATTAACCCAGAAGCCGGGTTTGCCGAGTACCCGAACGTTGCGAACGGATGCCATGGAACCGCGATATCCGGCAGCGTTACCGCCAAACTGACGCTGCTGAGTAAAAGAACGAACGCGATCCGGATCAACGCGCGTGTCTGCATGGCTAGAGAGTTCCGCGTCTACGGCACCTATCTTGCCGCGCCGCCGTCAGACTAGCGGCGTAGACTCAAAAGTCCGCGCACTGAGAGCGCGAGCGAGACGAGAGATAAAACTGCAAGTGCAAGCAGCGTCCAGACGAAGAAGAAGGCTCCGCTCAGTTTGCCTATCTCACGGCCTGGCAGGCCGCCGGTGCCCGTAAGGTGCGTCATGAAAACCGTCAGCCCAAGGAGCGCTCCCAGCAGCATGACGATCTGGCCCGCAGGCCGCTCCGCCATCGCCAGCGTTCCGTACAGCCAAACAGCCAGAATGACTGCCATAAGCAGGCTTACCGCAACGCTCTTGTCCGACCCGTACACGAGGTCATCCACCAGGTGAAACGACGCGAGAAGGATCGAAAGCAGCGACGTTACCTGCAATACGACGTTTTGCTTCATCTAGAAGTGGCCGCAGGCGCTCATATCGCATGAACCGCGGCGGGTAGCGACCCCCCACCGATCTGTGCGGCCATAACTCGCAGATCGTCGATCGAAAACTTCCCTCCCCAGATCCGTCCGCCGCCTCCCCGGTTAGAGGGCCCGGTTAAGTAGATTTGCTGAACCAATTTCCCGTCTACGTAAAAACCAATAAAATGTCCCGCTTGTCCATTCGTAAACCGCTGAAACGCTTGCGGACTCGTCATCTGAAAGATCAGTGCCGGACGATTGCTAAGGGGTTCATTGACGACGTAGGCATATTTGAACGGCTTCGAGCCCCCAGCAACATACGTTGGCCCATTCGGAATAATTTTGAGGAGTACGGCATCACGAGCCGTTAACAGGCGATTAATGTCCAACCCGTCCGGGTTCGCAACGGTGACCGTGAGGACGTTCGCATTTCGTGTGACGGACGCATAGATCCGCGCTTCTTCTAAGCGCCTTTTCATAATCGCCGCCGTTTTTTCGACCATTTGCGAATCGCTGCTTTCCGATTTGAAATGATAGGTTATCGTGTGAAATGACCGCGACGCTGACGAAGCATCCGGCTTTCCATAACAGGCAGAAAGAGAAAACAATATCAGGATGTACGCTATTTTTCGCACGCAGTACCCCTTGCAGGCGGCCTTGGTAATGCTCAGCAAACGACGTTCTGAAGGAGGCCTATTACGCCTCTTGGTCCGCGATAGGTCCTGCTGGCGCTGTTCCGGTCATACACAAAGGGATTCGCCATGTGATACTTGCTTCGGCGCTCATTCTTTAGTGGCTTGCCCAAGAGATAAAGCAGAAAGTCTCGCACCCCAGTTTCATTCGTGACGCGGGCGGAGCAGTGGTAGCGGCTCCGGTCCTTCGACTGCGCTTCACCGCGCGAGGCGCGTCGAATGCTCCGCTCAGGATGACACGAAAGAAGAAGGCCCCTCGTAAACTTGACGTCTACAAGGGGCCTTCTGGACTTGGTTGCGGGGGCGTGATTTGAACACGCGACCTTCGGGTTATGAGCCCGACGAGCTACCGGACTGCTCCACCCCGCGGCGAACCGTGTTATACGTGATGCCCGGTTCATCTTTCCTGCGGCGCCTTCCGAAGGTGCAATTGCACTGTCACTTGGAGGGGACGCTCAGGCCGGACACGTTCATAGACCTCGCCCGCCGGCGAGGGGTTGCGCTCACTTACCAAGCGGGCGAGGGTACCCTGCCCGCCGCCGAAATCGCGGATGCCGGCCCCGAGCATGTGTACGACTTTCGGGATTTCCAGGGCTTCCTAATGACTTTTGCGGCAGTGAGCCGGTCGCTGGCGCTGCCCGAGGACTACGCCCGCCTGGCCGAAGAGTTCGCCGAAGACGCGGTGGGACAAAACGTGATGCGCGCCGAGGTGTTCATCTCGCCGTCCGTGTGGCGGTTCTTCCACCCCGAGATCGACGTGCGCGCATGCGTCGTGGCAATGCGGCGCGTCTTCGATGCGGTGCGGCGCGATTTGGAGGTCGAGTTCATCGTCGACGTCACGCGGAATTTCGGCGCCGAAAGCGCGATGCGCACGGCAAGGCTCGCGGCGGATCTGCAGGACCTAGGCGTCATCGGCATCGGGCTGGGCGGTGACGAAGTGCGGTTTCCGCCCGAGTCCTTCGTCGAGGTATTCGACCTTGCTCGAAAGCACGGATTGCGTTGCGTCGCACATGCCGGCGAAGCGTCCGGCGCGCACAGCGTACTCACCGCGATCGAACAACTCGGTGCCGAACGCATCGGTCACGGAATCCGCGCGCTGGAAGATCCGGCAACGATGGCGCTCCTCGCCCAGCGGCGCATTCCGCTGGAAGTCTGCCCGACGTCGAATTTTCTCACGGGAGTCGTGCCGCGCGATCGATCCCACCCGCTGCTCGAGCTCGACGCGGCGGGGTGCGTGGTGAGCATCGACGCCGACGATCCAGCGCTTTTTCGCACGAGCGTCACCCAGGAATACGAGTACGTCGAACAACTGGCCGGCCGCGAAGCCGTGGAGCGTTTCGCGCGGAACGCCGTCGAAGCCAGTTTCGCCTCGCCGCAGCGCAAAACCGAACTGCACGGCCGCCTCGACGCGTTCGGCCTGGAACCTTCCGGCGCGCGTCGAACGTCCTAGTCTGCATGTCGGGGCACAGCCATTTTGCCGAGTCGACCGAGGAGTATCTCGAAGCGGTCTACCGGCTCGAGCGTGAGGGACCGGGCGTAACGACGTCGGGCCTGGCTTCCGAGCTCGGCGTGGCGCCCGCGTCGGTCTCGGGAATGCTCAAAAAACTGGCCGCCGAGGGTTACGTCGAGCAGGTCGCGCGCGGAGAAGTACGGCTCACGCAAAAAGGCTTGGAGGTCGGCGTGCGCGTCGTGCGGCGTCATCGTTTGGCGGAGCGTTTGCTCACCGACGTGCTGGGCATGGCTTGGGACGAAGTGCAGCAGGAAGCGTGCATGCTCGAGCATGCGATCTCCGAGAACGTCGAGCGGCGCCTGATCGACGTGCTCGGCGACCCGAAAGAGTGCCCCCACGGCTTGCCGATTCCGCCGAAAGATTTGACCGATCCGCAGCGCGACTCCGTGCCGCTCGCGCAAGTCGACATCGGAAGCTCGGCGGTCGTGCGCGGCGTTACGCACGAAGTACCCGAGATGCTGCGTTATTTGGGAGAAGTCGGTTTGCGCCCGGGCGCGCAGGTCCACGTGCACGCCAAAGCGCCGCTCGGCGGCCCGCTGACGGTCGAAGTGCAGCACAAACGGCACGCCATCTCGCTCGAGCTCGCTCGCATGGTGCTCGTTAGCGAGTGATAACCCGCATCCTGATCGCGCTCAACGTCATCGGCTTCTTGTGGGAGATGCACGTCGCCGGACCGGGCGTTTTCACCGGTAATTTTCCGAACCACCCGACGCAAATCGACGACGGGCTGCTGGTTCCGTACTACGTCACCCACTATCATCAGTACTACCGGATCTTCAGTGCGGCATTCTTGCACGGCAGCATTTTTCACATCGGGCTGAACATGCTTTCGCTGTACTGGCTGGGGCGCTTCATCGAAGTTGCGCTGCGCCCGTTCAAAATGGCGTTCGTGTACTTCATCTCGATCGTTGCCAGCGGCGTATGCGTCGTGCTCTTCTCGCCGCCCGAGGCAGGAACACTCGGCGCCAGCGGCGCCATCTTCGGACTCTTCGGCGCGCTGTTCGCGATCGGGCTCAAGCTGGGTTCGCGCGGCACCGATCTCGTGCGTTCCAACATCGGCATTCTGGTATTGAATTTGATCTGGAGTTTCTCGGTTCCCGGCATCTCATGGCAGGCTCACGTCGGCGGATTGATCGCCGGGTTTATCGTCACCTACGCGATCTACTGGCCGCCCAAGCCGGTGTACGCGAGCGTTGTCGACGCCAGAAGCGGCCAGCAGTACCAATCCCAGTTGGAAACGCCCGATGATCGCTATTGACGACGTCTTCGCAGCCGGAGGCCCGATCGAACGCGCACTCGAGGGTTTTGAAGCGCGGCCGGGTCAGGTGCAGATGGCGCAACTGGTCGAGCGCGGGTTTCTCGAGGGCATGCACACCATCGTCGAAGCGGGGACGGGTGTCGGGAAATCGCTCGGGTATCTTGTCCCGGCGCTGCGAAGCGGCAAGAAAGTCGTAGTCTCGACCGGTACGATCGCGCTGCAGGAGCAGCTCTTTCTCAAAGACATTCCGCTCGTCACGCGCGCGCTGAACATCCCCGCGCGCGTTACGCTGCTCAAAGGGCGCAACCACTACCTGTGCAAGCAAAAACTGGAGCGCCTGCAGTCGGAAAGGCTGCTCGCCTCATCGCGTACCATGCAGCAGATTTGGGAGTGGGGCGCGCGAACGCAGAGCGGCGACCGGGCAGAACTCCCGTTTGCGCCGCCCGTCGACGAATGGGAGCAGCTGGACG
>DASRDE010000297.1:0-26403 GCA_035652755.1 Vulcanimicrobiaceae bacterium | reverse complement strand
GCGGACGAACGCGTTCTGCAAATGGTTAGCGCGCTGCACGAAGCGCACGCAACGATGTGCGACGGACAGTCGATGGATCTGGCCTTCGAACGGGCCGAGCAGGTCGATCTGGCCGAGTACCACCGGATGATCGCCGCGAAGACCGCCGCCCTGTTCGGCGCATCGTCCGAGTTGGGCGCGCTCTGTGCCCCGTGCGACAGGCAAACGGTGCGGCACTACCGCGAACTGGGCCGCGCCTTCGGGGTGGCCTTTCAGATTCGCGACGACGTGCTCGGCATCTGGGGTAGTCTGCAGACGACCGGCAAGGTGCGCCTGAACGACATCGCGCGCCGGAAATGGACCTTTCCGGTCGTCTGGGCGCTGGCCGGCCCGCCCTCGCGCGCGCGCAGCCGCATAGCCGATGCCTATTCAGGCAGCCGGACGCTCGATTCGGGCGAGGTGCGCTCCGTGGTCGAAGCGCTCGAGGAGGTAGGGGCCAAAGAGGCTGCCCAAGCGGCGATTGCCGAACATCTTGCGGTCGTTGAGCGCCACCGTGCCGGCAGCGTTCGCGACTTTTTGTTGAGTTCGCTGGAGCTGGCGTCCCCATAGCGGCGCCCGGGAGAACTTCACTGTGGGCATGACCGAGGCGGAGATGCAAAGCAGTCTCCGCTCGCAAGAGCATTCCGTATCGTCGGCGTGGCGAACGCTGTGGCTGATCGCCGCGGCGGGTTTCGTCGTGCGGCTGCTCTTCATGGGCAACGAGGGCTTTCGTAACGACGTCAGCTCCTTTGAAGCCTGGGCCATCACGCTCGCTCAGCATCCGTTCTGGGAGTTCTACAACTCGACCAGCTTTGCGGACTACCCGCCCGGCTACTTCTACATCCTCGCGCTCGTCGGCCACGTCTTTGCGATCGTCTCGCCGCACAACAACTACGACATTCTCAAGTATCTGGTCAAGTTGCCCGCGGTGTTGGTGGATCTCGCGGACGGGGTGCTGCTCTTTGCGATCGTGCGGCGCTTCGCATCAGAACGGGTCGCGCTCGCGGTCGCGGCATGCTTCATCTTCAATCCGGCGGTCATCTTCATCTCAGCGGCATGGGGGCAAGTCGATTCGATCGCGGGCGGTCTCTCGCTCTTTGCCGTGTACCAACTGCTGCGATCGGAAAGCCGCGGCGGCGCGCCGATCGTCTATGCGTGGCTCGCGCTCGCATACTCCCTGCTGATTAAACCGCAGGCGGCCGTGCTCATACCGCTGTTCGTCGTCTTCGCGTTCGTCGCGCCCCAGGCGCAGCGGCGCGGACGGCTGATCGCAACGGGAGCGGGCATCGCGGCGGCCATCGTGTTTACGTTCGCGCTGGCGGTGCCGTTCCACCCGACTGCCAATCCCGCGAACGCTTTTGCGTGGCTCTACCACAAGTACGAGTTCGGCAAGAACGTGTATGCGTACAACTCGGTCAACGCGTTCAATCTGTGGTCGGCGATGAAACGCTTCTGGGTGCCGGACTCCCAGATGATCGGGCCCTTCCCGCAATATTTTTGGGGGGTTCTGCTGGTGGCTGCCGCGACGGTGCTCGTCGTCGTGCGCTACGCGGGTGACCGCTCCCAGCGCGCGCTGCTCGAAGCCGCCGCCCTGCTCACGCTGTCGTTTTACATGCTCTCGACGCGCATGCACGAGCGATATATCTACGATGGGTTGCTCTTTACCATGGCGTGCATACCGTTCGCACGCCGCTATCTTGTCGCGACCGTCGTGTTCTCGTTCACGCTGTTCGTCAATCTGTGGTACTCGCTGACGTACCTGGCAGTCGTCACGGCGCAGACTCCCGGCGTCGACGCGGCGGACATGTGGCCCGGCATCACGCATCCGCTCGCGATCCTCAACGTCGCCATGTTTTTCTACCTGGGTTACGTCTACTTGGGGCAGAGTGCCGAAGAAGCCAAGGCTGCGCCGGCCGGGCCTGCGGCTTCGGATGCGTTTCTGGCGAATTTCGCGCGAGCGCGCGAATGGTTCAATCCGCGCGAAGGACTTTCGGTCCTGGCGTGGCCGCTCGATTACGTGATGGCCGCGTCTTTCGGCGCGGTTTCGTTCGCGGTTTCCTACGTGAATTATTGGATCCCGTTCAAGACCGATCAGTGCTGGTCGGTAATCTCGGGCGTCACGCGCTGCGGCATCTTCGACGAGATCTACTTCGCGCGCGCAGCCGAAGAGTACCTGACCAATAAGTACATCTATGAAAATACGCATCCTCCGCTCACCAAGCTCATTATTACGTTCTCGACGATCTTGTTCGGCGGGCTGGCGCACGGAGACAACACGCACGGCTGGCGTTTCTTGGACGTCGTGTTTGGCGCGATCGCTGTCGTCGTGCTGTACGCGTTCGCCAAGCGGCTGACGCGCTCGACGCTCTTCTCGTCAATAGCGGCCCTCTTATTCGTGGCCGACGGCATGCACTTCGTGCAGTCGCGCATCGCCACGCCCGAGGGCATCGTCATCGTTTTCTCGCTCGGCACGCTCTACGCGTTCTACCGCTATTGGATCGCCGCGCAGTCCGCGGGCCGGCCGTACGAGCCGGGAACGCGTCTGCGCGCCACGATCAGCTGCGCGGGGGGACTGCTCCTCGGCTTTATCTGCGGATCGCTCGCCGCTACGCTCTCGCCCGCGCCGCACAGCGTCGCTTCGTATGTGGTCTCCGGCCTCTATTTCAGCACCGGCTGGTATCTGGTGCTCAGGCTCTGGATCGTGCCGCGTTTTATGCCCGCGCAGGGTGAGTTCATCTCGTACGCCGAGGGATCGCAGATCGTGCGCGACGGGTCGGCCTTTGCCTTTGAAACGCCCGACGGCGGCGCAATCGAATCGTCGCGCAAGACGCCGCGCATGGGTGCGCTGACGCGCACGCAAAAACTGGACCTGGTTGCCAACGACGGTGAAGCCGACGTCGTGTACTCGCGCGACTTAACCGTCCGGTACGCCACGCCCGAAGGGACCGCTGTGTATTCTCCGGGGCTGCTCGTAGACGACATGGGCGAGCGGCAAGAAGGGCGCCACGCAACGGTTTGGCTCGTCGTCTTCACGCTGCTGCTCGGCGCGCTGGTCGCAAGCAAGTGGTACGGCGTGATGGCGTACGGCGTTTCGTTCGTCGTCGTCGCGGCAGTATGGCTGCAGCGCTACTATCGCGCCGGCAAGCTCAAGCATTGGGGCAACCCGTTCGGCTTCCGGCTCGACGTGACGGTCGCCGCCGTGCTCTTTTTGAGCATGAGCGTCTACGTTGCCGCCTGGATCCCGGATTTCTTCCGGCACATCGAGATCAAGAACGTGACCGATTTGGTGTATCGCCAGTACACCATGTTCGAGTATCACGACACGCTCAAAGCGACGCATCCATACGCGTCCGCGTGGTGGACTTGGCCGCTGGACCTGCGGCCAATCGCCTATTACTGGAAGGACTTTCGCACCGGCGCGAACGCGAACAATCCGGCAGCGTGCTGCGTCAGTGAAATTGTTTCGCTTCCCAATCCGCTGATCATGTGGTTCGGCCTGCTCTGCGTCCCAATCGTGGGCGTGCTTGCGTGGCGCGAAAAGAACAAGGGCTACGCGCTGCTCGTGCTGGCGTATCTCATGCAGTGGCTTCCGTGGGCGCGCTCGCCGCGGCTGGCGTGGATTTACCACTTTTACGTCGACGTGCCGCTCATCATTCTGTGCAACGTCATCGTGCTGCAGCGCATCTGGAATGCGCGCAGCGAAGAGCCGTGGCTCGATACCGCCTACCGCGTGCTCGTCGTCGCGTACTGCGCGGCCGTCGTCGCCGCGTTCATCTGGTTCTATCCGATCCTGGCCGGAACACCGATTCCGTGGAACGCCTGGAACGCGCGAATGTGGCTAGGAAGTCGCTGGGTATAGAAGAAAGGCGGCGGTATGTCCGGTCATTCCAAGTGGCACAACATCAGGCTCAAGAAGGGCAAGGTGGACGCGCAGCGCGGCGCGCTCTTCACCAAACTCAGCAAGGAAATCATCCTGGCCGCCAAATCCGGAAGCCCCGATCCGGAGGCGAACTACCGCTTGAAGATGGCGGTGGAAAAAGCTCGCGAGAACAACATGCCGCAGGACAACATCAAGCGCGCCATCGCGCGCGGCTCGGGCGGCGCGGGTGAAAAAGAGATCGAAGAGATCCGCTATGAAGGCTACGGACCGCACGGCGTTGCCGTCGTCGTCGACGCGGCGACGGACAACCGGAACCGCACGGCCGGAGAGTTCCGCTTTCTCTTCAGCAAGAACGGCGGCACCATGGGCGAGACGGGCAGCGTGGGATGGATGTTCGATCCGGTCGGCATCATCGTTGCCGATCCGCAAGGCCGCTCCGAAGATGCCATGACCGAAGCCGCGCTCGTGAACGGCGTGCTCGACCTGGAGTACGGAACTCCGACGGAGATCTATACAGAACCGGCGATGCTGGCCGAAGCGCGCGATGCGCTGCGCGCCGCCGGATTGAAGATCTCCGACGTCTATTTGGGCGTGCGCGCGAAGCAGAAAGTCTCGCCGTCCGGCGACGATCTCACGGCGGCGCTGAATTTTTTGGAGACGCTTGACGAACACGAAGACGTCCAGCGCGTCTTTTCCAACCTCGAGGTGAGCGAGGCGGCGCTCGAAGCTCTTGCGTAGAACCGCCGCGCCGCCGGTCATCGAGCGGTATCTTCCCCGCGACTGGGTCTTTCCGATCGTCTTTGCAGCGTTCGTCGGCGTGCTCGTCTGGTTCGGCCATTCGATTCAGCAGTTTCTGCTGCCGGGACCCAATACGATTACGGTCCCGTCCTTTATCGGCATGGCGCAGCCTGACGCAGTCAATGAGATCGCGCGCATGAACCTCAAGTCGTCGATCGTCGGCCACGCGAGCAGCAGCCAATACCCCAAGGGCGTCGTGATGACGCAGGAGCCGCAGGCCGGAATGCGCGTGCGCGGCGGGCGCCAGATTTCGCTGGTGATCAGCGACGGAATGCAGACGATCCTCATGCCGGACGTTCGATACCAGTCGCTGCGCGACGCGCGGCTGGATCTCTCGCATTCGCGCCTGCAGGTCACGAAGATCCAGTACGTGCGCAGCGACGACATTCCGCCGGATCACGTGATCTCGCAGAACCCCGAGCCGTCGGTGAGCGTCACCGAGGGAACCAGCGTTTCGCTGCTGGTCAGCAAGGGCGGCGTGACGTCGATAAAAGTACCGAGCTTCGACGGCATGACGATCGACGAGGCGCGCGGCCTGGCGTCCGCGCTGCACATCAAGCTCGGGCAGATCGTGTGGACGCCGCTGGGCAAAGACGGACCGCAGCACGGCGAGGTGGTGCGTCAGCGGCCCGATGCGGGCACGACGATCGGCCCGTATGACGTGGTCTCGCTCGACGTGAGCGCGGGCCCGAACGAATCCGGCTACATCATCCATCAAACGCACGTGCTCGCAGCCGTCCCGCCGGCCGAAGCCGGACAGAACCAGGCGCTGCACGTGCGTTTCTCCGTGAGCGACGCGACCGGAAGGTACGATCTCTACGACGGCTACGCGCAGCCCGGGCAGAAGTTCGACTTGAACGTGACGACGGTCGGCACGTCGGCGATCTACTTCTTCGTGAACGATACGCTGCTTGGCGAAACCAAGGTCGGCCAGGAGCCTGCGAACGCGTACAGCGGCGGACCGAAGAAGCCGTCGCCGGGAGCGACGCGATGAGCGTGAAGATCGCGCCGTCGATCCTTTCGGCCGATTTCGCGCGAATCGTCGAAGAGATGCGCGCGGTCGAAAGTGCCGGCGCGCAGTATCTGCACGTCGACGTCATGGACGGCCGCTTCGTTCCCAATCTGACATGGGGGCCGAAGATCGTCGCCGACCTGCGGCCGCACACGCAGCTGCCGTTCGATTGCCACTTGATGATCGTCGAACCGGAAAAGTACGTAGAAGAATTCCGCAAGGCCGGCGCCGACGTGATCACCTTTCATTACGAAGCGACCGATCACGCGCAGCGTTTGCTCGCCTACGTTCGTTCGCTCGGCGCCAAGGCGGGGATCGCGATCTGCCCGCAGACGCCGGTCGAGATGCTGGGCGACCTGTTGGACGATATCGACTTGGTCCTGATCATGAGCGTCAACCCCGGTTTTGGCGGCCAGCGCTTCATCCCGCGCAGCCTGGAGAAGATTCGCCGCATGCGCGCGCTGCTCGATAGCGCGGGCTCTCGCGCGCAGCTCGAGGTGGACGGCGGCGTGACGCTCCAAAACGCCGCGCAAATCGCCGGCGCGGGCGCGGACGTCCTCGTCGCGGGTTCGGCGATCTTCGACGGAGACGATCCCGCCGCGCGCGTTCGGCAGCTGCGCGAAGCGATCGACGGAGTTCCCGCGCGCTGAAGCAGCCGCCGCGCTCCGAAGACGAGCTCGTGGCCAGGCTGCGCGATTTGATCGAGACGCATCCCAAAAACGCGCGTTTGCGCAGCCGGATCGGCGACGATGCGGCGGTGTGGCAGCCCTCGCGTTCGCATCGCAGCGTCATTACGACCGATGTGCTCGTCGAAGGCCGGCACTTTACGCGCGAATCGATGACGCTGCACGACGCGGGCTATCGCGCCATGGCGGCCAATCTGAGCGATCTCGCGGCGATGGCTGCGCGGCCGGTGCTCGCGACTGTCGCACTGACGGTGCCGGCCGAGCTTTCGCTCGTGGAGATCCTGGAACTCTACACCGGAATGCTCGCGATCGCGTCGCCTTGCGGCTGCGCGATCGCCGGCGGCGACACAGCCGTGGGCGACCAGCTCAGCATAGCGATCGCGGCGATCGGCCAGACGCGCCCGGCGCACGTCAAAGGCCGCAGGGGAGCGCGCCCGGGCGACGTTGCCGCAGTGACGGGCATGCTGGGGGCCAGCCGTGCAGGATTGTACGTTTCGCGCGATCCGGCCATCCTCGACGGCCCTTTGGCGCAGGACGCACTTGCGTCGCATCGCCGTCCCACGCCGCGCATCGCCGAAGGCCGATGGCTCGGCGCGAGTGCGTCGGTGCGCGCGATGATGGACGTTTCCGACGGCCTTGCCGCCGATCTGCCGCGCGTGTGCGCGGCATCGGGCTGCGGTGCGGTCGTGACGGCGGAACAGATTCCGGTCGCTCCGAGCGCGCACTCGGTCGCAAGCGCACTGCACGAAGATCCGGCGCTCTTCGCGCTGGCCGGCGGCGAGGATTTCGAATTGCTGGCGGCGATCGACGCGCGCGCCTTCGGCCATCTGCAGCGCCGCTTCCGTGCGCGCTTCGGACGGGAGCTCTTCGAAGTCGGCAGGTTCACCGAGGGAAGCGGCGTGCGTTTGCGTAAGGGCGGCATCGAAGAACCGCTCGCGCGGGCAGGCTACGATCACTTTTCAGCGGTGTCATTATGAACACGGATTTGCAGCAGTATCCGCTCATCGGTTCCATCCAGAACAGCGCGGGCATGGGCTTCATCGGCAACCAAACCGTGTTCGCGGTAGCCAACGCGCTCGGAGCCCGCGCGATCTGCGCGCCGACCGCTTATGCGAGCGCGCATGCGGGATTTGAAGGCCGCGCTTCGAGCACACCCGACGACGCCCAGTTTCGCAAGGACGTCGCGTTCCTGATCGGCCGGCAGCCGGCCGTGCTCATCATCGGATACGTTCCGCGTCCGAGCTTGGCCGACATCATCGCCAATCAAGTGAGCGAATATCGCGGCGTCGTGCTGCTCGACCCCGTGATCGGCGACCATCGCAAAGGCCTGTACGTCAGCGCCGAAACCGCGCGCGCGATTCGCGACTACCTGCTTCCGATCGCGCAAATCGTCACGCCGAACCGTTTCGAGGCCGACGTGCTGTTGGGCTTGAGCGGCGACGAGCAGCGCACGCCGCACGCGTACCTGAACGGGTTTTTCGATCTGGGACCGCAGGCCGTCGCAATCACGTCGTTCGAGCCCGACCTGGAGCGGCGGCGGACGAGCCTGCTGTTCACAAACGGCTACAACTACTTCCGAATTCACGCGCCCTATTATCCCGCGTTCCCGGCGCACGGCGCCGGCGATACCTTTGCCGCCGCCGTCGGGATCTTCGTGGCGCTCGGCGGGTCGCCGTTCGCGGCGACGCTGCTGGCGACCGCGCTTTGTGCGCGCGCGGTAGCGAATACCTCCACGTATGCGGGCGGAAGCGTCGACCCCGTCGCTGCGCTGGAGAAGTGGAAGCCGCTGGGCTATCAGGTCGACGACGACCGCGCGATGCAGTTTTGCGCGCGATCCGGCGTGGAATGCGAAGCGATTAAGCCGGCGGGCGAAGACAGCGTGCGGCTGCGTTTTGCTCCGCCGAAGAACCGGATCGTGTACGGTTAGGCTTTCACGATGTTCAGCCCGCTGCAGATCGAGATCGGCGCGCCCGGAAAAGAGCCCAGGCTCATCGTCGAGGTGCTCGACTATCAGCACCCCGAACGGGCCGAGCCCGCGAATCTGGATTTGCTGCAGTGCCGCATCACCGCGCACGCGCCGCCGGTGGAGGCCACGTTCGAAATCCCTATCGGGTTGTGGGAGCTGCTGGAAGTCCGCGATTATTTGCGCCGGATAGGAACGGGAAACGGTCCCTCGCAGAGCTTCATGCTCGCGGGCGGATTGCTGACGCTCTCGTTTGCGCCCTCGCGGCGCGGCCCGGTTCTGTGCGCCGTTCTGCTCAAGACGATCGACGCGTCGCACGTGCGGCTCGAGTACATGATCACGCTCGAGCCCGAGGACATCTCGCGAACGGTCTTCGCGATGTCGCCGCTCTCGCTTTAGTGCAGCAGCACGACGCCGATGCGGTTGTTCGGCCCGTTATAGCTGGGGTTGGTGAACCACATGTTGCCGTCCGGACCGGCGACGATCGAGGTCGGAATGTCCTGCGTCGTCAGCTGAATGGCCGCTAGGAACTTGCCCGTTTTCGGATTGAAGCGCCCGATGGCGCCGGCGAGCGATTCGGTGAAGTAGAAATTACCATCGGGTCCGGCGGCGAGATCGTCCGGATAGCACAAATGGCAGTTGGGAATCGCGAACTCCGCCACTTTGCCGGCATTGCCGACGACCGCAATCTTGCCGTCATGGCGCTCGGTAAACCAGATGTGGCGATCGGGCCCCAGAATGATGCCCCACGGATTGGCGCGGGCTCTGAGCTGCAGCGGAGTCAGGAATTTCTGCGAGCGCGGATCGAATCTGGAAAGTTGTCCGGCCCCCGAGTCCGTCACCCACATGTTGCCGTCGGCTCCCGCAGCCACTTCCCATGGCGAGCTGTATTGCTGGATCGGAAAGATCCGAATCGCGCCCGAAGGCGTGATTCTTCCGAGATCGCCCGAGTAGTAGTCGCCGAAATACAGGTTTCCATCCGGGCCGTTTGCGATTCCGCGCGGTGACGGGTTGATATTCTTGAGCGGAAAATCGGTGACGGTGCCGGACGTCGTCATGCGCCCGATCTTGTCCGCGCCCGGTTCGGTAAACCAGATGTTCTTGTCGGGACCGGTGACGAGCGCCTCGACGTCGTCTCCGGACGGCAGCGAGAATTCGGTAACGGTTCCCGAGGGCGTGATTCTGGCGATCTTGTCGGTGTAGAACTCCGTAAACCACAGATTCCCGTCCGGTCCGTTGGTAATGTACTCCGGCCATCCTTGCGACGGAATCGAAAAGAATTTTACCTGGGGTACCGACTGCGCGCCGCCGGCAGAAAACGCCGCTCTCGAGGCTGGGCCTGCGGGCGGCGCGGGAGACGTCCCTGCGGCGCATCCGCCGATACCGGCTGCAAGCAGGAGCGCGCAAAGACGACGGATCATGGCAGACCTCCGAAGGCGGCGCGGAGTGACGCGCCGACGATAGCGCGAACTTCTGAAAAAGACATGAAAGGATCCGGCATTGGCAGGCGCTGACCGGTGGTTGACGTTCGACTGTTTCGGAACGCTGGTCAGCTGGCAGCGCGGTTTTCCGCAGATCCTTCGCAGCGTCGCGGGAGACCGCGCGGTCGAACTGGCCGGCGCGTACCATCGTTTCGAACGGCGCTTCCAAGAAGGAGAGTATCTTCCGTACAAGACCGTACTGCGCGAATCGTTACGCGCGGCAGCGCGCGCCATCGGCTTCCCGCTGCGGGCGCAAGACGAGGACGTCCTGAGCGAGCACTGGGACGTTCAGCCGGTTTTCGAGGACGTCGCGCCCGCGCTGACGGCCGCGCAAAGCGCGGGTTGGCGAATCGCCGCGCTCACGAACTGTGACGACGATCTCTTCGACCGCACGCAGCGGACGCTCCCCGTGCGTTTCGACGCGGTCGTGACGGCGCAAAACGTTTGCAGCTACAAGCCCGCGCACGCGCATTTCGAAAGATTCGCACAACTGCATCCCGCGCCCGCAGCGTGGGTGCACGTCGCGTGCAGCTACTTCCACGACGTCGCGCCCGCGCACGAATTGGGCATTGCCTGCATTTGGATCGATCGCGATTGCACGGGCGAAGACCCGTCGATTGCCGCCGCGGTACAGCCGGACTTGAACGGACTGGCGCAAGCGGCTAATCGAGTTGCCGGCAAAGCATGATGCCCCCTTAAAGCGCGCCCTGTCACGCCTTTGGTAAGCTAAACGCTTCGAGGGTGAAGGGAGCGGCACGATGCGCAACTCACGCTGGTTGGTCCTGTTGGCTATGGCGGCCTGGGCCGCCGGGTGCGGTTCGCCGCCGAACGGCAGCCTTCCGAGCGCGAATACGGTGCTTTCGGTGCAGCGCGCTTTGCCGCCCGGCACGGAGCATCTCTACGTCAGCGACATCCCCAGCCGCAGCGTGCTGCGCTTCCCGCTGAAGGCCGGCATTCCGCAGCCGGCACCGGACGCGCGCATCACCGGATTTTCAAATCCTCGAGGCGTCGCCGTCGGACCCGATGGGCGTCTGTACGTGATCGATCAAGGCAAGACGCAACTCGACGTCTTCAATCCGCAGCCGGGCTCTACGGCCACGCCGATCGCCACGCTGCAGTTGAATCATCCGGTTGGCATCAACACGATTGCCGTCGATCCGGCCGGTTACATCTACGCGGGTTGGGAGGACGTCTGCACCACCGAAGGCTTCTACTGCGGGTACGCGGACGTGTATTCACCGTACAGCCAAGGCATGAAGCTCGTGAACACGCTGCAATTCGGCGGCGGCGGGGGCGACGCGCACACGGCGCAAGTCCGCGGCTTGGCGGTCAACCCGTTCCAGAACCTGGCCGAGGACTTGGACGTCGGACCGCCCGCCGTTTGGACGCATGCGCCGTTTCCAAAGCTTACGTACTACATGTATTGCGGCGGGTATAACGATTCGGGCGTGGCGTGGGGGCCCGGCGGCATACTCTCGGTCACCGACATGGGAAGCAGCAATCCGCCCGATCCTTCGCAGATCGTCGTGTTTCCGAAGTTCGGCGTAGGCTGTCCGCCGTTTTATACCATTACGTCGTCGACGCTGCCGCTCAAGGTGCCGCAAGCGATCGCGCAGCACGGGGGCTTGCTGTACGTCACGAGCCAGTACCAGCAGAGCGTCGGTTCGGCGCAGATCTTCGTCTTCGATCCAACCGTGCAGGGCAGTCAAAAACCGCTGACGATCGTTGCAGGCCCGGCGTCCGGTTTGCGCGATCCTCGAGGCGTTGCGATCGGACCTTAGGCCCGCAGTTCGTAATACGCGCGCATATCGGCGGCGAGAGCGCGCGCGTCGGGTGAGGTGGAGCGCGCGAGTTGCGCCATCACGCGTTCGCGATCGTCCGCGCTTCGGTTTTGGCTGTATTTGAATTTGGCGTCGACTCGATCGACGAGCAGCTCGATGCCGGCAATTGCGGGGAGCATCCGCGCAATCGCAGCGGCGTCTGCGTCGTCAAATGACCAGCCTCCGGGGCCTTCGTGCTCGCGGACCAGCTCGTCAAGAATGCGCCGCGTGCCGCCGTCGTCCGATAATGCGGCGGTTGCATAGCAATGAACGGCGGAGTAATTCCACGTCGGAACGGTGGTCGAAGGTTCGCCGTACCACGCAGCGCTGACGTGCGCATGCGCGCCGGAAAAAATTGCCGTCGCCGAGCCGTGCGCGATGCCTTTCCAATGCGGATTCGCGCGGGCGACGTGCGTCCCCAGGCGCAGCGGCTCCTCGTCCAGGACGACGAACGGCACGTGCGTGGCCGTCGGCACGCCGTCCTCGCACGAGACCAGTAAGCCGAACGGATGGCTGCGGATGAAGGCAAGGATCTGCGAGCGATCCTCAACGGCAAAATGGCGCGGAACGTACATGCGGCGGCCTTCGCCGCCCCGCTGCTTCCCCCCAGGCGGCGAAACCCCAAGGCCGCTCCCGGGTAAAACGCCGTGGCGGGAGAAGAGCCGCTTCGCACTCATACCAAGGAGCTTCGCATGAATCTGACTCGTTCTTTGAAACAGCCCCTGATGGCATTGGCGCTTGCGTTCGCAATGGTCGCCGCGGCGTTCGCGCCCGCATCGGCGTTCCTGGACAAGACGCGCTTCGCACTGCACTTGGGCGTCGCGTACTTCTGTTTCCACCACTGGGTGATGAAGCCGTACGAGCAAGGGGCCTTCGCCAGCGGAGCACCGCACCGGACGGCCGCGCTGATCAAGGGCGGAGCGGCATTGCTGTTTGCCGTTCACGAAGTCCACGTCGCCGAGCGGATCGCCGCCAAGAGCAAGGATCCGCTGCTCCAGAAGCTCGACCATGGCGTCGCGTCGCTGGAATCGTCGTTCGCCAGCGTGGGGAGCCGTCTGAAATCCGGACAGTTCAATCCGGCCGACGTCTCGTCGCTCTCGACGCAGACGGGCCAAGTCTCTTCGGACGCGGCCGCGGGAGGCACGACGATTAAGGACGTGCCGACGACCGTCCCCGGTATGTAGCGCTACTTGAGCGTCAGCACGTAAGCTGAAACGTCGTGCAGGTCGCGCGCGGACATACGCCACCGGGGCATGACGCTATTGAGCGGCTGGCCCGTGTTGTCGATGCCGCGGGAGATCGCGCGTTCGAGTAACGCGAGCGTGTAGGGCGGCTTCTGATCGGTCACGAGCGCTTTGTGCCGCAAGTCGGCGCTGACGGCGTGATCGGCGATATGCAAGCCGCCCGATCCGTTCATCCCATGGCAGGCCGCGCAGGCCGGCTTGAGCGGACGCGATGCGGCAAGGATCGGGTGGCCATCGAGGTCGCGGCCGGTCCTAAAGATCGCGCGTCCGTTTGCGGCGGCGGAATACGCAGCGGTCGCACCGCTGGGTGCCGCCGTTTGCGCGGCCTTCGATCCCTGGGAGCCGCACGCGGCGAGCGCGCACGCGGCAAGCGCCAAACCGGCTAGTTTCACGATCCCCTGATGAAGCATGGCCGACGCTTCCGCGCCCGCGCGTGCGCCTCTTGCCTTTAGCGGCGCTTGCGTTATGCTGGGATCGTGCAGAAGGGCGAACGCATAGAACTGCGCTTCGACGAGGACGCCGAACCGATTCCCGTTCGCTTTATCGTTGAAGATGCGGATGGCTGGGTGGGTGTGACGACGGAGCTCGAATATGAGTCCGCGTGCCTGCGCGGCGTCGATCCGGAGCCGCTGCTCAAGGTGCCGCCCGCACAGATCGTCGGCAGGCGCTAAGGGAAAGAGCGGCTAGACCGCCCGCGTGACGCGCTTGGCGCGCAGACAGGACGTGCAGACGCGCGCGGTGCGTGCAGTACCGCGATCGTTGATCTTAACCGCCTGAAGGTTCGGCAGCCAGCGGCGCTTCGTCTTGTTCATCGCGTGGCTGACGTTGTTGCCGGCCATCGGCCCCTTGCCGCAGACCTCGCAGCGCTTTGCCATTTTTTTCCAGACCCTCCCGAGGACAACTTTCGCAGTATACAAGGAAGCGGGGCTAGGCGCAAGGGCGCTCGGAGCGAACAGAGCGGGCCCATGGACGTGGTCACCCTGGACGGCCGAGCCTATGCGAAATTCGTCGCAGCCGGCTCGTACTTCCTCAGAAAGTACCGCCAGGTGCTCAACGACCTGAACGTCTTTCCCGTGCCCGACGGGGACACGGGCACGAATATGTACCTCACGGTGCGGCAGGCGGCGATTGAAGCCGGAAAGGTCGAGAGCCGCTCGCTTGCCGAGGTAGCGGCCGCCGCCGCCCAAGGCGCGCTCATGGGGGCCCGGGGCAACTCGGGCGTGATTATCTCCCAGATGCTCCGCGGGTTCGCGCACCACGTGCGCCATCGAACCGAAATCGACACGTTCATGCTGGCGACCGGTATGCGCGAGGGTGTGGCCGCGGCGAAGGCCGCGCTGGTCAAACCCGTTGAGGGGACGATCATTTCCGTGGCGGAGGCTGCCGCCGAAGCCGCGTATCGCCTGGCGCTCCACGAGCGCGATTTCTACCGGCTGGCCGCAGCGGTGCTGCGGGCGGCGAACGAGGCGCTCGACCGCACCCCCGAGCAGCTGCCGATCCTCAAAGAAGCGGGCGTGGTCGATGCCGGAGGCGCAGGTTTCGTCTATTTTATGGAAGGCGTGCTGCGCTTTCTCCCGGACACGCGCGTGCGCACGACGGCGTTTCCGCGCCGGCCGCTGCGGCACAGTGCGTTCACGCCGGTCCAAGTCGTCGGCGAGAATAAGTTCTGCACCGAGTTCATCTTGGAGCATCCGAACTGCTCGGCGTCCGAGCTGCGCGAACAGCTGCGCCCGCGCGGCGATTCGCTCATCGTCGCCGGCGATGGCGCCGCGCTCAAAGTGCATATTCACACCGGCAACCCCGAAAGCGTTCAGGCGCTGGCCGCGCGTCACGGTAATTTGGTGCGCATGAAGGTCGACAACATGGAACAGCAGCACAGGCTGCTGCTCGTGGACCGTCCGGCCAAACCGTACTCCATCGTCGCGATCGTTCCGGGGGACGGGTTCGAGCGCATCGTGCGCGAGCTCGGTGCGGAAGTCACCCTCGTCGCGGCGGCCAATCCGAGCGTGCGCGACATCGTGCTGGCGATCAATAAGGCGTTGGGCGAGTCGGTCGTCGTCTTCGTCAACGACAAGAACGTCGCGCTGGCCGCCAAGGAGGCGGCGGCCTTGAGCGAGCGGCCCGTTCGGGTGCTCGCGACGCCCGACGTCGTAGCCGGCATTGCCGGCATGTTTGCCATCCGCTCGTCGCAAGACGGCTTGCCGCCGGACGCCGCGATTTTGGAAGCGGCATCGCGCCCGCGCAGCGCGCAGCTCTTCTTCGCGGGGAAGGATGCGAGCATTGGTGGAACGAGCGTTGCACGCGGGAAGCCTGCGGCCGCCGCCGGCGGCGCGCTCTTTACCGGCTCGACGCTGGCCGAAGCGGCGCGCGAAGCGCTGGCGGGGATGGGCGCAGGCGATGGAGGCTTGATCACCTTGTACTACGGGGGCTCGCAGAAAGAACGGGACGCGCAGCGTCTGGCCGAAGATCTGCGCGGCGCATTCCCGGGTTCCGACGTCGACTACTACTACGGCGGGCAAAAGAACGCCGAGTATTGGATCTCGCTGGATGAGTAGGATTCGAATCGCGGTCGATGCGATGGGCGGCGACCATGCGCCGGACGAGATTGTCGCCGGCGCGCTGCTGGCTGCAAAAGAGGACTACGCCGATCTGGTGCTCGTCGGCGACGAGCCGCGCGTGCGCGCGCTGCTGACCGGTCCGGATGCAGGCAAGATCGAGGTGCTGCACGCTCCCCAAACGGTGCCGATGGACATGCACGCGTCAGCAGCGCTGCGCCTAGGCGATTCGTCCTCGCTGGGAATGGCGGTCGGATTGGTGAAGGACGGCAAAGCGCATGCCGCCGTCTCGGCGGGCAACAGCGGCGCATTTCTCGCCATCGCGCTGATCAAGCTGCGGACGATTCCCGGCATCGCGCGGCCCGCAATCGCAACTGTGTGGCCGGCAATGAACGGACCGATGGTGCTGCTGGACTCCGGCGCGAACGTCGATTGCCGTCCGGAATGGCTCGAGCAGTTCGGCATCATGGGCTGGGCGTACGCCAAGTCCGTGCTGAACATGGAGAATCCGCGCGTCGCGATTCTCTCGGTCGGCGAGGAGGAGACCAAAGGTAACGCCCAGGTCTTGGAAGCGGCGCGTCTCCTGCGCGAGGCGCCGATCAACTTCATCGGCAACGTCGAGGGTAAGGATCTCTTTCACAACGCCGCCGACGTCGTCGTCGTCGACGGTTTCGTCGGAAACGTCGTCCTTAAACTCGGTGAAGGATTGGTCTCCGATCTGCAGCGCGTCATTAAAGACTCGATCTTGGGAAGCGGGCCGGTCGCCAAGCTCGGCGCATTCTTGATGCTCCCCGCGCTGCGCAAGCTCCGCACGCGGTTCAACTACGAAACGTACGGCGGCGCGCCGCTGCTGGGCTTGCGCGGCAACTGCATCGTCTCGCACGGCCGTGCGACGCGCAATGCCGTCAAGCACGCGATCCGGGCTGCGGCGATCGAAGCCCGGCACGACGTCGTCGGCCGCATCACGGAGATGGTCAAACCGCACCTGGCGGCGCAGGAAGCGTAGCGGATCTCCGGTTGGCCGTCGCAGTCGTCACCGACAGCACGTCGGATCTCGACCCGCAGCGCGCTGCCGCGCTGGGCGTGAGCGTCGTTCCGCTCTTCGTCCTGTGGGGCGCGCAGAGTTATCGCGACAACGTCGATCTCACCCGCGCGCAGTTTTATGAAAAGCTGGCCGCCGAGCCGGAGCTGCCGACGACGTCCCAACCCTCGCCGCAGATGTTCGAGGACGCATTTCGCCCGCACGCGCAGGCCGGCGATCCGATCCTGTGCGTCGTCATCAGCAGCAAACTTTCCGGCACGATCAATGCGGCGCGGAGTGCCGCCGCCGCGTTTCCCCAGACGCGCATCGAGATCGTCGACTCCGAGAGCGCGGCAGGCGGTTTGGGCATGCAGGCGATGCGGGCGGCGGAAGTCGCTCGCGCCGGAGGAAGCCTCGAATCTGTGCTGGCGGCCGTCGAGCGCGAGAAGGCCACGCAGCGGCTCTACGCTTGCGTTCCGTCGCTCGCGCATTTGGTGCGCACCGGGCGTATCGGAAAGGCCCGGGCGGCGATCGGAACGCTGATGAAGATCGTTCCGGTCATCTCGCTGCGCGACGGCGAAGTCGTCGCGCATGCGCAAGTGCGCACGATGAGCCGCGCACGGCGCATGATGATCGAATCGACCCTGGAGAACGTCCGGGACGTCGAACGGGCGCGCCTGCTGGTGATGCATACGAACGCGCCGGATTTGGCCGCGTCGATCGTCGAAGAACTGCGTGCGGGGTTGGGCGGCGCGCAGCCGCGGATGCTCGAGGTCCTGGAAGCCGGTCCGGTGATCGCGACGCACGCGGGCCCGGGCGCCGTCGGCATCTTTTCGAGTACGGAGTAGCGCTTGAAAGATTCGATTCTAAAATTCGACACCATCGTCGCCGCCTGCGCGCTGTTGATGAGTTCGATCACGGCCGCCGCGATGGTCTATCAGACGCGCGTACTGCAGGATCAGTTTTCCGCGACGGTTTGGCCGTATCTGAGCGTCGACACGATGCTTTCGACCTCGCGTGTCACGATCGCACTGACGAATGACGGAGCGGGCTCCGCGCTAATCCGCAGCGCCTCGCTGGATCTTGACGGCAAGCCCGTACCCGGGTGGCGCCAAGTCGTGGAGGCAGTCAGCCGCGACGTGCCCCGCGTCAAGGGCGGCCGCATGGACTCCGCCGATGCATCCGTCGATCCGTCGATGGCCATTCGAGCCGGTGACTCGCAGCGAGTGCTGCTCCTAGACACCGGAAGTGTACCGATCTTTTCGGCGGCTCGAAAGCACGAGGTCGTACTGCACCTCTGCTATTGCTCGATCAACGACCGGTGCTGGAGCCTGGACGCCGTGCCCGGTTACAACAGTCCGAATCTTCCCAAAGCGGTGGCAGCGTGTCCGCGGCCGCATTCGATTCTTGCCAACTAACGGCGCGACGCATGCCTTCGCTCTACGTTCATCTGCCCTTTTGCCCGTACATCTGCCCGTATTGCGATTTCGCCAAGTGGCCGCACAAGCGCAGCGCGGCGGATGAGTACTTGCGCGCGCTCCTCTCCGAGATAACGCGCGCGCAGCCCGGGGGCGGCGAATGGAACACTGCCTATCTGGGCGGCGGCACGCCGAACACGTACGGCGCGTCGGAGATCGGCGCGGTGCTCGACCTTTTGCGCGAGCGATTTCCCGGTCCGCCGAATCGCGAAACGACGATCGAACTGAACCCCGAACTGGTGCGCGGCGAAGACGTACTTGCCTATCGCGAGGCGGGCATTAACCGCGTCTCGATCGGCGTGCAGTCGTTCGTCGAATCCGAAGCGCGCACGTTAGGACGCAAGCATACGATCGAGGACGTCGCAGCCGCAGTGGCGTCCGCCCGAGCTGCGGGCATTCGAAGCGTCAACGTCGACTTGATGTTCGCCGTGCCCGGCCAGACGCCGGAGAGCTGGTCGCGGTCCGTTGATGCGGCGATCGCGCTCGGCGTCGACCACGTCTCGGCGTACGGGCTCACGGTGGAGGCCGGCACACCGTACGAGGCCTGGCGCGAGCGCGAACCGCAGGCGTTTGCGGACGACGCGCTCGAGGCCGAGCTCTACGCGATCGTGATCGACAAGCTGGAATCCGCGGGTTTCGAACAGTACGAGATCAGCAACTTCGCGCGGCCCGGACATGCAAGCGCGCACAACGCCAACTACTGGGCCAACGGGGAGTATGCCGGATTCGGCACCGGCGCGGCCTCATATCTGGGGGGCGTCCGGTCGGTCAACACGCGCGACCTGCGCGCGTACGTGAACGCCGCGTTGAGCGGGGCGCCGATCCCGAAAGACTCCGAGCGCCTCGAGGGGATGCAAAAGGCCGGCGAGGCCGTCATCCTTGCTCTGCGTACGGCGCAAGGGGTGCCCCTGCGCATCTTCAAAGAGCGATATGGGTTTGATTTCATGGAGCAGTATGGACCGGTCGTCGAACGGTACGAGGAGTTGGGATTGCTGGAGGTCGGGACGGCGTACGCGCGTCTTACGAGGCGGGGGCGATTTCTCGCCAATGAAGTATGCGCGGCTTTCGTGACGTTCGCGTAGGCCCCACGTTCGCTGCTGCGCTGCTGCGATTCATCTTCGCGGCAGTCTTCGGCGTGACGGGATTCTTGCTCGGGCGCGAGGCGTACATCCACGTCTTTTCCCTGCACTTCGCCAGCGAGCTGCTGCAGGTCGTCTTCATGGTCGTCGTGCCGGTCGCTGGGGCGCTGCTGGGTGTCGTGCTCGCCCCGCTGGCTCAGACGATCTTCGAAGACGAGCTCAACGCCGTCGAACGCGGTATCGAACGCCTTTCGCCCGCCGAGCTCGCGGGCGGCGCGGTCGGCCTAATCTTCGGACTGCTCATCGCGTTCCTGATCCGCAGCATTCTCTTCGAATTCTTGTCCGTCACCGGGCGCGCCGGCAGCTATGTCGCGATTCTTATGTACATCGTCATCAGCATGTTCGTGGCGTACCTGGGCGCGCGCGTCGGCTCGCGCATGCATTTCGTTCCGCTGGCAATGCAGGGTTCGGCCGGATCCGGCGGTGCGGGAAAAGTGCTCGACACGTCTGTGCTCATCGACGGGCGCATCGTCGAGATTCTCGAAGCCGGATTTCTCGAAGGGCCTCTGGTGCTTCCGCGTTTTATCCTCCGGGAGCTGCAGGCGGTCGCCGATTCGGCCGACGCCATGAAACGGACGCGCGGACGCCGCGGGCTGGAAGTGCTCAAACGTCTGCAGGAGACCGGCGCGCTCGAAGTGAGCGAGCGCGACTACGCGGATATTCGGGGCGCAGATGCCAAGCTGGTCCGGCTGGCACAGGATCTCGGATGCAAATTGCTCACGAACGATTACAACCTCAACCGCGTCGCGCACGTGGAGGGCATCGCAGTCCTCAACGTCAATGAACTCGCCAATGCCATTAAACCCGTCGTGCTTCCCGGAGAAGAGCTGCACGTGCAGATCATTCGTGACGGCAAGGAGCCGCACCAGGGTATCGGCTATCTCGACGACGGCACCATGATCGTGGTCGAGCACGGCAGCAGGCTCATCGGTGAGGAAACCGACGTCGTCGTGACCAGCGTGCTGCAAACGGTCGCGGGCCGGATGATCTTCGCCAAACCCAAGCGGGACGTGCGCTGAAATGCCGCGTTCTGCGCAAACCTGGTGCGCGGTCATCGTGGCTGCGGGGCGCGGGACGCGCTTCGGGCGTCCCAAACAGCTCGTCGAGATCGCGGGCGAACCGATGGTGACGTGGCCGGTTCGTACGTTCGCGGCGATCGACGAGATCGCAGCGATCGTCGTCGTCACCGAACGCGAGTGGCTGGCGGACGTTGCGCGCGCCGTTGCCCGCTGCTGCACGCACAAGCCGGTGGACGTCGTTCCCGGCGGTGCGAGCCGGCAGAGCAGTACGTATGCTGGGTTGTGCGCGGTGCCTGCCGAGTGCGACGCCGTCCTCGTACACGACGGCGCGCGGCCGCTCGTGAGCGCCAACGACGTTCGCTCGGGCATGGAGCCGGTGCGTCCGGGTCATGGTTCGCTGCTGGCCGTTCCGATCGTCGATACGATTAAACGCGTCGATCCGCAGTCGCATACGGTTGCCGAGACGCTCGACCGGCGGCCGCTGTGGGCCGCGCAGACGCCGCAATTCGCGATGCTCGCAGACCTGCGCGCGGCGCACGAACGCGCCTTGGCCGAGGGATTCGAAGCCACCGACGATTCGATGCTGCTCGAACGCGCGGGCGTCACCGTACACGTCGTGCCCGGTTCGGTCGAAAATTTCAAGGTGACGATGCCCGAAGACGGCTTGCGCGCCGATCGCGCGATGCGCGTGCGCGTGGCCGGTCAACTGCGCTAATGCGTGTCGGTCACGGTTTCGATGCGCATCGCTTGGTGGAAGGCCGCGAGCTCGTCCTCGGAGGCGTCCGCGTCCCGCACGCGACCGGCGCGCTGGGCCATTCCGACGCGGACGTGTTGGCGCATGCGATTGCGGATGCGCTGCTTGGCGCTGCCGCGCTGGGCGACTTGGGCGGCCACTTTCCGGACAGCGACGAACGCTGGCGCAATGCCGACTCGATGGAACTGCTCGGCCTGTGCGCGGCCGAACTTCAGCGCGCCGGCTATCGCGTCGAAAACGTCGACGCGACGATCGTCGTGCAGCAGCCGCGGCTGGCGGGGTTCATTCCGGCGATGCGCGAGAGCCTTGCCGCACGGCTCGGCCTGGCCTTGGACCGCATCAGCGTGAAAGCCAAGACCAGTGAGGGAATGGGATACACGGGCGACGGCAGCGGCATCGCCGCGTATGCCGTGGCTGCGATCGAACGACGATGACGGTTGACGAACTAGCCGGCGCGATGCAGCGCTGGGGATTCTTGGAGACGCCGCCGCCGCAGGCCGCGCTGCGGTGGATCGAGACCTTTCTGGAAGCCTACGGAACGCAGCTCGATACGCTCGAGGAGGCGCGCGCGCCCATCGCGGAGTTGCGCGCGGAGGCTTGCACCGTGCCGGCGCTCGAGCTCGAGCGTTTGCGCACCCGCGAAGTGCTCTTCTTTTTGGATACGGTCAGCCAGTACGTCGACAGCCAGCCGGAGCTTCGCGGCCTGCCGTTGGACGCCGACCTGGCAGTCATGGCCGAGGAGTTCGGTCTTTCCGCCGAGGATGCAACCTTTGCGGTGCGCATGGCCTTGACGGGAAAGACGCAGGGACCGCCGCTGGCGCTGCTCTTCCCGCTGCTGGGGCATGACCGTATACTGATTCGCATCGGCGCCGTGAATTCGATGCTCTTGCACGGACGCGGGCTCGAGCCCATCCGGTACGGACCGGGCGGCGCGCCCTTCGAACCCATCCATGGAAAACCACCCGACACGCGATCGACATGACCATCTTCGAAATGATTAACGCGGACCTGCGCGCGGCGCTCGAGCGCGATCCCGCCGCGCGCGGGCCGCTCGACGTGCTGCTCTCGTATCCCGGTTTTCATGCCGTCACGGCGCACCGGTTCATCCACGAACTCTACCGCCTGCGCGTTCCGCTGCTGCCGCGGTGGCTTTCGAACGTCAACCGCTTCCTGACCGGAATCGAGATTCACCCCGCCGCGCAGATCGGTCCGGGTCTGTTCATCGACCACGGAATGGGCGTGGTCATCGGCGAGACCGCGCAAGTCGGCCGCCGCTGCACGCTTTATCAGGGCGTGACGCTGGGCGGCACGAGCCTCTCACACGGCAAACGTCATCCGACGCTCGGAGATAATGTAACCGTCGGCGTCAACGCCGCGGTGCTCGGAGCAATTACCGTCGGCGACAACGCGAAGATCGGGGGCGGTTCGGTCGTCGTGAAAGACGTTCCGCCGAACTCGACGGTCGTCGGTGTGCCCGCACGCGTCGTCATGCAGGACGGCGTTCCCGTGCGCCTGGTCCCCGAAAAACCGCAGGTCGATATGCCGGATCCGACTGCCGATGCGATCGCGCGCTTGCAGCGCCGCGTCGCGCAGCTCGAAGCGCGCCTGAACGACATCGCGCAGGACGAAGCGTCCGCGTCGACGTGGTCCTGGGTCGTATAGGACCGAACTGATGGCCTTGCGCTTGTACAACACGCGGACGCGTGCCGTCGAACCGTTTGCTCCGCTCGATCCGCCGCGCGTGCGGATCTACGTCTGCGGGCTCACGCCGTCGGCGGAGGCGCACCTGGGCCACGCGCGTTCCTTCTTGTTCTTCGACGCGCTGCGGCGGTATTTGACGCATTGCGGCTACTGCGTCACGTACGTGCAGAACGTCACCGACATCGACGACCGCAGCATCAACCGCGCCAAGGAAACCGGCGAACACTGGTACGACATCGTCAGCGGATACTACGCTTCGTTCAAGCAATCGCTGCACGGCAAATTGGGCGTCCTGCCGTTCGATCAGGAGCCGTACGCCACCAAGTTCATTCCGCAGATTCTTGCCATGATCGAGCAACTGCTCGAGCGCGGCTACGCGTACGCTGCGCGCGACGGGGTCTATTACCGCGTGAGTAAATTCCCGCGGTACGGCGAGCTCAGCCGCCGGAACGTCGAAGAGCTCGAAGCCGGCGCGCGCATCGAAGTCGACGAGTACAAAGACGATCCGCTCGATTTCGCGCTGTGGAAATTCGCCAAGCCCGGGGAACCCGCGTGGGAATCGCCCTGGGGCGCGGGGCGGCCGGGATGGCATATCGAGTGTTCGGCAATGTCGCAGGAACTGCTCGATCCCAAGGGCGAGGGCTTCGATATCCACGGCGGCGGCGCCGATTTGATCTTTCCGCACCACGAAAACGAGGTTGCGCAGAGCGAGCCGCTCATGCGTCACCCGCCCATGGCCAATTTCTGGATGCACGGCGGACTGCTGCTCTTCGACAATCTGAAGATGAGCAAGTCCTTGGGCAACTTCGAGCCGCTCTCGCAGGTGCTCGAACGGTTCGACCCGCAGGCGATCCGGCTGCTGTTTCTGCAGACGGGATATCGCAAGGTCATGAACTTCACCCAAGAGTCGGTCGCCGCCGCAAGCGCCGCACTCGAGCGCCTCAAACGGCGCTGGCGCGAATTGGATCCGGCCGCGGCCGCCGACGGCCCGTTCGATGCGCGCATCCGCGAAGCGCTCGACGACGATATGAACACCGCCGTCGCGCTGGCCGAGCTGCTCGCGTACCGCGGCGCTTCGCGCGCGTCGTTCGAAAGCGCGCTATACATTCTGGGCCTGCCGGCTAATGATTCATGGCTAGAAGAAGCCGCGCGAGCGCTGCCCGGCGATTTCGTCGAGCGTCTTGCTGCAGAGCTGCAAACGGCGGTTGGCGAAGCGGCGCCGTCCTTCAACGGCGCGACGGCCGAGCAGGCCGTCGAACGCGTGATCGCGCTGCGCTCTCAAGCGCGCGCGGACAAGGACTGGAGCGCCTCCGACCGGTTGCGCGACGCGCTCGCCCGGTGCGGCGTGACGCTCAAAGATTCGAAGGAAGGGACGACGTGGAGCGCCGGCGCGTAGAGCGACGTCACGCCCAGCGCAGGCTGGACGTGGATTTCGACGACGTCATCTACGGCGTCCATGCCGTTGAGGAGGCGCTGGCCGCTGCCGAAAGCCTGCGAACGATCCACGTTGCGCAGGAGCGCAGGCGCGATCCGGCGCTGCGCAAGCTGCTAACCGCGGCGCGCGAACGGCGGATCTTCGTCAAGTTCGAAGAGCGCCCGTTCTTCACGCGTTTTCCGTACAAGGCCCATCAGGGCGTCATCGCGTTCGGAACGCCGTTTCCGTATGCGTCGTTGGACGAGGTGCTGGTGCGCAAGGACGGGCCGTTGCTCGTGGTCGTGCTCGATCACGTGACCGATCCGCACAACGTCGGTGCGATCGTTCGTACCGCCGAATGTGCCGGCGCCTCGGGCGTCGTCATCCCGGAACGGCGTGCCGCCGGCGTTAACGCTACCGTGCGTAAAGCGGCCGCAGGCGCTTCGGCGCACTTGCCGATCGCGCGGGTCGCGAACGTCGCAGATGCGATTCGGCGCATGAAAAAAGCCGGTGTTTGGGTCGCCGGCGCTCAGACCGATCCCGAAAGCATCGACTTCATGCAGGCCGATTTCAATCGCGATCTCGCGATCGTCATCGGCGCTGAAGGCGCCGGTCTTGCGCAACTAGTTCGCCGCGAATGCGACTATCTGGTGAAGATTCCGACGCTCGGAAAAGTCGAGTCGCTCAACGCGTCGGTTGCGGCGGGAGTATTGCTGTACGAAGCGGTTCGGCAGCGACGCACTGCAGCCGGCTCCGCTCCCTAAAACGCCGGCAGCTGCGGCTTGAGGATCATCAGCGCGAATGCGATGATTGGGAGCACCAGGGCAACGCCGCCCCACACGTTCCATGCGGCGGACAACCGCCCGTACTCGGCCAAATCGCCGGCGTGCGCAGCCGACGAGAGCGCGCGCTGGTTGCGCGAGAGCGGCCCGAACGCCGCGCCCGCAAGCGCGAATGCAAGCAGCGCCCAGAGGATCCAGCCTGTGCCCAAGATTGGATAGCCGCCAATATACGCCGCACCCAGACCGCCGATCAGCAAGATAATGATGCCGGGGATCGTGAACACGCGATCGGCGGTGATGATCCCGTCGATCGTATGCGCGATGACGGGCGCATTTGCGGTGCGATCCGCTAAGTGCTTCCAGAGGATGCCCACGGTGATATTGCCCAGGAACAGCACGACGCCGGAAAGATGGATCAGCTTGAGCAGCAGGTACATGCCCGGCTGCTTAACCGGAACGTAACCGAATCCCCGTCCGCCCCGGCATGAGCGCAGCCGCGGGCCCCGCGAATCGTTCGGGACAGGAGTACACCTATCGGCATGAAGAGCCTCGCTCAACAGACTGCCGAATCGATCGCGTCCGGCAAGCCGTTTCGAGAGACGCTCTCTTCGCTATGTGCCCTGCTCGCCCAATCGCTCGCGCCGTGCGAAGTGACGCTGTACCTGGGCGATGACGTTTCGTGCCGGCTGGTTTACGGAGCCGGGACTGCATCGCCGCCCGCGCAAACGATTGAAGCCGCGCTTGCGTTCGGAGACGGCGTGCTGGGCCGCGTGGCCGTCTCTCGGGACGCATATCCGCTTTTTTCCGAGCGCGACTCCGATCGGGTTCACACGTGGGCTGCGATCGTCGCGATCCGCGCGCATCAGGCCGCCATGGAAGCGGCGAACGAACGTCTGGAGCATCTCGCGGGCAGCGACATGCTCACGGGCCTGGCCAACCGCCGGACATTCGACGCGCAGCTGCAGCGTGAGTGGCAGCGCGCGTGCACCGCGCGCGAGCCGCTGGCGGTGGTAATGGTCGACGTCGATTATTTTAAAGCCTATAACGATCGCTACGGGCATATCAGCGGCGACCGGACGCTGCACCTGGTGGCGCAGGCGCTGCGATCGTGCCTGAAGCGCAATGGGGAGTTGCTCGCGCGTTTTGGTGGCGAGGAGTTCGTTGCGCTGCTCCCGCGCACGGCAGAACATCAAGCGATCGGCATTGCCGAGCGCATGCGCGAAGCCGTGGCCGCGCTTCAGATCGAGCATGCCGGCTCTCAACTGCGCCGCGTCACCGTCAGCGCCGGCATTGGAGCCGAGGCCGCCGCCGGCGATGCCGGTCCGACGGCGCTGCTTGCGCGAGCCGACAAAGCGCTTTATGAAGCCAAGGAGTACGGGCGCAATCGCGTCGTCGGCTCGCATTACCAGTCGCACACGCCCGTCGTCTTGCGCCGCAGCACGGGCATGCACAACGCGCCGGCCTGGCGCGGCGCGTTCGTCGGACGCTCCGCCGAAATCGAGATCGTGCACACGGCGTTGCAGCGATCGCGCCTGGTGACTGTGGCGGGAGGTGCGGGGATCGGAAAGACGCGCTTGGCCGTCCAGGCGGCTTCGCGCGAAGCGTCCCAATTTACGGACGGCATATGGTACCTGGATT
>DASRDE010000296.1:0-2117 GCA_035652755.1 Vulcanimicrobiaceae bacterium | reverse complement strand
CGAAGATCACCGGCTTTAGTTTGACGCATCTCTCCGGTGCGGGATGCCAAGTCTTCGGCGATTTCGCAGTGATGCCCGTGCTCGGCGAAGTTTCCGATCCGCAGAGCGTCGCGCAGAGTTTTTCGCACGAGCATGAAACAGCTTCACCCGGATACTATTCCGTTCACCTCGACGGCGGAGTCGATGTTTCGCTGACCGCGCAACCTCGTTCGGGCATCGCGCGCTTTGCGTTTCCGGCATCGAACCATGCGGGAATCCTCGTCGATGCCGCCTCCGACCAAGCCGGCGTGCGTGACGCGCGCGTTTGGATCGCGGGCCCTTCGGAGGTCGACGGCTTTGCGCAAAGCGGCGGGTTCTGCGGGATGCCCAACGTTTTCACCGTCTACTTTGCGCTGCGTTTCGATCGTCCGTTCGATGCGTATGGGACGTGGAGCAGCGGCGGCATAGAGCGCGGAGCGAAAAGCGCATCCGGGACGCGGGCGGGCGCCTGGGTTGCGTTCGACACGAGGAGCGACCGCTCGATCGAAGCGCGAGCGGCGGTCTCTTATACGGGCGTGGAGGGAGCGCAGCGTAACCTCGACGCGCAAGCGCGGCAAAGCTTCGACGCTGCGCGTACGGCGACACAGGATCAGTGGCGATCGCTGCTGTCGCGTGTCCGTATCGAGGGCGGAACGGCAGGCGAGCGGCGCATGCTGTATACTGCGCTGTATCACGCGCTGCTTTCACCGACGCTGTTCAGCGACGCAGACGGCGCGTATATCGGCTTCGACGGACGGCGCCACATCGCGGCGCGCGGACATGCCCAATACACGAGCTTCTCGGGGTGGGACGTGTACCGTACCCAGATGCCGCTTCTCGCGCTGCTCGCGCCGGGCGAAACCTCCGATATGATGCAGAGCCTGTTGCGTGACGCCCAGCAGGGCGGGTGGCTTCCGAAATGGCCGGTCGCGAATGGATATACCGGCGTCATGGGCGGCGACTCGGCGGCTCCGATTCTTGCGCAAGCCTATGCATTTGGCGCGCGCGGCTTCGATCTGCGCGCCGCGCTGGCTGCGATGCTCAAGAATGCCGGCGATACGAACAGTTCGCCCGGCCAGGGCTGGTACTATCCGCGTCCCGGCCTTGGCGAGTATCTTCGCCGCGGCTACGTGGTCAACGCGCATACGACGAGCGTTTCGCCAGTGGCCAACGGCGCGTCCGAAACGCTCGAATACGCGCTCGACGATTTTTCGGTGGCGCAAATAGCGCGCGCCGCGGGCAACGAATCCGCCTTCCGCACGTTCATGCGGCGTTCGCAGAATTGGGCGGCGCTCTTCGATACGTCGATGGGCCTGATCATGCCGCGCGACGGAGACGGCGCGTTCATGCGCACGCCGCTGAGCGAAAACGGTCAGAGCGGCTTTCAAGAAGGCAACGCCTACCAATACACGTGGATGGTGCCGCAAGCGCTGGGCTCGCTGGTGGGTGCGCTCGGCGGTTCGGCCGGCGCGATTGCGCGGCTGGACGCATTCTTCTCGAAACTCGATGCGGGGGTCGACCAGCCGTTTGCGTGGTTCGGCAACGAGCCGACGCTCGCGTCGCCGTGGACATATCTGTACGCCGGCGCGCCGTACCGGGCGCAGCGCATAAACCGCGACGTCATGCTGCAGCTTTACGCTCCCACACCCGACGGCTTACCGGGTAACGACGATCTCGGAACGATGAGCGCCTGGTGGGCCTGGAACGCGATGGGACTCTATCCGATCGATCCCGGCATGCCCGTGCTGTTGCTCGGCGCGCCGCTGTTCACGCACGTGCGCATCGATTCACCGTCCGGCAGAACGATCGCGATCGACGCACCGCAAGCGTCCGACGGCAACGCCTACGTTCAATCGCTCCGCATCGACGGCGCACCGTCGAATCGGGCGTGGACCCAGCTTCCGCAGCGCGGAACGCTGCGCTTGGACTTCGCCCTTTCGGCGACGCCCAACGCGCGCTTCGGCAGCTCGCCGGGCGACGCGCCGCCCAACTATGCCGTCGGCATGGTGCATTTTCCGCCGTCCACGCTTGCCGAGATCGCGCTGCCGTCTCCGGCAATCGTCGCGGCTCCGGGCCAATCCGCTTCGCTGGAATTTGCA
>DASRDE010000295.1:0-4110 GCA_035652755.1 Vulcanimicrobiaceae bacterium | reverse complement strand
CGTCATGGAGGCGCTGCTTGCGAGCGTGGCCGCAGTGTCCCTAGTCGTGGGCGGAATTGGAATCATGAACATCATGCTCGTCTCGGTTACCGAGCGAACGCGCGAGATCGGGCTGCGGCGATCGGTCGGAGCCCGCGCGGCCATGATTCTACGGCAGTTTCTGGCCGAATCGATCGTTCTGTCGACCCTCGGCGGCTTGTTCGGCGTCCTCGCGGGCCTGCTTGGAACCCAGATCGTCGCGCACGTCGCGAAATGGCCCACGCTCGTTCCGCTGGAGTGGTTTTTCATCGCCGTCGGATTTTCGGCCGCGGTCGGCGTCTTCTTCGGCTATTACCCGGCACTCAAAGCCTCGCGGCTCAATCCGATCGACGCGCTACGCTTCGAATAGGACCGGGAACGGGCGAGGAACGGCGATTCCTACGGGGTTCCCTCCGGCAGACTAGACTGCGGGTGAAGGTCTAAACCGGAGGTTATTATGCTCGAGAGAAAAGACTTCACCACCGACTTCGAGGCGCTGGTAAACCGGGCATTTGCCGACTTCCCGTTCTTTCCGGAATTCACGCGGCCGGGGTATGCGACACCGGCTTTCGACGTGTACGAAAAGGACGGCAAGTACGTGCTGGACGTCGCCGTGCCGGGCTATGAGTCCAAGGACGTCAACGTCGAGGTGAACGGCAGCACGGTCACGGTTTCGGGCTGGCACAAAGAGACGGACGACAAAAAGAGCGCCCGTTTCCATCGGCGTGAATTCCGCACCGGCTCGTTTACCCGTTCGGTTACGCTGCCGCAGGATCTGGACCCCGACAAGGTCGATGCCCAGCTCAAGAAAGGCGTGCTGACGATTACGCTCACGCCTTACAAGCCGATCGCGCCCAAGAAGATCGCCATTAAGGGCGAGTAGATACGGAGCACACTCGATCGGCGAAGGGGAGGCGCGAAAGCGGCTCCCCTTCGTTACTGCGGGGCTACCAGAGCGCCACGTTCGGATAACGCGCCGCGAGGTACTTGTCGAGCCCGAAGACGCGCCCGGCGGCGCCTGTCATTACCACGATGCTCAGGACGATGTCCGCCATATCGTTGCTGGCCGGACTCCAGAGCGGAAGGCCCTTGGCCAGAAAGTAGTTCGCGAGCAAAAAAATCGCGACGGCGGCCGCAAAGCGGGTAACCAAACCTAACAAGAGGGCGATGCCCACGAACAATTCGCCCAGCTCGACCAAACCGGCAAAGAATCCGGCATGCGGAAGCACCACGGCTTGAAGTATCGCTTTATAAGCTGGGCTCGCGCTTTGCATCGCGACCGAATTGAGAAACCCGGTCAAGGCGCGTGCGAAGCCCACCGGTATCGTGAACTTCGAATATACCGCTGCCAGAAAAATGACGCCCAAGTACAGGCGCGGCAGCAGCAGTATCGAGCGAGAAATCATCAGGCGAGCCTCCGCGTCAAACAACGCGTATTGCCAGAAGCATACGTCAGACCGGGCAAACGATCAAGCCGCACTTGCCGCGCTGGTCTGCAGTTTTGATACTTTTTGATAATGCGCGGCGCGAGGACCACACATCAATGCAGAGAACACGTGTTCATGATCCAGGGGGCGAGCTCTTCACCTCCGATGCCGCTCACGTACAGATTCGGGCGGCATCTGCTGGATGTTCCGCGCCGCATGCTCTTGACCGGCGCAGAGCAGCGTACGGTGCCCGAGAAGCTCTTTCGCGTTTTGCTGCTGCTTTTGGAAGCAAACGGACAGGTCGTTTCGCGAAGCGCGTTCTTCAACGAAGTCTGGACTGACGAGGAAGCGACGCTCGCCAATCTTACGCAGCACATTTTCCTCTTAAGGACGCTGCTCGGAGAGCGTGCGGGTCAAAACTCTTATATCGTGACGGTGCCGGGGCGCGGGTATCGCCTCGCGTCCGGCGTCGAGAAAAAAGAGGGGCTGACCATGAAAGGATCTTGCGAGCGTTGTTTGGCACCGCTTTCAGATTCCGGAGATGCATTCATCTGCTCGTATGAGTGCACATTTTGTTCGGCTTGCACCGCGGCAATGAGCCACACGTGTCCGAATTGCGGCGGCGAATTGGTAAAACGCCCGGCCCGCGGCCGCGCCGGCGAGCCGCCGATCCCATGAGCGCGGCCCTTTCGCGCGCCCGATTTGCAATACTGGCGGCGATAACTTGCCTGACGGCCGCGGTGGCCGCAGGAACGCCGGTTGCCAAGGTTGCCGTCGTGAAAATGCAACCTTCCCTACCGACGGCCGCATCGCGACCGGGAATAAAATTACATCGCAACCTTGGAGTGCCGGCAACGTTTTGCCGCATACTCAATCGAGACTCTTCACCGCGACTCGGCCTGGCGTGTATTACTATAGCTGCGGATACCATTTCACACTCGGTCAGCGCGGCGTAATCGTAGTGCTGCCGTAACGGAATATACGGAAAAAAATGGCTGGACGCTGGGTCGCGTTCTTTAGAATCTATATCGGAGCGCTTTGGTTTGAATACGGGACGTCGAAGCTGGAGCCAGCGTGGGCTGCACCGAAGGGCGAGTTCTACGATGCGAGCAAGTTCGCGGCATCAACCGTGCACGGGCCGATCCGCGCGTTCATTGAAACAGTCGTCTTGCCTCATCAGCAGATCTTTGCGTTATTGGTAGCCTTTGGAGAAACGTTGGTAGGCATCTCGCTGGTTTTGGGCCTGCTTACGCGAATCGGCGCCGCAGGTGGTATGTTTCTCTCCGCGTCATATTTTCTCGCTCAAGGAAAATACCAACAACGCTTCGGCCTGGAATCCCTTGAACTTCTGCTATTCGTCTGCTGTCTTATGCTGCTGGCCTTGCACTCCGAAAACTTCCTGAGTCTTGACTCATGGTTGGCCAAGCATTTTCTAAGGAGGCCAGCGGATGTCGCAGCGGACCCTACCGTTATGGAAGGATATCCAGGCGGCCGCCGTCTACGACCAGCGTTGTTCCGTTGACGAACCGCGCATCGTCCGATGCAATGAAGCAAATTGCCTCGGCGAGGTCCTCGGGCTTGCCGATGGACCCTTCGACTTTCTCTACGCCGCTTTTGATGTTCGGGTTATTCCACAGCATCGGCGTATCGACGGCGCCGGGCGCTACGCTGTTCACGCGAATCTTGCGCGCTTCCATTTCGACGGCGAACCCGCGCGTGAATGCCTCGATCGCTCCTTTCGAAGCGGCGTACGGTACGACGTTGGCGGTGGTCTCATGGGCGTGTACGGAACTGATGTTCACGATCGCGGAGCCGGGCGGCATTCGCGGTGCTCCGTACTTGGCGAAAAAGAACACCGAGCCCAGGTTCGTCGCCAGCACGTGAAAGAAATCGCTTTCCGCCAGATCGACGATGGGAGTAAACGTCATCATCGCCGCATCGTTGACGATGACGTCCAGCGTCCCGAACGTTGAAAGCGCGCTTGCGATTACTTTCTGCACTTGCGCGGAATCGCCGACGTCGACTTCGGCCGCCATAGCCTGACCCCCGGCACTCCGGATCGCATCGACGGTCGATTGCGCGGCCTGCTCGTGCAGGTCCGCGACGACCACGCGCCCGCCTTCCGCCGCCATCTGCAGACACGTTGCGCGCCCGATACCCGATCCGCCGCCGGTCACGATGCAGGTCTTGTTGCTGAACCTCATGCGCGCGGCGTTCGTCCTTGCGAAGGGAAGGCCCCCGTGTGCAGCGCAGTTCGCGAACATGGCGCAGCCCTTTCGCTTCGGCGTGGCAACCGCGGATCATCAGTGCGAAGCGTACGACGGCCGCGACGACGTTCGGGACGTGTGGGAACGCGTGCGGGGACTCGTCCCGCGCGGCCGGGCCACGGATTTTTGGAACCGCTATCGCGAGGACGTCGCGCTCGCCGCAAAACTGGGCTGCACGGCATTTCGACTCTCGCTCTCCTGGGCTAGACTCGAGCCGGAGCCGGGCCGCTGGAGCGAAGAGGCGTTTGCGCATTACCGTGACGTGCTGCAGTGCATGCGCGATGCCGGAATGGCGACGGTCGTCACGCTGGTGCACAACACCTGGCCTCTGCACGTCCAGGCCGCGGGGGGCGGCGCCGGCTTATTGGACGACGGCTTCCCCGATCGCGTCGCGCGGT
>DASRDE010000294.1:0-2691 GCA_035652755.1 Vulcanimicrobiaceae bacterium | reverse complement strand
CGCCCAGCTGCGCATTCCGCAGCCCGCGCATAATTTGGGCGTGGGGAGCGGCGGCCACGGCGCGCAGACCGGCGAGATGCTGCGCCGGCTCGAGCCCGTGCTGGAAGCCGAGCACCCGGACTGGGTCCTGGTGTACGGCGATACGAACAGCACGCTCGCCGGTGCGCTCGCGGCCTCGAAGCTGCATCTGCCCGTCGCGCACGTCGAGGCCGGATTGCGATCCTTCGATCGGACGATGCCCGAGGAGATCAACCGCATCGTCGCCGATCACGTCGCCGATCTGCTGCTGGTTCCCAATGCCGCGGCCGCGCAGCAACTCGCGCGCGAAGGCGTGACCGAGGGCGTGCGCGTCGTCGGCGACCTGATGGTCGATTTGGCCATGCGCGTCTCTGCCCAGATTCCGCCGCATCCCGCCGTTTTGGAGCAGTTCGGCGTGCGTCCGAAAGAATACGCGGTCGCCACGATTCACCGCGCATCGAATACGGACGATCCGCGGACGTTCGGCCGGCTGTTGGAAGGCCTTCGCGGCGTCGGCATGCCCGTGGTCTTTCCGGTGCACCCGCGTACGCGCGCAATCGCGCAAGAGTTCGGCGCCGGAAGCGGCGACAACGTCATCGTCTGCGAACCGCTGCCCTACATGGAGATGATGGCGCTGCTGGCCCGGTCGAGCGCGCTCTTCACCGATTCGGGCGGTCTGCAGAAAGAGGCCTTCGTCATGCGCGTTCCGTGCGTGACGCTGCGCGAGCAGACCGAGTGGCTCGAAACGCTCGAAGACGGTTGGAACGTGCTGGCGGGCAGCGATCCGGAAAAGATTGTTCAGGCCTCCAGGCGCATCACGCCCATGCATCAAGGCACGCCGTACGGCGACGGCCACGCGGCCGCGAAGATCGCGCAGGCGCTCCTCGAGCGCGCGCCCGCATATGCAGCCTGAGCCGGCACGCAGGGCGGCTTTGGTAGAAACGGTCCGCCGGGCGGCAGTCCACTTGGCGCGCAACAACCCTGCATTGATCTGTACGTCGTATCGCCTGTGGAAGAACCGGCCCATCGAGACGTGGCCGAGCGTGCTTTCGAAGCTGTACACGATCGAACTGCCGCGCGCCGTCGTGCGGCGGCCGTTTGCCGCTCCCAGCGGCGATTCGAACGTCAACATCCTGTTCCGTTTTCTCGAGGAGTCGCGCAGCATCGAGGGCGACGTGGCCGAGTGCGGCGTGTATCTGGGCGCCAGCATCGTGCCGATGGCCATCTACTTGGAGCAGCATGGAATCGGCAAACACGTCTACGGCTTTGACTCCTTCGAAGGCTTTGACGAATCCGTCGCCGTCGATCTGGCTTTGGGGGGTGCGGACGATCCGCAAAAGCGCGTCGCCGGGTTCAGCGAGGCGTCGTACGAGCGGCTCGCGCGCAAACTGCGCTGGTTCGAGCTGCACGGGAGGGTGTCACTGGTCAAAGGGTACTTCAATCGGACGCTGCCGCGTTTTTCCGGACACACGTTTGCCTTTGTGCATCTGGATTGCGACATCTACGAATCGTACAGGGAAACGCTCGAGTTCTTCTACCCTCGCGTCTCAACCGGCGGCGTCATCCTCTTTGACGAGTACAACGATCCGCCGTGGCCGGGCTGCAACAAGGCGGTCGACGAATTCTTCTCGGACAAAGCCGAGAAGCCGCAGATGATCGAAAGCGACGGCTATCAGAAGTGGTTCGTGCGCAAGGGAAGCGCCGAATAAACTCCGTCCCTGTCGAGTTGCGCTTGCGCGCATGCCTGGTCGAGTAATGCGGCAAAGCCCCGCGCCAAGTCGCGCGCGGTAGGCAGCTCGGGCAGCTCCGATAACCGCGCGTCCGATCGGAATCGCTCGAACGCCCGGCGCAGGCCGTCCCGTGCCTGTTCGGCATTGGACGCAAACCAGCCCAGTCCGCGTTCGTGCAAAAACGGACGCATCACGCTTTGCTCCGGCCCGAACGCCAGAATCGGCCGGCGCGCGCCGGCATATTCCAGATACTTGCTGCCCATCTCCGTATGCGTCGCCGCGTCCATGCTCAAGAAGATGAGCAGTGCGGCCGCTTTGCGCTGCGCGGCCATTGCTTCCGGACGCGACACGACGCCCGCGTTTTTGACGCGGTCGGCAATGCCGTAGCGCGCCGCCGCTTCGACCGCGCGCTCGTTGCTGGGTCCGTAGAACGTCACGCGGGCCTCCAGGCCGGCCGGGTCGCGCTGCGCGGCGAGATCCCTTATCGCTTCGAATAGCAGATCCGGCGTGCGTTTCCCGTCGTGCATCGAGCCGGTGAAGACCAGTTCGAACGCATCGGGCATCACGTCCGGAAAAGCATCCCACTCCGAGGGATCGAAACCGTTCGGAATGACCGCGACGGGGCGCCCGTGGACGCGGCGCAGCGTCTGCGCGATCGGGTCCGAAATGGCAACGATCGAGGATGCACGCCGCAGCAGCGCGCGTTCCGCGGCGTACTCGAGGCGGCGGCGAAGCGGTCCGCGTTTTAAATACGGATTTCCGGCCCACGCGTCGCGGAAGTCGGCGATCCACGGCAAGCCGGTGCGCCGCGCGAGCATGGACGCAACGACGTGAACGGATGGGGGATGTGCGGTGCTCAGAATGGCATCAAAACGCTCCGCGCGCAGCGCTTTAAGGCCCTTCCGATAGGCTTGCAGCATCCACGATGCGGCCGCGTCGGGGA
>DASRDE010000293.1:0-2587 GCA_035652755.1 Vulcanimicrobiaceae bacterium | reverse complement strand
TCCCGGGCGGTCCGAAGGCGACGATCGGGCGCCGCGCCCCCGCATATTCGAGCACTTTGCTCCCGAGCTCACCGGCGGTTTTTGGATCGGTGTTGAGAAAGATCAGCAACGCTGCGGCCGATCGCTGCCGGCTCATCGCGTCCGCGCGGGGTACCAGGCCGTGCACGTGCACGCATTCGGTCAAGCCGTACGCAGCCGCCGCGGGCGGTACCGTCCCGCTGTTGGGCCCGTAGAAGTGCACCGCGGCTTCGAGCGCGGCGGCGTCGCCTGCGGCGCGCATCGCGGCCAAGGCTGCAAAGAGGATGTCGGGTTTGCGTTTGCCGTCGTACATCGAGCCCGTGTAGACCAGATCGAAACGATGGGGCTTTTGAGCGCGCACGGGTTCCCACTCGGCCGCGTCCACTGCGTTCGGTATCACGGTCACGCTCTTTCCCGGATGCAGCGCTCGTAATTGCTGCGCGATCGGTTCTGAGACGGTCGTAATCGCCCGCGCATGGCAGAGGGCGCGCTTTTCCATCGCGCGTTCGAACGCGCTGCGCGGAAAGGGGCGGCGCACGTAAAGGCTTCCGGTCCACGGGTCGCGGTAATCCGCGAGCCACGGCAGTGAGAATTCCTTTGCCAAGGCCGCGGCCGTCAGATGTACGGTCGCCGGAAGCGCCGTGCTCAGCAGCGCGTCGAAACCGCCGTGCGAGAGCAGCTCGCGTCCACGCGCGACGGCCCGCGGAATCCAACGCGCCGTCGCGTCGGGGACGAGCAGTGCATCCTGTACGCGAAACGGCAGACGGCCGACCCAATTCAAGACGTCGCCCGCATGCTCGACGTCGGCCTTGAACGGAGGCGTGCCGGATGAATGCGTGAGTACCGTCACGTCCCATCCGAAGCGCGGCAGATATCGTGCGATGAAGCTGGGCCTGGCGGCACCGGGCGAGGGTTCGGGGGGGAAAACGTACGAGACGAGCAGCACCCTCATCTATTTAAACGCGATGACCGCACCCAGAGGCTCGAGCCGCCCCGCGTCCCCAGCGCGGCCCAAACTCACGCTGCCGCCGTCGAAAATTCCCGAGCCGTGCAGCTGCAGCACCCGGCCGTATCCTCTCAGATCGACGCTGCGCTCGGTGTCGTCAGGATTGACCGCAGCCACGCACGGACCGGCCGGCTTGGAATCCAAAAAGCAGCGCCGGTAGCGCCGCACGTACGCGCCGCCTCGTTCGCGCAGCTGAGCGACGCGGGTCACGCGTTTTTCCGGATCGAGCGCGACCAGCTGACTCTCGGGCATGACGTGTCCACCGCTGGGCGTCTTATAGTACTCCCACAAGATCGTCGTCGCCGGATCGTAGGAGAGCAGAAACGACGCATACGTGTACATGCGGCTCTCGTGCGCCTGATCGGCCGGCGTCAAGTCGCGACCGTAGCAGATGAAGTACTTGTGCGCGGCGGCCATGCGCAGCTCGGTGAGCTCGGTGGCAAACCACCGCCAGCCGCCGACGCGGTTTTCGGGATGAAGTTGCGCGTAGCACTCTTCCATCATTCCGCCGGCCGCGTGCGCGTTGAGCGCGATCTCGGGCGCGACGTCGTGGCCGGCGAAGTCGCCGAGCGCGTTGTAGATGATCGGTTCGTGCAGGCTATCGAAGAGTGAGGCCTCGTCGCGCAGCCACTGCCCGAGAGCATAACCGCAAGGTTGATCGGCCGCGTACGCGGCGCCGTCCGCCTCGTCGGCAAAGACGAAATCGAAATGCGCGTTTTCGAAATGCGAAGCGACCGACGTCTTCCACAAATGCTTGGTCGCCGCCGACGCGGGATTGGTCAACAGGATGTTCGCGTACTGCGATTCGCCGCGAGCGCGGCCGCCCGAGCACGTGTGCGCGAACTCGCTGTCGTCGTCGCTCCACATCGGATCGTGCGGCATCTCGCGGTTCGGGTTGGTGTAGAGCATCGTCTTGACGCCCAGGGGCGCGAGCAGATTGGTATCCTGCGGATCGGTCTCGGCAAGCCAAAGCCATTGCGCGGCCCGCTCGGCGGGCACGTTGTGCGTGCCGGCGTATCCGCCCCAGTAGTCCGCGGTCAAGACGTGGCGCGGGGCTGCGGCGGTCAGCAGAACCGCCGATAGCACCACCAGCGAGGAGGTCACCAAACGCATCGCGTTCATCAAGCCACGCACCCCTTTCGTTTGCAAGAAGCCTGCCGGACGCCCTTCCAGGGCCTTGTAGTCCTGCTAACGAGAGACTTCCGCCGAACCTCGTCACCGCGGCCCAGGGGTCGACATGCCTACGCTGTTTGGTCCCAGTCCAGTCGCGCGCAGGGGGAGCCCAGCCTTAAAATGAGTGCATGGCAGCAATAGCCGCGCGCGAGCATGCCCGAACGAGCCGGGTCGTCGCGGCCGCGGTTTTCGGACTGGTACTCGCCGCCGGCATCGTGCTGCGCTTCGAGAACTTGGGCGGCAAAGTTTTTTGGCAGGACGAAGCCTACACCGCCCTCCATGCGACCGGGCATTTGGACCGCGGCGACCTGCGGCCGCTCTTCGACGGCCGGATCCGCACGGCCGCGGAACTTCGCCGCCTGCAGCGGCTCGATCCGCATCGCGGCATCG